>NZ_JBEZFA010000013.1:0-171716 GCF_040649215.1 Micromonospora sp. NPDC049044 | reverse complement strand
TCGGAGCCGTGTTCGTCCTTGGATTCCCAGCCCTTGTCCGAGCCGTACTCGTCCTCTTCGCGGGAGTCCCAGCTCTTGTCGGAGCCGTGTTCGTCCTTGGATTCCCAGCCCTTGTCCGAGCCGTACTCGTCCTCTTCGCGGGAGTCCCAGCTCTTGTCGGAGCCGTGTTCGTCCTTCGACTCCCAGCTCTTGTCGGAGCCGTGCTCGTCCTTGGACTCCCAGTCCTTCTTGCCCTCGTCCTTGGAGCCCCAGTCCTTCTCGTCGCGGCTGTCGTCCGCGTCCTGGCCGTGCTCCTCGCCCTTCCAGTCCTTGCTGCCCTCGTCCTCGTAGGCGTCGGCGGCAGCGCCGCCGCCCTGGCCACCGGGCTGCGACTGGTCCTTGCCCTCGTCCTTGCCGTGCTCGTCCTTGCCGTTATCGTCCTTGCCCTTGTCGTCCTTGCCGTGTTCGTCCTTGCCCTCGTGGTCCTTGCCCTTGTCGTCCTTGCCGTGCTCGTCCTTGCCCTCGTCGTCCTTGCCGTTCTCGTGGTCGTAGGAGTCCTCCTCCTCGCTCCACTCGCGGTCCTCGCCCCGGTCCTTCTTGGCCGGGTCGAGCTTGACCTTGCCGGTGACCTTGGACCACACGAACGCGTGCTCCTGCCGATCCGGGCAGATCTCGAGGAGCTTGACCTCTTCGCCGGCCTTGACGACGTGCGGCTTGGCGTAAACCTTGCCGTCCTGGTGGTCCCCACCGTCGTCGTGGCCGTTGGCGTAGGCGATCCCCGGTGCGAACACCAGGAGCGACGCGCCGCCGAGCGCGGCGCCCGCAACGACCTTCCCGAGCATCTTCTTAGCCATGACCTGCGTCACTCCATCCCTGTTGTCCTGAGCCCGGCGACAACCGAGCTAAGACCGACGTTAGACCGTTTCATGACTTATGAAGTGAAAGATTCGCGTTTTGACCTTTGGTCAGGGTAAGAGGTGAAGGGGTGCTACGCGGCTTTCAATGCACGTCGCGTCGTGACAGGCGGTGCGAAGCCTTGCGGGCGGCCCACGGCGTTCCGCGCTCGTCGTGCCGCCCCGCCACGGCCATCCCATAGTGCCGGGGACGGCCGCTGACGTGCCGCTCGGGCGAGCTCGGGGGTATCGTCCGAAACGGATCCGCCGGCCGACCACAGCCCCAGGCATCGAGCCATTGCCATGGAAGCGCTCCCATGTAAGAATCGGCGCACGCGGTTCGGGGAGCCACACCGCGCAGGCAGGCAGTCGAGGGCACCCGGTTCACCGGGGCGACGTCCCGCCGTCGATCGACCCGCCACCGCGCTGGTCGTGCACCACCACCATCGCCCGTCCGGGTCGGGCGTCCCCGAAAAATCCCGTTGGCGCCGGCGGCCGTCCGTGCAGGACGCCCACCGGGCCGTCCCGCCGGGCCGTACCTGGGCCCGGTCTCGCCCAAGGAGATCAGTGGCATGAATGTGTGGAGAAGGCTGTCCGGCCAACGCCGGGCCCTCGCGCTCGCCGGCGCGGGTGCCCTGGTCGCCGGTGGGTTGGTAACGATCCCGGTCACGGCGGCGCAGGCCGCGACGCAGTGCGACATCGCGTACACGACGAATGACTGGCAGGGCGGCTTCACCGCCAACATCACCATCAAGAACCTCGGCGACCCGGTCAACGGCTGGACACTGGGTTGGACCTTCCCCAACTCCAGCCAGCGGGTGCAGCAGGGCTGGTCGGCCACGTTCGCCCAGTCCGGCAGCCAGGTCACCGCCCAGAGCATGTCCTACAACGGCACCCTCGCGACCGGTGCGTCGACGAGCATCGGCTTCAACGGCGCGTGGAGCGGCAGCAACCCGAAGCCGACCTCGTTCACCCTCAACGGCGTGGTCTGCAACGGCGGTGGCAACCCCACCACCCCGCCGCCGACCAGCGCACCGCCCACCACGCCGCCCCCCACCACGCCCCCGCCGACCACCCCGCCGCCCACCACGGGCCCGCCGCCGACCACCCCGCCGCCGGGAGTGAAGGTGGACAACCCGTACGCCGGAGTCCCGGGCTACGTGAACCCGGAGTGGAAGGCCAAGGCGGACGCGGAGCCGGGCGGAAGCCGGGTCTCGAACAACCCCACCGCCGTCTGGCTGGACCGGATCGCCGCGATCAACGGCACCCCGAACAGCAGCTCCAACGGTGCCTTCGGAGTGAAGGACCACCTGGACGAGGCGCTGCGCCAGGGTGCGGGCTACATCCAGTTCGTGATCTACAACCTGCCCGGCCGGGACTGCTCCGCGCTCGCCTCCAACGGTGAGCTGGGCCCGGACGAGCTGCCTCGGTACAAGTCCGAGTACATCGACCCGATCGCCGCGATCCAGGGCGACTCGAAGTACCGGAACATCCGGATCATCAACATCATCGAGATCGACTCGCTGCCGAACCTGGTCACCAACACCTCCGGACAGGCCGGCGGCACTGTCATGTGTGACACGGTCAAGGCCAACGGCGCGTACGTGAACGGTGTCGGCTACGCCCTGGCCAAGCTGGGCGCGATCGGCAACGTCTACAACTACATCGACGCCGGGCACCACGGCTGGCTCGGTTGGGACAGCAACTTCAACCCGTCCGCCGAGATCCTGAAGACCGCTGCGGTCGCCTCCGGCAGCACTGTCAACAACGTGCACGGCTTCATCACCAACACCGCTAACTACTCGGCGCTCACCGAGCCGTACTTCAAGGTCACCGACAACGTGAACGGCCAGACGGTGCGGCAGTCCAAGTGGGTCGACTGGAACTACTACGTCGACGAGCTGTCCTTCGCCCAGGCGTTCCGGACGAAGCTCGTGTCGTTGGGCTTCAACTCCAACATCGGCATGCTGATCGACACGTCCCGCAACGGCTGGGGCGGCGCCAACCGGCCCACCGGCCCGGGTGCGACAACGAGTGTCGACACGTACGTCAACGGTGGTCGGATCGACCGTCGGGCGCACGCCGGCAACTGGTGCAACCAGGCTGGCGCGGGTCTCGGCGAGCGGCCGCGGGCGAACCCGGCGACGGGCATCGACGCGTACGTCTGGGTGAAGCCGCCGGGCGAGTCGGACGGCTCCAGCTCGGAGATCCCGAACAACGAGGGCAAGGGCTTCGACCGGATGTGCGACCCGACGTACGGCGGTAACGCCCGCAACGGCAACAACCCGACCGGGGCGCTGGGAGGCGCGCCGATCTCGGGTGCATGGTTCTCCGCCCAGTTCCAGGAGCTCATGCGCAACGCGTACCCGGCGCTCTGACCGGATCGCGCCAGTAGCCACCCGCCGCCGGCAGTAGGTGAGGCACTGCCGGCGGCAGGTCCCCCCGGTCCCCGGTCCGACCGTCAAGGTCGGGCCGGGGACCCCCTCGTGCTCCGGTCAGGGCACGGTGCGCTCTATCGCCGACCGACCCTGCTCGGCCAGATCGCGGCGGGCCTTGTCCAGGTTCTCCGGGGTGAGGTCCTGCCCGCGGGCCATCACCAGATCCTCCGGCTCCCACTGTTGCTCAGCGCCGGTGCGGATGTTGTCGCCGCCGGCTCCGGTGCCGGTCCCGGTCGCCCCGGTGCCGGCCGCGTACGGGTCGCCGATCAACTCGTCGGTGTCCGGGGCGAGGTCGTCCGGCCGGCCACCAGGCTCGGCGAACCCCGGGGTGTCCCGGTCCGGGCCGCCGCCGGTCCGAAACTGCACGACTGTGGTGTCGTCATCCACCGCCGCGGCCACCTCCGGGCTGTCCTCCAACGGCGGTTGCCGATCGCGATCGGTCATGGTGGTGCCTCCTGTGTCCGACACGTTGCCTGCTTCCCGGCGTACCCCCTCGTGCCGGGCTCATGCCGCAGCGGCGGGGCTCAGGCCGATGGGCCGGCCCGTGTCGGAGGGGCAGGCTCAGGCCGACGGGCCGGAGTGCCGCCCCGCGACGGCCGTCAGGTGCCGGGTTGCTTCTCGTTGGGGGTCGGCGGCTCCGCCGGGCGTCGCCACTGCCAGAGCAGCATGAGCAGGCCGAAGAGGAGCATCACCAACCCGGCCCACAGGTTGATCCGGACTCCCTGGGCCTTGTCGACCTCGGCGGAACTGTCGAAGACGCCGATCAACGTCACGATCACCCCGTACGCCACGAAGAGGCCACCGATCACCCGACGGATGTCGAACAACCGGGCGGCGGCGGAGCGGCGCTGCTCCGCCTGCGTCTCGTCGATCAACGGGTCCTGTGCCGGCTGGCCGTCGTTGCTCATCTGCCGACTCCTTTCCTAGAAGACCGGGATGTAGAAGAGGGCGGCCAACGCGACAGCGATCACGCCGAGCAGCACCGGGGAGCGGTACCAGACCGCGTCGCCGGCCAGCACGTCCCCCTTCAGGTCGACGCCACCAAGGCCGTAGACCAGCCCGCGCAACTCCTCGTCGCGCTTGGGCGCGGTGAGCGGGGTGATGATCGCGGCGACCACCACCGCCGTGACGAAGGCGAGACCGGCACCCCAGAAGCTCTCCTCCAGGTCGGAGTTGAAGTCGATGACGCCACCCTTGTAGAGCAGGTAGAGACTGAGCGACACCAGGGTTCCCAGCAGCAGCGACCAGAAGCCGGCGAGCGCGGTCATCCGCTTCCAGAACATGCCGATGATGAAGGTGGCGAACAGTGGCGCGTTGAAGACGGAGAAGAGCGCCTGGATGTAGTTCATGATGTTGCTGAACCCGGCAGCGATGAACGCCGTGCCGATACCGACCACCACGGCGGCGACCGTCGCCCACCGCCCGACCCGCACGTAGTGGTCGTCCGGCCGGTCGCGGCGGATGTACGCCTGCCAGATGTCGTAGGTGAAGACGGTGTTGAAGCCGCTCACGTTCGCCGCCATGCCGGCCATGAACGAGGCCAACAGGCCGGTGACCGCGACGCCCAGCACGCCGTTGGGGAGCAGGTCGCGCATCAGCAGCGGGATGGCGTTGTTGTACTGCAGGTCGCCGCTCTCTGCCCCCAGGCCCTTCACCGTCACCAGGGCCACCAGGCCGGGGATCACCGTGACCAGGGGGATGAGCAGCTTCGGGTACGCGGCGATGATCGGCGTACGCCGGGCGGCGCTCATGTTCTTCGCGGACAGCGCCCGCTGCACCTCGGCGAAGTTCGTCGTCCAGTAGCCGAAGGACAACACGAAGCCGAGGCCGAAGACGATGCCGATCCACTGCGCGCCCAGCGGGTTGTCGGTGCTGCCGGTGTCCTGCCAGGCGTGCAGGCCCGCCTCGCCGAGCTTGGAGTCGCGTACCGCGTCCATCAGGCCGTTCACCCCGCCGACCTTGACCAGGCCGATCACGGTGACCGGGATGAGACCGGCCAGGATGACGAAGAACTGGAGCACCTCGTTGTAGATCGCGCCGGTCAGACCACCGATGGTGATGTACGCAAGGACGATCGCCGCGCCGACCACGATCGCGGTCCAGAGCGGCCAGCCGAGCAGCGCCTGCATCACCAGGGCCAGCGCGTAGAGGTTCACGCCGGCGATGAGCACCTGGGCGACGGCGAAGCTGAGCGCGTTGAGCAGGTGGGTGGGGCGGTTGAACCGCAGCCGCAGGTACTCCGGCACGCTGCGGACCTTCGAGCCGTAGTAGAAGGGCATCATCACGATGCCGAGGAAGACCATCGCCGGCACGGCGCCGATCCAGTAGTAGTGGACGGTCATGACGCCGTACTGGGCACCGTTCGCGGCCATCCCGATGATCTCCAACGCGCCCAGGTTCGCCGAGACGAAGGCGAGCCCGGTCACCCAGGCCGGCAGGGACCGGCCGGAGAGGAAGAAGTCGACGCTGGTCCGGATCGCCCGGCGTGCGGCGACGCCGACCCCGAGGACGGTGACGAAGTACAGCGCCAGAATCAGGTAGTCCAGGCCGTTCATGTCGAGCCGAAGACCGTCGCCGTCCATCCCGCCACCCCTCAACCCGACGTCCGCGCCAGTTGGTACGCGCGCGCCCTATTACCCCGTCCGAAACGTTTCACGCCTCGAAGCAGGTGGAGTCCGGTTCGGGCGATTCGGCGTGGGGTCGCGCGCCTGTCGCTCACCCGCCGCCGCGGCGGCACCTGCCGCACAGCGCGAGGGGCACCCCAGCCAGCCGGCCGGGGCGCCCCTCGGTGCGTCGTTCAGCGACCCAGTACGCGGTCCAGGAAGTCCCGGTAGTTGCGCACCGCCATCCGCAGTTGCTCGGTGTCGGCCGAGCCGGCGTCCTGCCATCCGCCGAGCGTGGTCTTCTGCGCGGCCAGCGCCGAGGAGAGTGCCTGGATGGCCTCCTCCACCAGCGACTGCGCCTCGCCGGCCGCAGCCTGCGGATCATCGACGAAACGCAGCTGCACGTCCCGCCAGCGGTCGCGGAAGCCCTGTGCGGTGTCGGTGTCCAGGAGTGTCGCCGGCTCCGCCGCGACTGTCGACCCGGCGGGCCGGGATGTCCCGGCGGCCCCCAACGACGTGCCGTCGCCCTCGGTGTCGACCGGCTCGCCGTCGGCGTCCGGGTCGACCATCTCGGGTGTCGCGCTGCCGTAACCGGCCGCGCCGGCGGTCACCGCGTCCGGGTCGGTCCCCGGGGCGGCGTCCCGGCGGTGCAACTCGGCAGTGGGGTCGGCCCGCAGGCCCTCCCGCTCGCCGTCCTCGGCGCCGTCGCCCGGCTGGGCCGTCCGTTCGGCCCGGGCGTCCGGCTGATCCTGCGGGTTGGGGCTGGCCAGTGCCGAGGCGGCCACCGCGTCGGCCACCGTGGTGGCGCCGAACGCCGTGGGCAGCGGCCCCGGCTCGTGGAAGCCGCCCTCGTCGGCGGAGCGGTCGTCCCGCCGGTGGCGCGGGTCGGAGTCGTCGGCGCGCTCGTCGTCGACCGGGTCGTACGCGGCATCCCGCTCCGCGTCGTCGAACCGGTCGGCGTCGCCGATCCGTGTGGTGTGGTCGGCCCGGTCGGTGTCGTCGACCGGCTCGGTGGCGTCGAACCGCTCGTCCGAGTCGGCCCGCTCGTCGGCGGCGGTCTGGTTGTCGAAGGTGCCCCGGTCTTCCAGGGCATCCTCGGGGACGTCCGAGCGGCCGGCCCGGTCGCCGGTGGGCGGTACCGGGACGGGCGCGGACCGGACGGCCTCCGGGTGGTCGTTGCTCACCTGCTGCTCTTCCTGGCGCATCGGTGACCTCCTCAGCGGCTCGTGGAGTCGTGGTCCGGGTGGTGGCGCTGTTCGGGCGCGCGGTGGCCGACCGGCTCCTCGCCGAGCAGATCGGCGAAGAGCGCCCGGTAGTGCACGACCGCCTGCCGCAGCTCCTCGGTGCTGGCCTCGCCCCGGGAGTTGCGCAGGTGGATGTCGTGCGCGTCGCGGTAGTTGGTGAGTGTGCGAGCGTGCTCGACGGAGAGATGGGCGATCTGGTCGGAGAAGTCGCCGGTCGGGTAGCCCTGCTCCTCAATGAGCCGGGTGACCAGAGCGTCGGCGTCGCCAACCGTTTCGCCGGGCGAGTCGATGAAGCGCACCTGGAGTTCCTCCCAGGCGGCGCTGTAGCGGGCCCGGGACTCCGGGCTGAGCGGGGTGAGCGTGAGCTCGGCGTGCCGGCGTTCCCGGTCGCGCAGTTCGCGCTCGGCGGCGGATCGGCTGTCCTGCTCCTCCACCACCCGGTCGTACTCCGGCCCGAACCGGTCGCGCAGCGCGCGACGGCGGCCGAGCGACCGGACGGCCACGGCCAGCACCGCGACGATCACGAGCACGACGAGCACGATGACGATTACCTGCGTGGGCGACATGGCTCCTCCTTCGTCACCTGGTATTCCCTCCGCGCACTGATCGCCAATCCCGATCCGAGGTACTTTCTGGCCGGCTTGTGTGCGGGAGCGGGAGAAGGAGCTGCCGAGGGCCGCAGCCCGCCGAGCGGCGCAGACCTGACCGAGTCCAGAAAGCGGACCTTCCGCCGCCCGGTGCGGGGCATCTCGGAGCGTCGATGTCGGTGCGACGGGCGGTAGTGCAACGGCCCCCGATTACGTATCCTGCCCAAGGCGCCCGCGCCGGTGCCCGGCGTCACGCCGGGCGCACCGCCGGCCGACGCGTTGCCCGGCGGTGCCGGCACCCCTCCTGCCACCCCTGTACGGGCGAGGTCTGATGAGAACCCGCGACTGGCCGATCCGTTCGAAGCTGACCGCGTTGGTCGTCGCGCCGGTGACCGCGCTCCTGGCGCTGTGGATCTTCGCGACCACGCTCACCTTCGGTCCCGCCCTGGACCTGCTCTCCGCCCGCACCCTGCTCTACGACCTGGGTCGCCCCGGCGAGATCGTGGTCACCGAGCTGCAACGGGAACGCCGGCTCTCGGTGGTGCAGCTCGCGGGCACCGCCCAGCTCCCGGTCCTGGCCGAGCAGCGGGAGCGCACCGACCGGGCCATCGCCGAGCTGCGTCGCCGGGTCGACGGGGAAGCCCTGCGCGACGCCGCCGACGACCCGCTGGAGGCGCGGATCGACGACCTGCTCACCGCCCTGGCGGCGCTGCCGGCCGGGCGGCAGTTCATCGACGACCGCAAGGTGGACCGCAGCGGCGCGATCGGCCTGTACAGCGGCATGGTCACCGCGGCCTTCCAGACGTTCTCCGCGATGGCGACCCTCAACGACCCGGACCTCAACCGGCAGGCCCTGGCGCTCACCGCGTTGGGCCGGTCCCGGGAACTGCTCGGCCAGAGCGACGCCCTGCTGGCCGGCGCGTTGTTCGCCGGACGGTTCGCCGAGGGGGAGCACGCCCAACTCGTGCAGGCCATCGGCAACCAACGGTGGCTCACCGACAACGCCGTGGCCGACCTGCCCGAGTCCGGCCGGGTCGCGTACCAACGGTTGACCGAGAGCGAGGCGTTCACCCGGCTGCGCACGATGCAGGACGCGCTGGTCGCGGCCAACCGGTCCGGCCGACCGCCGGTCGACGCGGCGGCCTGGCAGGCCAGCTACGACGCGGTGCAGCAGCAGCTGCGCGATTTCGAGCTGGCCGAGGCCGACGGTCTCACCGACCGCTCCGTGCCGATGGCGGTACGCATCCTGGTGCGGCTCGCCGCCGCCGGTGTGCTCGGGCTTGTCGCAGTGGTCGTCTCGGTGCTGGTGGCGTTGCGCCTCGGCCGCACGCTGGTCCAGCGTCTCAGTGGCGTCCGCACCGCCGCGCTCGAGTTGGCCGAGCACCGTCTCCCGGACGTGGTGACCCGACTGCGTCGCGGCGAGCAGGTGGACGTCGCCCGGGAGGCACCGCCACTCGAGTACGGCCACGACGAGATCGGCGAGGTCGGCC
The DNA here is from genome assembly GCF_040649215.1 of Micromonospora sp. NPDC049044. NCBI lineage: Bacteria > Bacillati > Actinomycetota > Actinomycetes > Micromonosporales > Micromonosporaceae > Micromonospora > Micromonospora sp. NPDC049044. Next base: position 162,482 of record NZ_JBEZFA010000013.1, on the reverse strand, counting down.
GCGCCTTCACCGAGGTGCAGCGCACCGCCGTCCAGGCCGCCGTGGACGAGGTCACCCTGCGGCGTGGGCTCAACGAGGTCTTCCTGAACATCGCCCGGCGCAGCCAGAGCCTGGTGCACCGTCAGCTGCACCTGCTGGACCGGATGGAGCGCCGCGCCGAGGACCCGGACGAGCTGGCCGAGCTGTTCCAGGTCGACCACCTGGCGACCCGGCTCCGCCGGCACGCCGAGGACCTGGTCATCCTTGCCGGCTCCGCGCCCGGCCGCGGTTGGCGAAACCCGGTAGCGATCGTCGACCTGATCCGCGGCGCGATCTCCGAGGTCGAGGCGTACGACCGGGTGGACATCACCGCCGCGCAGCCCGCCGGGGTGCTGGGCCGGGCGGTCGGCGACGTCATCCACCTGCTCGCCGAGCTGATCGAGAACGCCACCGCCTTCTCCCCGCCGGACACCCGGGTCACCGTCTCCGGGGACCAGGTCGCGAACGGGTACGCCGTGGAGATCACCGACCAGGGGTTGGGCATGTCCGCCGCGGCCCTGGAGACGGCGAACACCCGGCTGGCCAGCTCGCCCGAGTTCGACCCGGCGCAGAGCGCCCGGCTCGGCCTGTTCGTGGTGGCCCGGCTGGCGGCCCGGCACGGCGTACGGGTGCGGTTGCGCCAGTCCGAGCAGGGCGGGGTGATCGCTGTGGTGCTGATCCCCGCCGAACTGGTCACCGCCGAGCCGCCGGCCGGCCCTGACCCCGCCACGCTGCCCGCCGCGTCGGCCGACCCGGCCCGGCGGCTGGCCCGGACGGCTCGTCGGGGCGCCGTGCCCCGCACCCGCCCACCCACGGCACCGCGCGCCGTCGTCGCACCGTCCGCCCCACCCACCGGCGCACCGAACTCGGGGCCGGCGGCGGGCGGCGGGCCGGGCGACGCGGGGTCGGCAGCGGACGACGAACTCGACGGTCTGCCCCGCCGGGTGCGACGTCGTACCCCCGCCGCCCAACCGCGGTCCGCCGTCACCGACACGCCGGCGCCCCGGTCTCCCGAGGAGGTGCGCCGGGTGATGGCGGCCTTGCAGGCCGGCACGGCGCGCGGCCGCGCCACCGGCACCACCCCGACCGCTGCGGCGACGCCGGCAGTGCCAACCGATCCAACCGATCCGGCCGCCCCGGTGTCGCCCCCCGAACCCCCGACCGCGACTGAGAGGGACGCCTAGTGCGGCATTCGACGAAGCAGAGCACCGGCCTGGACTGGTTGCTCGACGAGCTGGTGCAACGGGTGCCGGCCGCCCGGGAGGCGGTGGTGCTCTCCGCCGACGGTCTGCTGCTCGGCTGCTCGGCCGAGTTGGAGCGCTCGGACGCGGAGCACCTGTGTGCGCTCGCCGCGGGCTTTTCCAGCCTGGCGCGGGGCGCCAGCCGGCACGTGGACGGCGGTCCGGTCCGGCAGACGGTGGTGGAGATGGAGTCGGCGTACCTCTTCGTCACCACCGCCGGGCAGGGCGCCTGCCTGGCCGTGGTGAGCGACGCCGACGCGGACATCGGGTTGGTCGCGTACGAGATGGCGATGCTCGTCATCAGGGTGGGGGAGAGCCTCGCCGCGCCGGCCCGATCGTCGGCCGGAGCCGGTGATGCGGGCTGAGCCGCCGGGGCCGCAACACGAGTGGCTGGACGGCGAGGCCGGTCCGGTGGTGCGCCCGTACACCCTCACCAAAGGCCGGGTACGCTCCGCCGTCGACGGTTTCGACCTTGTCGCATTCGTGCTTGCGACATCGGACGGCGACGTGGCGGGCCATCCGCACCTGCTCCCGGAGCACCGACGGCTGATCGCGTTGGCCCTCCGGCCGGTGTCGGTGGCCGAGTTGGCAGCCGAGCTGGACCTCGCGGTCGGGGTGGTCCGGGTACTCCTCGGTGATCTCCTGGCCGAGGGCCTGGTCGCGGTGCACGAGCCGCCGGCCGCCGGAATTCTTCCCGACGACGACATCCTCAAGGCGGTGGTCAGTGGACTCCGTGCGTTGTGACCATACGGGCACCAGCACCACCATCCCGCTGGCGCTGAAGATCCTCATCGCGGGGGGCTTCGGGGCCGGCAAGACGACACTTGTCAGTGCCCTCAGCGAGGTGCGCCCGTTGCAGACCGAGGAGGTGTTGACCGGCGCCGGGGTCGGCACCGACGACGTCTCCGGGGTGGAGGGCAAGTCGACCACCACTGTGGCGATGGACTTCGGCCGGATCACCATCAACGACGACCTGCAGGTCTACCTGTTCGGCACCCCCGGCCAGGACCGGTTCTGGTTCCTGTGGGACGAGTTGGCGTTCGGCGCGCTCGGCGCTGTGGTGCTCGCCGACACCCGTCGGCTGGCCGACTGTTTCCCGTCCATCGACTACTTCGAGCAACGCGGCATCCCGTTCGTCGTCGGTGTGAACTGCTTCGACGACTCGCGGCGGTTCAATCTGGAGACCGTACGCCGGGCACTCGACCTCGACCCGGACGTGCCGATGGTGCTCTGCGACGCCCGCGACAGGCAGTCCGGAAAGCTGGTGTTGATCTCCTTGGTCGAGCATGTCGCCCGGCAACGCGGGGAGCCGGTGCCGACGGCCTGAGATCCGGGCGGCAAAGCCGGTTAACCGGCCGGCGATGCGGGCAGCCTCTGATTGGATCAGCGGAGGATGCCGGCGGAGGAGTGGGACGTGAGTGCTCAGGGTGGGGTCGTCCACATCGGGGGTTACACCGCGCAGAGCGGTGGGCGGGGCAGCGGCATCGTCGCCGCGCGTCGCGACCCGACGACCGGGGCGCTGACCCCGCTCGGCACGGTGGCTGTCACACCGTCCCCCTCCTTCCTGGCGCGGCACCCCACCCACCCGGTGCTGTACGCGGTGAACGAGTTGACGGCCGGTGAGATCAGCGCCTGGCGGGTCGGGCCGGACGGTGGGCTGGATCCGCTGGGCAGCCGGTCGACGGGTGGCGCCGAGCCGTGCCACCTGGCGGTGCTGCCCGACGGCGACCAGTTGGTGGTGGCCAACTACGGCAGCGGCAGCGTGGCGGTCTTCCCGCTCGACCCGCAGGGGGTGCCCGGCGAGCGCACCGACCTGGTGGTGCACGAGGGGCACGGCCCCGACCCGGACCGGCAGGACCACGCGCACGCCCACATGGTCTCCCCGGGGCCGGGCCGGGGGCCGCTGCTCGCTGTGGATCTCGGCACCGACTCGGTCTACCGGTACGACCTGGACCGGGCGAGCGGTCGACTGGTGCCGCGTGCGCCACGCATCCGTACGACGCCCGGTGCCGGGCCCCGGCACCTGGCCCGGCACCCGGACGGACTGCGGTGTTACCTCGTCGGCGAGCTGGACGCCTCCGTCACCGCCTACGAGCTGACCGACGACGGCGCGCTGCACCAGCGAGGTCGGGTCGAGGCGAGCGCGCGGCCCGGTCACGTCCAGCCCTCGGAGGTGGCGGTCAGCCCGGACGGCCGGTTCCTCTACGTCGCCAACCGGGGGGTGGGCACCCTGTCGGCTTTCACCCTGGCCGGCGAGTTGCCCGAGTTGGTGACCGAAGTGGAGACCGGTGGTGAGTGGCCCCGGCACTTCGCGCTGATCGGGGAGCACATCTACGTCGCCGACGAACGGGCCGACATGGTGCGGGTCTTCCGGCGCGACATCGACACCGGCGTTCCGGAGGCGATCGGGGAACCGGTGCCGGTGCCGAGCCCGACGTGTGTGCTGCCGTGAGGGCCGTCACGGGGACGTGAGACGGACGCTGATTCGGCAACCCCTCGGGGCCGAAACGTCACGCTCCGTTGCTAAATGCTGGTGATCTGTTTCTCCTGCGTAACTTTAGGCCGAACGGATGTGGCAGAGACGGCACCTTGTACGCAAGATGGTCACCGTGTCAGCAGGCCGCCATCGCATGCGTTCGAAACTCCACCTCGCAGCCGCCGCCGCGACGGCGACGGTGCTCGTCGTCACGACCGGCCTGTGGTTCGGCTATCGGGAGCTGGTCCAGTCCAGCTGCTCGGGGGAGATCCGACTCGCGGTGGCGGTCGCCTCCGAGCTGGCCCCCGCTGTGGACGCTGCTGCGTCCCAGTGGGTCAAGGACGGCGCCGCGGTGGGTCCGACCTGCATCAAGGTCGATGTCTCCGCGTCCGACCCGGTCGACGTGGCGGCCGTGGTGGCGGCCAAGCATGGCGCGGTCCTGGCCGGTGTGGGGCAGGCCAGCGGCACCGCCGTCAGCCCGGACGTCTGGGTGCCGGACTCCTCGACCTGGCTGCTGCGGTTGAAGAAGGACGCGACAGCGTTCGCGCCGACCAACGGCGCGTCGATCGCGCGCAGCCCCATCGTCGTCGCGATGCCCGAGCCGATCGCCCTGCGGCTGGGTTGGCCGGACAAGAAGTTCAACTGGACCGACCTGCTCAAGCAGGTGAACAACACGAGCGCGCCGCTGCGCACCGGGATCGTCGAGCCGACCCGTGACGCCGCCGGCCTGTCCGGCCTGCTCTCGTTGACCGCCGCCGCCAACGGCGCAGGCGGCGACGCCCAACGCAACACCGTCGGCGCGCTTCGCGCACTGGCCACCGGCCGCTCCTCGCTGCGCAACGACCTGCTGGCCCGCTTCCCGACCGCCAACGACGCGACGTCGATCGCCAGCGGTCTCGGCGCGGCGGCGCTGTCCGAAGAAGACGTGATCGCCTACAACAGCAAGAAGCCACCGGTGCCGCTGGCCGCGCTCTACATGGAGCCGGCCCCGATGCCGCTCGACTACCCCTACGCGGTGCTGCCCGGCATCGAGCCGACCAAGGCGTCGGCGGCCCGGGTGCTGTTCGAGTTGCTCACCAGCCCCTCCTTCCGGAACCGGCTCGCGGCGCAGTCGTTGCGCGCACCGGACGGCAACTGGGGTGACGGCTTCAAGGCTCCGCAGGGCGCCCCGAGTCCGTCCGGTGGTGCGCCGACCGCAGCGGCGAACGGCGGCACCGCCGCTGGTGGGCTGGACCCGGCAGCGATCCAGCGGGTCGTCTCCAGTTGGTCGATCGCCACCCAGTCCGGCCGGATGCTCGCCGTCATCGACGTCTCCGGCTCGATGAAGGACCCGGTGCCCTCCGCCAACAACCGGAGCCGGGAGGAAGTCACCGTCGACGCGGCCCGTCGTGGCCTCGGCCTCTTCGACGACTCCTGGTCGATCGGCCTGTGGACCTTCTCCACCAAGCTGGTCGGCAACCGGGACTATCGGGAGTTGGTCGGCATCGGCCCGCTCTCCGGCCAGCGGGCCCAGCTGGAGGCGGCGCTCGGTGGCATCAAGCCCTCCGACGGCGACACCGGCCTCTACGACACGATGTTGGCCGCGTACCAGGCGGTGCAGGAAAACTGGCAGCCCGGCCGGGTCAACTCGATAGTGCTGTTCACCGACGGTAAGAACGACGACGACAACGGCCTCACCCAGCAGCAGCTGCTCGCCAAGCTCAAGCAGATCGCTGATCCGGAGCGGCCGGTCCAGGTCATCATGATCGGCATTGGTGAGGGCGTCAGCAAGGCCGAGCTTGAGTCGATCACCAAGGTGGCCGGTGGCGATGTCTTCGTCACCAAGGACCCGAGCGAGATCGGCAGCATCTTCCTCAGCGCCATCGCGCGACGTCCGCCGGCACCGCGCTGAGCTGACGTACGGCCCTCAGCGGCCTGCCTACCGGGATCCGGTAGGCGGGCCGCTTTTTGGCTTCCAGGTTGAAGAAAAGTGACGGCAATACGTCCGAAGCAATCGGCGGTCATAGTTATGGAGGCAGGATGTCGACTGTTCCGGCATAGTCGGTGCGCCTCCGGTCCGACCCGTTGGCCGGGGCCATCCTGAGCAGAGTGGGAGGGCCGGTGACCGCGGCGACACTGTTGACCCCCGCCACGACGGCGGAGCCGAACGACAACCGCGCCGGGCTGGTGGCGCGTGCCGACGAGCGGTCCTACATCCGGGTCATGGTGGTCCTGGACACCACCGTGCTCATCATCGCGCTGCTCATCGGCTACGTCACCCGCTTCGGTGACGGCGAACCGGCCGGCTCCGAGATCCCGTACGTGCTGGTGGCCCCCGGGTTGGTGCTGGCCTGGCTGACCTCGCTCAAGGCGCTCGGCTGCTACGACGACCGGGTGATCGGCTACGGGGCGGACGAGTACCGGCGGGTCAGTTCCGCGAGCCTGCGCCTGGCCGGCGCGATAGCCATCATCGGCTACATCACCGACCTCGGCGTCTCGCGGGGCTTCCTGGGCATCTCCTTCGCGGTGGGCACCGTCGGGCTGGAGGTGGCCCGGTTCGCCGCCCGCAAGCGCCTGCACCGGGCCCGCTCGATGGGTGCCGGCTGGTCCCGCCGGGTGCTGGTGGTCGGCGACACCGCCCACGTGTTGGAGTTGGTGCACACGCTGCGCCGCGAGCCGTACGCCGGGTACCAGGTGGTCGGCGCGTGCATCCCGGACGCGCTGCTGGCACCGGTGGCGCAGCGCCTGGGCGACGTACCGGTGGTGGGGTCGTTCCGGGGCATCCCGGAGGCCGCCACCGCCATCGGCGCGGACACCGTCGCGGTGACCGCCTCCGGCGAGCTGACCGCGACCCGGCTGCGTCGCCTCGGCTGGCAGTTGGAGGGCACCGGCGTCGACCTGGTCGTGGCGCCCGCGCTCACCGACGTCGCCGGCCCGCGAATCCACACCCGTCCGGTGGCCGGCCTGCCGCTGATCCACGTCGAGGCACCGGAGTTCCGTGGTGCGCGCAAGTTGGTGAAGGGTCTCGTCGACCGGTCGGCCTCGTCGCTGGCGCTGGCGCTGCTGATGCCGCTGATCGCGGTCATCGCCCTGGCCATCAAACTGGACAGCCGCGGCCCGGTGCTCTTCCGGCAGGTCCGCGTCGGCCGGGGTGGGCAGGAGTTCGGCGTGTTCAAGTTCCGCACCATGGTGGTGAACGCCGACTCGCTGCTCGCCGAGCTGACCGCGCGCAACGAGACCGACGGCCTGATGTTCAAGATGCGCCACGACCCCCGGGTCACCCGCGTCGGCCGGCTGTTGCGCAAGTGGTCGCTTGACGAGCTGCCGCAACTGGTGAACGTGCTGTTGGGCCAGATGAGCATGGTCGGACCGCGACCGCCGCTGCCCTCGGAGGTGGCCCGCTACGACGGCGACGTGGCGCGGCGGCTGCTGGTCAAGCCGGGCATGACCGGACTGTGGCAGGTGAGTGGCCGCTCCGACCTCAGCTGGGAGGACGGCATCCGGCTCGACCTCTACTACGTGGAAAACTGGTCCCTCGCCGCCGACCTCACCATCCTCTGGAAGACCTTCGGTGCGGTCCTGAACGGTCGCGGAGCGTACTGACGGCCGGCGGTCACGACTGCGGGCCGGTCCAGTCCAGGCAGACGACCACCGCGTCGTCGACCAGGTCACCGGCCACGAAGGCGCGCAGGTCACCGATCAGGGACCGGACGGCGTCAAGGGGCTCCATCGGCCCGGTCCGCCGCAGGAACCGGTCAAGTGCCGTCTCGCCGTAGCGCATGTGCTGGCCGGTGGCCTCCACCACGCCGTCGCTGACGACGAAGACCCGGTCGCCGCGCTCCATCGGGAACTTCTGCTCGTGGTAGTCGGTCTCCTCGAACATGCCGAGGGGGAACTGCGCTTCCAGGGGCTGCTCGGTGACCTCCCCGTTGCGGAGCAGGACCAGCCGGGGTGAGCCGGCATCGACAACTGTCATCATCCCGGACCGCAGGTCAAGCTCCATCAGCAACGCCGACAGGTGCTGCTCGCCCCGGTACAGGTCGTAGATGGCCTGGTCGGCGAGGGCGGCCTGGTCGGCCAGGCGCAGCCCGGCCCGACGCGCGTTGCGGAGCGCGTGGGTGGCCAACGAGGTGAGCAGGGAGGCGGCGACCCCCTCGCCGGTGCCGTTGATCGTGGACAACCAGAGTCGTTCCCCGTCGTCGGACCAGTCGAAGCTGTCGCCGCGGACCGCGTAGGCCGGCTCCAACTGCCCGGCCAGGCTGAACGAGGGGCGGATCCGGCTGCGGCCGGGGAGCAGGTCCCACTGCATCTCGGCGGCCAGGGTGAGGCGCTGGGTGCGCCGCGCCGTCCGGTAGACGTCGGTGCCGGCGGAGACCGCCGCCACCTCGTGGGCGAGCGCGGTGGCGATGTCGGCCAGCTCCGCGATGACCTCCCGGTCGTCCGGGACGGGCGCCAGGCACAGCACCCCGCGACGCTCGCCACGCATGGTCACCGGAAACCAGGCGGTGCCGTCGGCCAGGATCGGCGACTGGTGGTCGAAGGCGCGCCAGGCGGGATGCCCAGGGCTCGTGATCGAGTCACCCTCGGTGAGTGGCAGTAGCTCCGAGAGCCGGTAGTCGACCTGGTAGAGCTCGACGTCGGTGATTGCGTACGACCGGGCGAGCACCTCGCCGATACCACCGACGAGACGGTCCGCCGATGTCTCGTTCAGGGCGCGTCGTGCCTGATTGACCGGTTCACTCATCGTCGCTCCCTCGGTGAAAGCTCAACCACCAGTGGTTTCGGAGTACTCTCGGGCCACCATGGCTGAACTGCACAGTTCGACGGACCCCGAGACGAGTATGGCTGCCGCGCTCGATGAGACTGCCGCTGCCCTGCTCGGCATCTGGGAATCCGCCCGGGAGGGGACGGCCGGCCGAGTCTCCGGCGCCCAACTACGGGCGGTGATGGTGGTCGAGCAGCACGACGGGATCAACCTGCGGCGGTTGGCCACCCGGCTCGACATGCTGCTCAGCTCCGCCAGCCGGCTCTGCGACCGGCTGGTCGCCGCCGGCATGCTTGAGCGTGAGCCGGGGCGCTTCGACCGGCGGGAGATCTCGCTGCACCTCACGCCGGAGGCCCGCCGGCTCCTCACCGAGCTGCGGGCCGACCGGCAGGCGCGGCTCGCCGTCGTGCTGGCCGGGATGAGCCCCGCGGGCCGCCACGCGCTGCTTGACGGCATGCGGGAGTTCGACGAGGTCGCCCGCCAGCAGCGGGCGCAGCGCACCCCGAAGTCGCGGGACTGGCCGGACGACCCGGACCGGCCCGGTGGGCGCTCGGACGACTGGTCGGACGACCCGGACCGGCCCGGTGGGCGCTCGGACGACTGGTCGATCGATCCGGACCGGCAGACCCGCCAGGCCTGGGCGGACCAGTCCGGTGCGCCGGAACTGTCGATCGGCGGCAACCGGGACCGCCCGGCCGACGGACCGCCGGTGGCGCGGACCGCCTGACCACCTCGCCGAGGCGACGATCACCCCGGCGTCGGGGCACCCACGGCCAGCATCGCGATGTCGTCGTGCGCCTCGCCGGCCAGCCATTCGTCGACCGCCTGCCGTACCCGGTCGACGAGCGCGGCCGGCGACAGCCCGGCCGCCGAGGCGAGCACGGCGCGCAGCCGGGCCACGCCGAACGTCGCCAGGTCACGCGGGCCGCGCGCCGAGGTCACCCCATCGGTGTACGCGAGCAGCAGGTCACCCGGGGCGAGGTGCACCCGGGTCTCGGCGAATCGTGCGACGGTCAGCGCTCCGACCGGCATCCCGCCGACCGGGACCGTGCTGACAGTGCCGTCGGCGGTGACAAGCAGTGGCGCGGGGTGGCCGCCACCGGCGATCCGGATGTCCAGCCCGGCGGGCCCGCTGTCGATCGAGCCGAGCAGCAGGGTGGTCAACTGGCTCTGCCGTGCCGCGTCCGGGGCGTCGGCCAAGGCGCGGTCGAGTAGCTGGATCAGCTCCAGCGGACGCTGCTCGACAAGCCGCAGCGTCCGCAACGACTGGCGGACCCGGCCGGTCAACACGGCCGCGCCCACCCCCTTGCCGCACACGTCGCCGAGCGCGAACAGGGCTCCGCGTGGGTGTGGGAACACCTCGTAGAAGTCGCCACCGATGCGCAGGGTGTCTCCGGCCGCCCGGTATCCGCCGGCAATGGCCACGCCGGGCACTGTGGGCAGCTCGGGCGGGAGCAGGCTGGTTTGCAGCACCTGGGCCAGGTGGGCCTGTTCGCCATGGAGGTCGGCGCTGGTCAGCGCGGCGCCGGCCCGGGCGGCGAACTCGCGGGCCAGTTGGACGTCACGCTCGTCGAAACCGGGCCGCCCGACTTGGCGGATGAGCAGTAGGGCCCCGGCCGATCCGTCGGCGCTGAGCAACGGGCTGACCAGCACGGTGCCCGGGCCGAATCCGGGCGGCAGCAGGGTGGCCAGGTCGGCGGGGCCGGCATCCGGCCAGGGCCCCGGCTCGACGAACTCGCCGGCCAGCGCCGCGGCGACGCCGGGCACGGTGCCGGTCAGGCTGGCGGGGGTCAGGCCGGCGACCGCTGTCGGCTCTCCGTCGGCGTACCGGATCCAACGGGTGGGAGACCCGGTCGGGGTGGCCGGTCGGGGCAGTGCCACCGCCAGGTCGGCCAGGTACGGCACGGCGAGGGTGGTGGTGGCCAGGAGCACCTGGTCCCGGTGCAGGGAGAGCCCGAGCCGGCTGCCGGTCTGGGCGAGGAACGCGGTGCGGGCGCGCTCGGTCCGCAGCGCGGCGGTGTGGGCGTGCTCCTCGGTGACGTCGCGGACGTACCACGCGTACCGGGAGCCGGCGAGCTGCCGCCGGGTGCCGTGCAGCCGCCGGCCGTGGTGCTCGGCGTAGAACTGGGCGGCGTCGTCGGCGAAGGCCCGGGCCAGGCCGGCCACCGGGCAGCGGGCCAGGTCGGTGCCGATGGTGATCTCCGGGAGCAGTTGCTGCGCCGTGGCGTTGGCCAGGGTGACCCGACCGGTCCCGTCAGTGGTCAGCACGGCCTCGGCGAGCCCGTCGAGCAGCTCGCGGGCAAGTCTCGCGTCGGCCGGCAGAGTGGTGTCGCTGGGTTGCCGGGTCGTGGTCACCGTCCGACGTCACCGCGCGTCTGACGACCTGTACGCATGCTGCTGCTCGCCTCCTCGCCGCGGATCGTTGCTGCTGGAAAGGCTACCGAGCCCCTCGGACACCCGCCCAGCCAGCGCTTGGCGTCGATCAACCGGAGCGGCCCAACCAGCCGGCGGGCTGGGCGACGATCCGGCGGGCCACCGAGCCGGCGGCGCCCACCGCGGCGGCCTCCGCACCGAGCGTCGACGGCCGGACCGTCACCGGCGACCAGGCGGCGGTGAGCACCCGACTGGCGATCTCGGCGAGCACCGGCGGACACAACCAGGGTGCCAGCGCCGCGTAACCGCCACCGAGCACCACGGTGTCCAGGTCGAGCAGGTTGACGACACCGGCCACCGCGACGCCGAGCGCCGTCCCGGCCTCGTGGAGCGCCCGGAGCGCGTCCGGGTCACCGGCCGCGGCCAACTCGGCAAGTCGCGCTGTCCCGGTGTCCGCGGGGAGTTCGGTCCGGGCGAGCCCGGCGGCGGTCACTATCGCCTCCTGACCGGCGTACTGCTCCAGGCAGCCCTGTCCGCCACAGCGGCACGGGCGGCCCTCGGGGTGCACCGGGAGATGCCCGATCTCGCCGCTCCAGCCGCGTACGCCGCGGAACAGGGCGCCGTCCAGCACGATGCCGGCGCCGATGCCCACCTCTCCGGAGATGTGCAGGAAGCTGGCCGGTCCGGGTGGCCGGGAGTGCAGCTCACCGAGGGCGGCGAGGTTGGCCTCGTTGTCCACCACGAGCGCGGGTACGCCGGGCACCTGCTCGACAAGCGGCGGGTGCGCGGCGAGTAGCGCGGGCACCGGCACGTCGCGCCAGCCGAGGTTCGGCGCGAGCCGGACCACTCCGGAGTCGTCCACCAGGCCGGGCACCGCGAGTGCGGCCCCGACCAGGGTGAGGCCCTCGTCGGCGGCGTGGTCGCGGGCCGTCCCGGCGATTTCGACAAGCTGGGCCAGGGCATCGGCGGGGGCCACCGGGCGCAGGTCGGCCCGGTGTACCGTGCGGTGCCGGACCTGTCCGGTGAGGTCCACCACACAGACCGCCAGATAGTCGACGTTGACCTCCAGGCCGAGCCCGGCCGGTCCCTGGTCGGCCAGGACGAGGCCGCGGGCCGGGCGGCCGGCGCCGGCGCGGGGCGCCGGTTCGGACTCGCTCACCAACTGCCCGGCGAGTAGGTCCTCGACCACCGCGGACACCGTGGCTCGGGTCAGGCCGGTAGCGGTCGCCAGATCGGCCCGGGACGGAGGTCGGTCGGCCGCGGCGATCCGGCCCAGGACCAGCGCGAGGTTGAGTTCGCGCAGACTGCCCTGACGGACTGCGCCGGCCGGGGCGTGGGTGAGGCTCACCCCTTGACAGTGCCATAGGGCGGGCAAATAATTCAATGGCTGAACAAATAGCCGACAACACCACCCCGGAGGTTGCTCATGGCACCCCGTCCCACTCCCGCCGACAAGTTCTCCTTCGGGCTCTGGACCGTGGGCTGGCAGGCCCGTGACCCGTTCGGTGACGCCACCCGGCCCGAGCTCGACGCCGTCGAGGCGGTGCACCGGCTCGCCGAGCTGGGCGCGTACGGCATCACCTTCCACGACGACGACCTGATCCCGTTCGGCGTCGACGCCGCCACCCGGGACCAGCACATCGCCCGGTTCCGCAAGGCCCTCGACCAGACCGGCCTGGTGGTGCCGATGGTCACCACCAACCTCTTCACCCACCCGATCTTCAAGGACGGCGGCTTCACAAGCAACGACCGTGACGTCCGCCGGTACGCGCTGCGCAAGGTGCTGCGTCAGGTCGACCTGGCCGCCGAGCTGGGTGCCAGCACGTTCGTGATGTGGGGCGGTCGCGAGGGCTCCGAGTACGACCTCGCCAAGGACGTCCGCGCCGCGCTCGACCGCTACCGCGAGGCCGTCAACCTGCTCACCCAGTACTCCATCGACAAGGGCTACAACCTGCGGTTCGCGCTGGAGCCCAAGCCCAACGAGCCGCGCGGCGACATCCTGCTGCCCACCATCGGGCACGCGCTCGGCTTCATCTCCCAGCTGGAGCACCCGGAGCTGGTCGGCCTCAACCCGGAGGTCGGGCACGAGCAGATGGCCGGGCTCAACTACGCCCACGGCATCGCCCAGGCGCTCTGGCAGGGCAAGCTGTTCCATCTGGACCTCAACGGCCAGCGCGGCATCAAGTACGACCAGGACCTGGTCTTCGGCCACGGTGACCTGATGAACGCGTTCGCCCTGGTCGACCTCCTGGAGAACGGCGGCCCCAACGGCGGCCCGGCGTACGACGGCCCCCGGCACTTCGACTACAAGCCCTCCCGGACCGAGGACATGGACGGCGTGTGGGCCTCGGCGGCGGCCAACATGAGCACCTACCTGCTGCTCAAGGAGCGGGCCGCGGCGTTCCGCGCCGACCCCGAGGTCATCGAGGCGCTCGCCGCCAGCAAGGTCGGCGAGCTGAGCACGCCCACGCTCGGCGACGGCGAGGGCTACCAGGAGTTCCTGGCCGACCGGTCCGCGTTCGAGGACGTCGACGTGGACGCGGTGGCCGCGCGGGGCTTCGCCTTCGTCCGGCTCAACCAGCTCGCCGTCGAGCACCTGCTCGGCGCCCGCTGAGGCCCCGCCATGCCGTTTGTCGCAGGCGTTGACTCGTCCACCCAGTCCTGCAAGGTGGTCATCCGGGACGCGGAGACCGGGGCTCTGCTGCGGCAGGGCCGGGCACCGCACCCGGACGGCACCGAGGTCGACCCGGAAGCCTGGTGGCAGGCGCTGCGCAGCGCCGTCGACCAGGCCGGCGGGTTGGCCGACGTGGCGGCGATCTCGGTCGCCGGCCAGCAGCACGGCATGGTGTGCCTCGACGAGGACGGCCGGGTGGTCCGCCCGGCACTGTTGTGGAACGACACCCGATCCGCCGACGCCGCCGTCGACCTCGTCGAGGAGGCCGGCGGCGGCGCGGCCGGGCGTCGGTTCTGGGCCGAAGCCGCCGGCAGCGTCCCGGTGGCCAGCTTCACCATCACGAAACTGCGGTGGCTGGCCACCCACGAGCCGGAGGCGGCGGCCCGGGTGGCCGCCGTCTGCCTGCCGCACGACTGGCTGACGTGGCGGCTGGCCGGCGCACCGGGGTTGGGCGCGTTGCGCACCGACCGTGGTGACGCCAGTGGCACCGGCTACTGGTCGCCGGCGACCGGTGAATACCGGCCGGACCTGTTGGAGCGGGGCTTCGGTCGGCAGTTGGTGCTGCCCGAGGTGCTCGGTCCGGCGGAGTCGGCCGGCAAGCTGGCCGACGACCTGGGCGGCTCGGGCGGCGCGCTGCTCGGGGCGGGCACCGGGGACAACGCCGCCGCCGCGTTCGGCGTCGGTGCCGGCCCCGGCGACGTGGTCGTCTCGATCGGCACCTCCGGCACCGTGTTCAGCGTCGCCGACGTGCCGGCCGCCGACGAGAGCGGTGCCGTGGCGGGCTTCGCCGACGCGTCAGGTCGTTTCCTGCCGCTGGTCTGCACGCTCAACGCGGCCCGGGTGCTGGACGCCGCCGCGGCGATGCTCGGGGTCAGCCTGGACGAGCTGGCCGACCTGGCGCTCTCCGCGCCAGCCGGCGCGGACGGGCTGGTCATGGTGCCCTACCTGGAGGGGGAGCGGACGCCGAACCGGCCGCTCGCCACCGGTGCGGTGCACGGCCTGACCCTGCGTACGTCGACCCCCGCGCACCTGGCGCGGGCCGCCGTGGAGGGCATGCTCTGTGCGCTCGCCGACGGCCTGGACGCGCTCATCGCACAGGGCGCCACCGTCCGCCGGGTCATCCTGGTCGGCGGCGGAGCCCGGTCGGCGGCGGTGCGTCGGATCGCACCGCAGGTCTTCGGCTGCCCGGTCGTCGTGCCGCCGGCCGGGGAGTACGTCGCCGACGGCGCCGCCCGGCAGGCCGCCTGGGTCGCCCTGGGCGGCCCCACGCCGCCGGCCTGGGCGATCGAGGGCACCGAGGAGTACGCGGGCGAGCCGGTTCCCGCCGTCCGCGACCAGTACGCGGCGGCTCGCGGACTGGTTCTCGACCGGCGCTGACCGTCGGGATCGACGCGGGTGGGGTGCCGGAGCCTGTGGGCCGGCACCCCACCCGCGTGCCGGCCCTCGTGGCGGCGTCTGGTTGGCTGCCGGCATGACGGTGACCAGTGGCGGACCCGGTCGGGGTCGGGCGCAGCCCGGCCCACGCCCGCCGGGCCGGGGCGGTGGTCCGGCCCACCGGTTGTACAGCGTCGTGGTGTTCGTGCTGCTCGCCTCCCTGGACAACGTGGCGATCGGGCTGGTCCCGCCGCTGTACGGCCCGATCTCCGACGCGTTCCAGGTGTCCGGGCGGCTGCTGGGTCTGGTCACCGCGGTCAGCTTCCTGGTGAGCGCGGTGGCCGCGGTCGGCTGGGCGTACGTCGGCGATCGGACCAATCGCAAACGCCTGCTCATGGTGGGGACGCTGCTCTGGGCGGCCGGCACCGGCGGCAGTGCGCTGGCCGGCGGCTACCTGACCTTCCTGGCCGCCCAGTTGGTGGCGGCCGTCGGTCTCGGCGCGGTCGGCTCGGTGGGGTTCTCCGTGGTCACCGACCTGATCTCACCGACCCGGCGGGGGCTGGTGATGAGTTTCTGGGGCCTTTCCCAGGGGGTCGGCACCCTGGCGGGCACGCTCGTCGGCGGGCTGCTCGGGGCGACCGACTGGCGGCGACCGTTCCTGATCCTGACCGGCGTCGGCCTGGCCGCCACAGTGGCCTACCTCTTCACGTACGACATCCGGCGCGGTCAGAGCGAGCCGGAGTTGGCCGACCGGCTGGACGCCGGCGCGGAGTACGACTATCGGATCAGCCGCGCCGACCTGCCGCGGATCCTGGCCCGCCGGACCAACCGGTGGCTGATCCTGCAGGGCCTGACCGCGCAGGCCGCGTTCGGTTCGCTGGTCTGGCTGCCGGTGCTCTTCGCCGAACGGGCCGAGGCCCAGGGCTATTCGGCGTCGACGGCGGTGGTGGTGGGGAGCGTCTTCGCCACGCTGTTCCAGCTCGGCGGGGTGCTCTCCATCGTGGGCGGTCTGATCGGCGACGCGGTGCAGCGGCGCAACCCCGGCGGTCGGGCGCTTGTCGCAGCGGTCGGCATCCTCGCCGCGCTGCCGTTCTACCTGGTGCTGTTCTTCGTCCCGGTGACCATCGACGTGCCGGACGGTGCCAGCGGTGGCGCGGTGGTGGGCGCGGTGCTGGCCAGTGTGTTCACCGAGCCGTCGGTGGGCCTGAGCCTGCTCACCGCTGTCGTGGCGCTCGCGTTGACCTCGGCCAACTCGCCGAACTGGTTCGCGCTGATCGCCGACGTGAACCCGCCGGAGCACCGGGGCACCGTCTACAGCCTGGGCAACCTGGTGAACGGGGTCGGCCGGGCGGCCGGCAACGGCCTGGTCGGGGTCGCCTTCCAGGCGCTCCGGACGGCGTTCCCGCCGCCGCTGAACTTCGCGGTGGGGCTGGCCGCGTTCCAGCTCTTCTTCATCCCCACCGGCGTCATGTACTGGCTCGCCTCGCGGAGCTCACCAGCGGACATCGAGAACGTGCACGATCTGCTGCACACCCGCGCCGACCGCCTCTGACCGCCCGCGCCGCGCTGGGATCGTGCCCGTGCCCGCGTCCGGGACTGCGCCCGCGCCCATCCCCATGCCCAAGATCGCACTAGTTCCAGGATGTAGTGCTTTCGACGCGGCACGAAGCCCCTACATCCTGGAAATAGCACGATCTTGGCATCGGGCATCGGGCATCTGGCGTCGGGCGTCGGGCGTCGGGCGTGGCGGCGCAGGGACCGTCTGACTCGTTTGCGGCATCAGCTCCAAAGCACACCCGACAGACCCGCCCTGGGAGCGTCGCTTCCAGGGCGGGTCTGTCGGCGGGGGATCAGCCCCGCAGCCAGACGGTCACGTCGGTTGGGACCGCGCCGTCGTCGTTCAGGGGGGCACTGGTGGCGAGCACCTCGGCACCGGCGGGCACCGGCACCGGGGCGGTGCCGAAGTTGGTGAGCACGGTCAGCGCACCGTTGCGGAAGGTCAGCACCTCGTCGCCGGCGGGCAACCAGGCAAGGGTGCCGCGACCCAGCCCGTGCTCGCGGCGCAGCCGCAGCGCCGTGCGGTACAGCTCGTACGTCGAGCCGGGCACGTCACGTTGACGGTCCAGGGCGTACTCCGCCCAGACCGCGGGTTGCGGCAGCCAGCTCGCGTCGGTGGGCCCGAAGCCGTACGACGGGGCGTCGGCCTCCCACGGGATCGGCACCCGGCAGCCGTCCCGGCCGCGCTGGGTGTGTCCGCTGCGCGCCCAGGTCGGGTCCTGCCGGGCCTCGTCGGGCAGCGTGGTGTGCTCGGGCAGCCCCAGCTCCTCGCCCTGGTAGAGGTAGGCCGAGCCGGGCAGGGCGAGCATCAGCAGGGTGGCCGCCCGGGCCCGGCGCAGGCCGAGCGCGGCGTCCGGCTGCGGGTCACCGATGCCGATGCCGTTGGGACGGCCGCCGCCGATCGGCAGGCCGAGCCGGGAGGCGTGCCGCACCACGTCGTGGTTTGACAGCACCCAGGTGGTCGGCGCGCCGACCGAGTCGGTCGCCTCCAACGAGCGGGTGATCACCGCGTACTGGGCCGGTGCGGTCCAGGCGGCGAGCAGGTACTCGAAGTTGAACGCCTGGTGCATCTCGTCCGGGCGGACGTAGCGGGCCAGCCGCTCGGCCGGCTCCACCCAGGCCTCGGCGACCAGCACCCGTTCGCCGGGGTAGCTGTCCAGAACCTGCCGCCACTGCCGGTAGATCTCGTGCACGCCGTCCTGGTCCCACATCGGCGGGCGCGGCTTGTCGATCTCGTTGCCGGAGAGGATCTCCTGCGGCTCCTGCCAGTCGGCCAGGTCGGCCTGCTTGATCAGGCCGTGCGCCACGTCCACCCGGAAGCCGTCCACGCCACGGTCGAGCCAGAACCGCAGCACGTCCAGGAACTCCGCGTGCACCTCCGGGTTTTCCCAGTTGAGGTCCGGCTGGCCGGTGTCGAACAGGTGCAGGTACCACTGGCCGGGTTGCCCGTCGGCGTCCACCGTCCGGGTCCAGGCCGGGCCGCCGAAGACGCTCTGCCAGTCGTTCGGCGGCTGGTCGCCGGCCGGTCCCCGACCGTCCCGGAAGATGTACCGGGACCGTTCCGGGCTGCCGGGCGCGGCGGGCAGCGCCGCCTGGAACCAGCGGTGCGCGGACGAGGTGTGGTTGGGGACCAGGTCGACGATCACCCGCAGGCCGCGGGACCGGGCCTCGGCGATCAGCTTGTCCGCGTCGCTGAGGGTGCCGAACAGCGGGTCGATGTCGCGGTAGTCGGCCACGTCGTAGCCGGCGTCGGCCTGCGGCGACGGGTAGAAGGGGGAGAGCCACACCGCGTCCACGCCCAGCTCGACCAGGTGGTCGAGGCGGGCGGTGATGCCGGGCAGGTCACCGATCCCGTCGCCGTCGGAGTCGGCGAACGAGCGGGGGTAGATCTGGTAGATGGTCGCCTCGGTCCACCAGCCGGTGGCCGGGTGACCGGAGGAGTTCTGCTGGGTCGGATCGGTGTTCAGGGTCTGCTCCCATGTCGCGCTGTGGGTAAATTGCCGGTGGATTGTGGGTTTTTCAGTGTGCCCGGGGTGGTGCTGTCGAGTCCCGCACCACCAACCGAGTGGGCAGGATCACCGGCGTGTCGTGGCCGGCGTCGCGTTGACCCACCACCGGGCCCGGCGGGCGGGCCCCGAGCGGGTCGAGCAACATCCGGGCGGCCAGCCGGCCCTGCTCGGCCGCAGGCTGGGCGACGGTGCTGAGCCCCAGCACACCGGCCAGGTCGTGGTCGTCTATCCCGATCACGCTGATGTCCTGCGGCACCCGCAGCCCAGCGTCGCGTACCGCTGTCATCGCTCCCATCGCCATCTCGTCGCAGGCGGCGACGATCGCGGTCGGCGGTTCGCCACTGGCCAGCAGCTCGGCGGCGGCCCGGTTGCCGCCGTCGATGGTGAAGGTGGACTCGACATCCAGGCTCGGGTCGGGCCGCAGGCCGGCGGAGCGCAGCTCCGCCTGGTAGCCACGGCGCCGGTCGAGGTGGGTGGTGAAGGCCAACTCGTCGTCCGGGTCGCCGGAGATGTGCGCGATCCGGTGGTGGCCGAGGTCGATCAGGTGCCGGGTGGCGGCCCGGGCGGCAGCGACGTCGTCGATCCGTACGCAGGGCCAGTTGGGCACCCTGCTGCCCGAGCTGATGGTGACGCCCGGCAGCTCCAGGCTGGCCAACGCGGTCAGGTCGGCCGACCGGAGTGGCGTGGCGACAAGCATGATGGCGTCCACCCGTTTGTGCAGATTGGCCGTGCGCAGGACCCGCTGGCGGACCTGCTCCCGGCCGCCCAGGTTGTAGAGCAGCAGGTCGTAGCCGGACTGGTGCAGGTACTCCTCGACCGCCTCGACGACGGTGCTGAAGAACCAGCGGGTGATCCGGGGGACCACCACCGCGACAGTGCCGGTCCGGCCCCCGGCCAGCCGGGACGCGCTCGGTGAGACCGCGTAGTCGAGTTGCTCGGCGGCGGCGAGCACCCGGTGCCGGGTGGCGGCGGAGACCGTCGGAAGCCCGCGCAGGGCCCGCGAGACGGTGGCCGTGGACACTCCGGCCAGCCGGGCCACATCATCGATCCTCGTCACGGTTCTTTTCCCCCGCTCGGTGCCCGGAGCGCCCGCCGCCGCCCGAGGGGCCAGGCGGCGGCGGGCGCGCGGGTCAGCCCTTGACGCTGCCGGCGAGCAGACCTCGCACGAAGAAGCGCTGCAGGGACAGGAACACGATGAGGGGTACGACGATGCTGACGAACGCGCCGGCGGTGAGGCGCTGCCACTCGTTGCCCCGGGTGCCGGCCATCTCGGCGAGCCGGACGGTGAGCGGCGCGGTCTCGTTGCCACCACCGGCGAAGATCAGCGCGACCAGCAGGTCGTTCCAGACCCAGAGGAACTGGAAGATGCCGAACGCCGCCAGCGCCGGGGTGATCAACGGCAGCACGATGGTGCGGAAGATCTTCGGGTGGGTGGCCCCGTCGACCCGGGCCGCCTCCATCAGGTCACCGGGCAGCTGCGAGATGAAGTTGTGCAGCAGGAAGACGGCGAACGGAAGCGCGAAGCAGGTGTGCGCGAACCACACCTGGGCGAACTTCTGCTCGTCGACCAGATCCCAGGCCGGCATCAGGGTCACGCCGCCGAGGGTGACGCCGGTGGAGAAGAACTTCAGCAGCGGCACCAGGGCCATCTGCAACGGCACGATCTGCAGCGCGAAGATCGCGATGTAGAGCCAGTCCCGGCCGCGGAAGTTGATCCACGCCAGCGCGTACGCGGCGAGCGAGGCGAAGGCGAGCGGAAAGAGCACCGACGGGAGGGTGATCGCCAGCGAGTTGATGAAGTAGCTGGCGAGCTGCCCGGAGGAGGACGACCCTCCGAACAGCACCTCCTGGTAGTTCTCCAACGTGAACTGTGGGTTGGTGAAGGCCGTCCACCAGCCGGTGGTCTTGATCTCGTCCTCCGGTCGGAGGGACGAGACGAGCAGGCCGAAGGTCGGGATGGTCCACACCACCGCGATGACGATCGAGATGAGCGTCGCGGTACGGCTGTTCAACCGCTTGCGAACTCGCCCGGCGGTGGACGTGGGGCCATCGGTCTTCTGGGTGCCGACGGCGACGGTGGGCGTTGCGGTGGTCATCTCAGCCCTCCCGCTGCTGACGGAGGTTGCGGATCTGGTAGATCACGACCGGGATGACCAGGATGAAGAGGAAGACCGCGAGCGCGGAGCCCTGCCCGTTCTGGCCGTACCGGAACGCCTGGTTGTACATCTCACTGGCGATCACGCTGGTGTCGTAGTTGCCGTTTGTCGAGGTCCGGACGATGTCGAAGACCTTGAGCGTGGCGATGGTGAGCGTCACCACCACGACGATCAGCGCCGGCCGGATGCTCGGCATGGTGATCCGCCAGAACATCTGCCACGGGCTGACGCCGTCGAGCCGGGCGGCCTCGACGATGTCGCCGGGGATGGCCTTGATCGCGGCGGAGAGCACCACCATGGCGAAGCCGGCCTGGATCCAGACCATGATGACGATCAGCAGCAGCGTGTTCAGCGGTGATTCGAGCAGCCACTGCTTGGGCTCACCGCCGACGCTGACGACGATCTGGTTGAGCAGACCGATCTGGTCGCCCTCACCCCGGTAGGCGTAGACGAACTTCCAGATGATGCTGGCGCCGACGAAGGAGATCGCCATCGGCAGGAAGATCAGGGACTTCGCCACCGCCTCGAACCGGGCCTTGTCCACCAGGATGGCGTAGATCAGGCCGAACGCGGTCGCCACCAGCGGGACCAGAACCACCCAGACCAGGGTGTTGATCAGGACCCGGACGATCGAGTCGTCGGCGAACATCCAGCCGTAGTTGCGCAGACCGACCCAGTTGGTGCTGCTCCCGTCCATCAGGGAGAGCAGCAGGGTGCGGATGGCCGGCACGACCAGGCCGACGAGGAGCAGCAGCAGCGTGGGCAGCAGGAAGAAGAGAGCGAAGACGCCCTCGCGCTGCTTGGGCCGCCGGGTGATCGTCGCCCCACTCATGGACGCGGCGACGAGTTGGGCCTCCCGCCGCCGGGCGAACCAGGCTGGCACCACGTCGAGCAGCAGCAGCAGACCGCCTACCACCAACACGAAGGCCAACAGCCCGTACATCAGCATGAGGAGCTTCGGCTGCTCAGCGGCGAAGTCGAACTCCATCAACCCTCCCTCTTGGGTCCAGATCCGCCGGTGGGCCGGCCCGCGGCTGCGGACCGGCCCACCGTTCAGATCACTTCCAGCTGCTCTCGATGCCCTGGAGCACCGTCGCGGTGTCCTTGCCGTTGATCCACTCGACCATGCCCTTCCAGAACGTTCCCGCGCCGACAGCGGCCGGCATCAGGTCGGATCCGTCGAAGCGGAAGGTGCCGGTCTTGTCCTGCAGGATCTGGACGGAGAGCTTGTCGATCGGGCTGGCCACGTTGGCGATGTCCAGCTTGTTGTTCGCCGTGACCCAGTTGCCGAGCTTCGCCCGGCTGTTCACGTACTCGGCGGAGGCGAGGTAGGTCTGCACCGCCTGGACCTCGGGACGGTCGGCGTAGCCGACGACGAACTCGCCCGCGCCCAGCACCGGCTTGCCCTTGGCCGGGTCGATGGCCGGGAAGTAGAAGGCGAACGCGTCGCCGTCCGCGGCCACGTTGGTGCCCTTGGGGAACTGGTTGGCGTAGAAGGACGCCTGTCGGTGCATCGCGCACTTGCCGGTGGTGACGGGCAGGCCGGCCTCACCGAAAGCGGTGGTGCCGATGCTCTTCACCCCACCGAAGCCGCCGTTCATGTACTTCTCGTTCTTGAGGATGGTGCCGGCGCGGTTGACCGCGTCGATGATCTTCGGGTCGTTGAACGGGATGGCGTGGGTCGTCCACTGGTCGTAGACCTCGGGACCTTGGGTCCGCAGGATCACGTCCTCGATCCAGTCGGTGGCCGGCCAACCGGTGGCGTCACCGGACTCGATGCCCGCGCACCACGGCTTCATGCCGCTGGCGGCGATCTTGTCGCTCAGGGCGATGAGCTGGTCCCAGGTGGTCGGAACCTCCCAGCCCTTCTCCTTGAACGTCTTCGGGGAGTACCAGACGAAGGACTTCACGTTGGCGCCGAGCGGCACGCCGTAGAGGGTGCCGTTGACGGTGCCGTACTTCAGCCAGTCGGCGGGCATGTTCTGCTCGGCGAGGGCCTTGGTGTCGGCGCCGAGGGACTTCAGCTTGCCGGCGTCGGCGAACCGCTTGACCAGACCTGGCTGGGGCACGAAGGCCAGGTCGGGCGCGTTGCCGCCGTCGACCCGGACGGGGAGCTGCGCCTCGAACTCGGCGTTGCCCTCGTAGTCGATCTCGATGCCGGTGCAGTCCTCGAACGTCTTCCAGGAGTTCCTGAGCAGGTCGGCCTCGGCGTCACGGATGGACGCGTAGATGGAGACCTTCTTGCCGTCGTGGCCCTCGTACTTGTCGTACGCGGCGCACTCCGCGGAACCTGCCTTGTCGCTCTTCTTGTCATTGCCGGTACCGCAGGCGGTGGCGCTGAGCGCCAGCCCGAGTACGCCGGCGATCACGAAGGCCTGGCGTGGTCTGGTGAAGACCGCCATGCCGTCCTCCTTCCTAGCCGGCGCGGTCGTGCTGGTGACCCGTCGCCGGTCCGATTGGGCGTGCACACATGTAAGCGCTTGCATCCGATCCGGTCCACCCCCAGTCAGACACGAGCGAGTAACAATCCGGAAACCTGCGGGCTGCCTGGTGAGCGCCTTGTCGAGGCGAAACTCCGACTCTTTCGAAGACTGACGATATCTGTCAGGCTAGGCGCACCGGATCGAAGGTTTTCGACATAGGAGGAGCTGTATGCGAAAGCGGTGGATCAGCCTGCTGGTGACGGGTCTCTTGGTCGGGGGCGCGCTGGCACCGGCGAGCCCGGCGCTTGCCGCGCCGACCTTCCGGGTGCCGTTCCCGTGCGGGCAGACCTGGTCCGGACAGACCCGGTCGGACCACAGCCCGGCGTACGCCGTCGACTTCAACCGCACCGACGACCAGGGCGACCCGGTGGTGGCCAGCGCCCCCGGCACCGTCGACCGGGTGACCGACCTCGGCGGCACCAGCTACGGCAAGTACGTCCGAATCAACCACGGGGGCGGATACAGCACGTACTACGCCCACCTCAGCGGCTTCAACGTCTCGGTCGGGCAGACGGTCGGCTACGGCAAGGTGATCGGCTGGGTCGGCAGCACCGGCGGCTCGACCGGCCCCCACCTGCACTACGAGCAGCGCCTCAACGGCGCCGACATCCAGGTCCGCTTCAACGGCACCCTCGCGCTCTACTGGGGCACCAAGAGCTACACCAGTGGCAACGGGTGCTCCTCGGGCAGCGGCAACGCCACCGTCGACACCAGCGGCACCCCGCTGACCGTCCGCTCCGGCCCCGGCACCGGGTACGCCTCGGTGGGCACCGTCGCCGACGGCACCCGGGTGACCATCGCCTGCCAGACCAGCGGCACCACTGTCACCGGCACCTTCGGCACCAGCTCGATCTGGGACCGGATCGGCTCCGGCCGCTTCATCGCCGACGCGTACGTGTACACCGGGTACGACGGTTACATCCCCGGCGTGCCCCGCTGCTGACCCGGCAACGGCCACGGTCCCCGGCGGCCACCGCCGCCGGGGTCCGGTGGGTCAGTTGTTCAGCTGCCAGATCGACAGGTTCAGCGCGGCGGCGAAGGTGACCCAGGCCCAGTACGGCAGCAACAGCGCCGCCGCCACCCGGGACACCCGGGCGAACAGCACCACGGTGAGGCCGATCGCCAGCCACATCAGCACGATCTCGGCGAACGCCAGCCCGTACCTCCCCGCGCCGAAGAAGAGCGGGGTCCAGATCGCGTTGAGCACCAGTTGGGCGGTCCACGCCCAGAGCGCTGCCGAGAAGCCGACCCGCCGCCACACCAGCCAGCCGGCCACGGCGATCAACGCGTAGAGCAGCGACCAGACCGGGCCGAAGAGCCAGGAGGGCGGTGCCCAGTCGGGCTGCCGCAGGCTCGCGTACTCGTCGGTGGTGCCCTGCACCCCCAACCCGCCGATGGCGGCCGCGACGAAGACGGCCGCGGCGAAGCCCAGGAGAGCCCACCACCGCCGCCGGCCGGAGGTCCTCGACGCGTGCTGAGTCATCTCCATGGTCGAGATGATTTCCGGCACGCGTCAGCTCAAACCGCCAGCGGCGAAGCTGCGCCACCGGGCCGCGACGATGCGTCAGCGGCCGGACCCGGGCCGGGACGAGCGGCGCGAGCGCCCACAGAAAAGCGCCGGGATCGCCCCGGCCGGTGCTCCTGTCGGGAGGACGGAGCTCCGGTCGCGGCGACCCCGGCGGGTCCCGGTGTTACGTAGTGCGAACGTCGTCAATTGAAGATGCTGACACCACCAGGGCCGACCAACAGCCCGACAACGATGAGGACGATGCCCCACAGGATCTGCCGGCGGAACAGCGCGAGGATGCCGGCGACCACGAGTACGACTGCGAGAATCCAAAGAATCAGCTCCATGACCTCTGAATACCCGACGTGCCGAGCGGGGAAACCTGGTCGGTATCAAGTTGATCGCCCACGTGGAAGACGCTGTACGCCTGCTTGATCACCGGGTGCGCGACGTTGCGTACGCGGACCCCACCGGGGGTCGTGCCGCGCTCGGTGCCGGCGTGCGCGTGCCCGTGCAGGGCCAGCGCCGTGGGTGCCGAGTCGATCGCCTGTCCCAGCTGGTACGAGCCGAGGAACGGGTAGATCTCCAGCGGTTCGCCGACCAGGGTGTCCGGCACCGGCGCGTAGTGGGTGAGGGCGACGAGCATGTCGCAGTCCAGCGAGCGCAGCGCGGCGCCGAGGCGGTCCGCGCTCTCGGTGGTGGTCCGCACGAAGGCCTTCATCTCCGGCTCGCCGAAGTCGCTCGCACACCGCCCGGCGAACCCACCACCGAAGCCCTTGACCCCGGCGATGCCGAGTCGGCCGCCCGCGCAGTCCAACACCACCCCGTTGCCCTCCAGCACTGTGATGCCGGCGTCCTCGAGCACCTTGACCACCTGCGGCACCTGGTCACACTGGTGGTCGTGGTTGCCCAGCACTGTCACCACCGGCACTGCCAACCCGCCGAACTCCTCCGCCACGCAGCGCGCCTCGGCCTCGGTGCCGTGCCGGGTCAGGTCCCCGGCCAGCAGCAGCACGTCGGCGCACTCCGGCAGTTCTTCCAACGCCGGTCGGAACCGTCCGACCACGTCCTCGTCCAGATGCACGTCACCCACCGCGGCGATCCGGATCACCATGGAACCTCCCTCAGGGCAGTTGCTCGATCTCCGTGGGCGCCTGGGTGCGAATCACCCCGATGTCGTCGGCAATCGGTACGTCAGGAAAGCGCTCGGACACCCGGCGCAGGATCTCCGCCCGCCGGTGCGGGCTCTCCACCTCGCCCTGGAGCACGAGGGCGCGTTCCCGTCGGACCACGGTGATCCCCTGTTCGGCGACGGCGGGGTCCTCGGCGAGCAGCCGCTGGATCTCCGCTTCGACGTACTCGTCCGGTGGGCCGGTGTCGATGTCGCGATGATGGGTCACGATGTCCCCTCTCCTGGCTGGGTGCCGACCGCCGGCACCACCTCCAGCCGGTCCAGCAGCACCAGGAACGCCTCGGCGTACGGCGAGTGCTGCGTCTCCTTGCGTACCCTTTCCCAGTCGATCTGCTCCCGCAGCGACCGGGCCAGCGGCAGGCCGCGGGCGAAGTCGCAGTAGTGCTGGGAGAAGCTGAGCAGCTTGTGCACCATCAGCTGGGTGGCGGACAGCACCGGCATGTGAATCGCGTCCACCGGCCGGATGACAGTGTCGGCGAACGTCTCCTCGGTCACCGGCGTCTCGATCGGGCGGTGGATGAGGTCCACCATCCGGCCGTCGTCGAAGACCTTGACCAGCCAGTCCTCCGGCGGTCGCTGAGCGACGAAGCCGGCGTCCACCAGGGCAGCCAGGGCCTGTTCCACGTCGGCCTCCCGGATCAGGAAGTCGACGTCGTGCTCGCTGGAGTGGCCCCCGTGGGCGTAGACGGCGAAGCTGCCGCCCAGGGCGAACGGGATCTCGGACTGCTTGAGCACGGCGGCGACCTTCTTCAGGGTGTGCACCAGACTCTCGTCCCCGCGCTCAGCCATCTGGATCTCCCGTCGTGTTGGTGGACCGGCGGTTGGGTTTCAGACTCCCGTACCCGGCATTCCGGTCGGCCACACCTGCGCGGGGCGCGGTCGGGCGTCAACAGGGACTAAGCGGTGCAAACCACGCGGAGTGGGTGCGCGGGTCGGATAATCTGTGGAGGGTGGCCAGATCATCGGGGACGCGACGCGGCAGGGCCCGGTTGCGCACCGTCGCCCTGATCGGCATCGACGGCTCGGGCAAGACCACTCAGGCACACCGCCTGGCCGACGCGCTGACGGCCGCCGGTCGCCCCGCCACCTACCGCCGCAACGCCAGCGGACGCCGTTGGCTCGGCCGGCTCGCCCACCGGCTCGGACGGCCGGACGCGCAGCGGCTCGTCGGGCGCGACGGCGTGCTGGCTGTGGAGTCAGTGCTGCGCTGGCTCGCCATCGCCGTAGCCCTGCTCACCAGCCTGGTCACCGGCCGGACGGCGGTGATGGACCGCTACTCGGCCTGCCAGTACGCGAGCATCCGCGCGCATGGCGGGCACCGCTGGGAGCGGCTGGCCCGGGCCGGCTACCGACTGTTCCCGACCCCGCAGGTGACCTTCCTGCTCACTGTCGACCCGGCCGAGGCGTACCGGCGCATCGAGAAGCGCGGCACCGACCACGAGACCATGGGCTGGCTGACCGCGGCGGACACCGCCTACCGGGCCCTGCCCGAATACCCGAGCTTCGTCGTGGTGGACGCGGGCCGGCCGGCCGAGGAGGTGACCGAGCAGATCCAGGCGCACCTGGGCACCTGGCTGCCGGCGTCCCCCGGGCCGGCGGACGGTGACGGCGACCCGTTGGTGGCTCAGGCCCGCCCGTAGACCGGCACTGTGGCGCCGCTGGTCGGCGCGGAGTCGGCCGAGGCGAGGAACCGGATCACCGACGCGATCTCGGCCGGGGCCACCCAGCGGGAGTGGTCGGCGTCGGGCTGGGCGGCCCGATTCGCCGGGGTGTCGATGACGCTCGGCAGCACGGTGTTGCAGCGCACGTTGCGGGACCGGTACTCCACAGCGATCGTGTTGGCGAGGGCGAGCACCGCCGCCTTGGCCGTCACGTAGCCGGCGGCGCCGGGAAACGGGGCGAGCGCCGCGCGGGCCGCGACGCAGACCACCGCGCCGCCGCCGGCCGCCACCAGGTGGGGCAACGCGGCCTGGGTGACCAGGTAGGTGGGGCGCAGGTTGACGGTGAGCATCCGCTCGAAATCCGCAACCGGCGTCTCGTGCACCAGGCCGCCGCTGGCGTACCCACCGGCCAGGTTGACCACCGCCCGCAGCGGCGCGGCCGCCGTGTCGGCAGCGGCCTCGACCGCCCGGGCGGCCCCCGCCGGGTCGCTGAGGTCCGCGACCAGTCGGACCAGGTCGTCCGCCGCCGGGCCCGAGTCGGGCCGGGCGGTCCGCTCCGGTACGACCACCCGCCAACCCGCCTCGGCGAACGCGGCCACCACCGCCCCGCCGAGCCCGCCGCCGCCTCCGGTGACCAACACGCTGCGCTCCGCCATACGCTGCACGCTAGTCCCCGCCCCGGACGTCATCCTGCGCGGTCCATCGTCTGCCCACAGCAGACGGGCTGGGCAAACGGCCCGGGGGTAGCGCAGCATCACTGGATGCGCATCCTCGTTCTCGGTGGTACCCGCTTCCTCGGCCGGGCGGTGGCTCGACTCGCCGCCGCGCAGGGGCACGACGTGACCTGTGCGGCCCGGGGGGTGTCCGGCTCGGTGCCGAGCGGGGTCCGGTTCGTGCCGGTGGACCGGGACGACCCCGGGGCGCTGGAGCCGCTCGCCGACGTCGGGTTCGACGCCGTGGTCGACGTGACCAGTCAGATCAGTCACGCCCGGCACGCGCTCGCCGCGCTCGCCGACCGGGTCGGCCACTGGTCCTTCGTGTCGACGATCTCGGTGTACGCGGACAACACCACAGCGGGTCAGACCGCGTCGGATGCACCGCTGCTGGCGCCGGCCCCACCGGAGGTGGACGGTCCGGTCGGCGCGGACCATCGCTGGTACGGCGAGTGCAAGGTGAGCATCGAGCGGTTGGTTCGGGAGCGGATGGGGGTGGACCGCTCGTTCATCTGCCGGGCCGGGCTGATCGTCGGCGCGGAGGATCCGAGCGATCGTTTTCCGTACTGGGTGCGGCGGCTGTCGACAGGTGGCGAGGTGCTCGCGCCGGGCCGGCCGACCGACCGGGTGCAGTTCGTGGACGTGGCCGATCTGGCTGCCTGGCTCCTGCACGCCGCCGGCACCGGCCTCGCCGGCACGTACGATGGCACCGGGCTGGCGATGCCCCGCGCCGAGCTGCTGCACGGGGTGGCCGCCGGGCTGGGTGTCGCCGATCCGGCCCTCGTCTGGGTGGACCAGGAGTTCCTGCTGGACCACGACGTGCGGGAGTGGACGGGGGAGCGGGCCCTGCCGCTCTGGGTGCGGTTGCCGGAGTTCGCTGGCCTGATGGACCGGGACGCGGGACCGGCTCTGGCCGCCGGGCTGGCGGTCCGTCCACTTTCCGACACTGTTCGGGCGACCGCGGCCTGGATGACAGCGGACCCGGCCGCCGTCCGGCAGGGGGGACTGGACCCGGCGGATGAGGCGGCGGTGCTGCGGGAGTGGCAGGCTGTGCGGGACCGGTGATTCGGGCGTCGGCCGTTTGCCCCGTTTCGGCCGGTCGTAGTTGACGCTCACGCCAGGTGAAAGTAAGTTTCATCCGTGGCGAAGAGTCCGAAGATTTCTGCGAGTCAGGAGCCCGGTGGGCTGATCGTCCACATCAGCGGGCTGTTGCCGTCGCTGTCGCCCGCCGAGCAGCGGGTAGCCCGGCTGGTCGTCTCCGACCCGGCCGCCGCGGCCCGGCGGACCATCACCGACCTCGCCACCGCGGCGGAGACCTCGGAAGCGACAGTCATCCGGTTCTGCCGTTCGGTCGGCATGGACGGTTATCCGCAGCTGCGGATCCGGCTCGCCGCCGAGGCCGCCCGCCGGATCGAGCCACCGGACGCCCGGGTGGTCGGTGGCGACATCCCGCCCGGTGCCGACCTCGCCCAGATCATCGCCACCATCGCGTTCAACGACGCCCGCGCGGTCGAGGAGACTGCCGAGCAGCTCGACCCCGCCGTCTGTGAGCAGGTGGTCGAGGCGATCAACAGCGCCGCCCGGATCGACATCTACGGCGCCGGTGCCAGTGGGTTCGTGGCCTCGGACTTCCAGCAGAAGCTGCACCGCATCGGCCGGATCGCCTTCTACTTTCCGGACGTGCACACCGCGCTCACCTCGGCCGCCCTGCTCGGCCGCGGCGACGTGGCGATCGGCATCTCGCACAGCGGCACGACCTCCGATGTGATCGAGGTGCTGGAGCAGGCCCGTACGCGAGGTGCCGTCACCGTGGCGCTCACCAACTTCCCGCGCTCGCCGATCACCGAAGTGGCGGACTTCGTGTTGACGACGGCGGCGCGGGAGACCACCTACCGCTCCGGTGCCACGGCCAGCCGGCTGGCCCAGCTCACCGTTGTCGACTGCCTCTTCGTCGGGGTGGCCGCCCGCAACCGGGCGCGGGCCCGCAAGGCCCTGGAGTCGACCGCCGAGGCGGTCCAGTCGCACCGGGTGGGTGCCAACCGGAGGCGGCCATGACGGCCGGTGCGCTGGCCCCCGACGAAGACCTGCCGGCGCGGCACGCCCGACCGACAGTCCGGGTGGGCGCACCCACCGAACGGCGCAACCCGCTGAGCGTCGACCTGGACCTGATGTCGACCCGGGACGTGCTCACGGTGATCAACGAGGCGGATCGGCGGGTGCCGGCGGCGGTCGCCGCGGTGCTCGACGAGATCGCCGCCACCGTCGACCTGGCGGTCGAGGCGCTGCGCGGTGGCCACCGGGTGCACTACTTCGGGGCCGGCACCTCCGGCCGGCTCGGTGTCCTGGACGCGGCCGAGCTCGCCCCCACCTTCAACTCGCCCCGGCACTGGTTCTGTGCCCACCTCGCCGGCGGCCCGGACGCCATGTGGCGGGCCGTGGAGGACGCCGAGGACGACGAGCGGGGCGGCGCGGTCGAGGCGGCCAGTTGTGTGCGCACCGGTGACCTGGTGGTGGGTCTGGCGGCGAGCGGACGCACCCCGTACGTGCTCGGGGCGCTCGCCGCGGGCCGCGCCAAGGGCACCTCGACGGTGCTGCTCTGCGCCAATCCGGAGGCGGAGGCCGCCCGGTCGGTGGACGTGTTCATCGGGGTGGACACCGGACCCGAGGTGGTCACCGGGTCGACCCGGATGAAGGCGGGCACGGCGCAGAAGTTGGTGCTCAACACGTTCTCCACCGCCGTCATGGTGCGCCTGGGCCGGGTCTACTCGAACCTCATGA
The DNA here is from genome assembly GCF_040649215.1 of Micromonospora sp. NPDC049044. Classification (NCBI taxonomy): domain Bacteria; kingdom Bacillati; phylum Actinomycetota; class Actinomycetes; order Micromonosporales; family Micromonosporaceae; genus Micromonospora; species Micromonospora sp. NPDC049044. Next base: position 131,526 of record NZ_JBEZFA010000013.1, on the reverse strand, counting down.
TCGATATGGTGGCCACCAACGCGAAGCTCCGCGGTCGAATGATCTCAATTCTGATCGAGGCCACCGGCTGCTCGGAGGAGGTTTCCCGGCGGGCGCTCGCCGAGGCCGACGGTGACCTGAAGACGGCGCTCGTCGCCCTGGTCTCCGGTGCCGAGGTGGACGCCGCCCGGGCCGCGCTGGCCCGCTCCGCCGACCAGGTACGCGGGGCCCTCGCCCTGCTCGCCCCCTAGGCTCCCGCGCCCCGGGAAGCGAACGGGGCTTCGGATTGTTCATCTGGCCGGGGGGTAATACACCCCCGAGGATGAACCGGCCGGTCCTTCGCCGCGTATCTGGCAGTGACCAGGATCGCAGCGTGGTGGTGACCCGGGTCGCTGTGCCCCCACGGCGGGTGGTGTTGCCATGGTGCGGTAACCCGTGCGTGGTGCCCAGCGGCGAGCCATCCGACGGGGTGCTGACAGCAAACGTGGACCGTGCTCTCAGCTACTACTCAGGCATTCGTGACACTTTCGACTCACCACACGGAATCCCCGACACGTCTCATCTGTTGTGTAGGTGTCAGCACCGATGGGCACAGCAGAAGTTACCAGGGGTTGACGGACGTGGGGAATGGCAAGGAACCGGGCAACCGGCGCGAGCGAGGGGACCGTGGGCAACGTGGACAAGAACATCGGCATGCGAACCGACGAGGTTGCCGAGGAGCGCGACCTGGTCGGCGTCTACCTGCACGAGATCTCCCGGACGCCACTGCTGGACGCCGCCAAGGAGGTCGATCTCTCCAAGGCTATCGAGGCCGGCCTCTACGCCGAGCACCTGCTCGGTGAGGACGCCGTCCCCGCCGGTGCGGACCGGGCCGACCTGGAGTGGCTCGTCGTCGAGGGGGAGCGGGCGAAGGATCTCTTCATCCGCGCCAACCTCCGACTTGTCGTCTCGATCGCCCGCCGTTACGTGCGTTCGGGCATGCCCATGCTGGACCTGATCCAGGAGGGCAACACCGGCCTGGTCCGGGCGGTCGAGAAGTTCGACTACGAGCGCGGTTACAAGTTCTCCACCTACGCCACCTGGTGGATCCGTCAGGCGATCAGCCGGGCGATCGCGCAGCAGGAGCGCACCGTCCGACTGCCGGTGCACCTGGTGGAGGACGTCAACCGGATGCGCAACGTGGCCCGGCAGTTGACCCGTGAGCTGGGCGCCGACCCGGAGCCGGAGCAGATCGCGGCCTCCCTGGGCGTCACCGTCGAGCGGGTGAACGAGCTGCGCCGCTGGTCGCAGGACACCGTCTCGCTTGACACCCCGGTGGGCGACGACGGCGACACGAACCTCGGCGACCTGGTCGCCGACAGCGACGCACCGTCGCCGGAGGACATCGTCCTCAGCGGCCTGGAGCGGCAGCGCATCGAGGGGCTGCTCAACCACCTCGACGACCGGTCCGCCGGCATCATGCGGGCCCGTTACGGGCTGGAGGACGGTCGGGAGCACTCGCTCACCGAGGTCGCGTCGCGCTTCTCGCTGTCTCGCGAGCGGATCCGGCAGTTGGAGATCCAGGCCCTCGGTCGGCTGCGCGAGCTGGCCCGGGCGGAGGGGCTGCAGGCGGCCTGACCTGGTAGTAATTACGGCGAACGGCCGGCGTCCGATAGGGGGACGCCGGCCGTTCGCCGTACTTGGTCGGTGCTAGCGGACCCGGCCGTAGCCCTGGATGGACATCATGTTCATGCCTCGTTTGAGCACGTTGCGGCCGGCGCTCGGCGCGTCGATCACCTGGCCGTCGCCGACGTAGAGGGCGACGTGCCCGAGCCCGCTGTAGAAGATCAGGTCGCCTGGGCGTAGGTCGCCCCGCCCGATGTGCGCGACGGCACCCCACTGCATCCGGGTGTTGTGCGGCAGGGACTTCCCGGCCGCCCGCCAGGCCGCCGAGGTCAGCCCGGAACAGTCGTAGCCGTTCGGTCCGTCTGCTGCCCAGACGTACGGCTTGCCGATCGCGCCGAACGCGTAGCGCACCGCGGCGCCGGCGTCACCCGCCACCGCTGGCACATTCTTGGCCTCGGTCGCCGCGGCCTTCGGCGCGGGGCGCTCGGTGGCCGCCCCGTACGCCTGCCGACGCAGCTCGTACAGCTTGGCCAGGTCCTGCTCGATCTGCTTCTTACCGGCCGCGAGCTGGCGGGCCTGCGCGGCCTGCCGGGTCAGGGTGGCGTCGAGACTCGCCTTCTGGTCAAGCAGCCGCTGCTGGTCGGCGGTGAAGCCGGAGATGCGCTCCTGCCGCTGCCGGGTCAACTGGTCGAGCGTGCCCAGCCGGTCCAGCAATGCGGCGGAGCCGCCGGGACGCAAAAGGGCGTCAGCGGTCCGCAGGCCACCGTTCTTGTACGCGGTCGAGGCAAGCTCCGCCACGTCGGCCCGGCTCTGCTCGACCTGCTGCTCGAGCGGGCCGATGCGGGTCCGTAATCGGGCCACCGAGGCCTCGTTGGTCTTGATCTCCTCACGCAGCTTGTTGTACGACTCCACCACCCGTTCCAACTCGGCCGAGGACGTCTCGATCCGGCGGGTCAGGTCGGCGGGGGACGGCTCGGCGTGCGCCACCGCCGTCGGGGCGATAAGCGCTGCCGACATGCCGGCCAGCGCCACGGTACGCAGCAGGTTTCTCAGGGATGACAAGAGCGGAAGGCCCCTCTCCCACGGCCGCCGGGGCTGCTGACGCCCTCGTCGACACCGGCCGGGGTCATCCGGGCGGACGGCACTGGGCCGGACCGGCGCACCCAACCTAACCCGGGACGGATGTCGCTCGCAGTTGAAGCAGGGGCGAAAGTTGGCCGAGTGGCGGTTCGGGTCGGTGCGGCGGATGGCGCTGCTGACACCTGCCGCGCCGGGGCAGAGACCTTTTTCTGAGGCATTGACGGATATACGACTTTCGTCGTTCCGGGCGTATCCCGCCGGATCGCTGGCCGCCATAACCGAAAAAAGGCGAAATGGATGCTGTTTCTCGGCGATGTCCCGCCCGGGGTGAGCTGTCGAGAACCGGTAATTGCCCAGGTCGGCTGGCGGTGCGCAAACACAATGGGAGCTGAGGCCGGGAATCCCGTCGGTGGACAGGGCGAGCCGTCACCGCCGGTCACCTCGGCCAACCGTCCCCGCGGGAGGAACCGTGGATCGTGAAGGCGCAAGTGTGCGACCGCCGCGAACGAAGCCGGGTGGCCGGTCGACCCTGTTGTACGCGCGGCCCGGAATCATCGTGACCGTCGACCGGTTCACCGTCGGCCGCACCAGTTACCGGATTGCCGACCTGACCCATCTGCGTACCACCCGGGGCCCGCACGACCGGATCGCCGTCCGGGCCGTCATCATCACCGCCAGCATGCTCGGCGGCGTCGGACTGCTGCTCGGCTTCACCGGCGGCCTGCAACGCCTGACCGCCGGGGCGTACCTGATCCTCGGCGCGGTGTTGCTGCTGCCGGCCGCGCTCGCGGTGGTCGGCGATCGGTGGCGCCCACCGCCGCACGAGCTGTGGGGGTGGTACGGGGGAGTGGAGGTGCTGCTGTTCAGTGCCGACGACGAGCGGCAGTTCGGCCAGGTCACCCGGGCACTCTTGCGGGCCCGGGAAATGAACCGTTACGGCGGCTGGGTCGACCCGCTCGCCTCCGCCGAGCCGTGGCGGCCCACTCGGTGAGCCGACAGACGGGGGCCCGCGGCGAACGGGCGTCGGCCGGGCGGCCCGCTCAGTGGGCGACCGGCTCCGGGGTCCGGGTCTCCTGCGGCGCGGCCAGCCAGGCGCTGACCCGGCGCTCGGCGTAGAACGACACGAACGGGACGGTCCCGGCCAACATCACCAGCAACATCCGCTTCAGCGGCCAGTCGGCCCGACGGCTCAGGTCGAACGCCGCCACCAGATAGATCATGTAGAGGAACCCGTGCGCGGGCCCCACCGTCTCCACCACCACCGCGTTGTGGAACACGTACTTCATCGGCATGCCGATCACGACCAGCAGGATCAGCACGACGCCCACGATCCAGGCGATCGCGCGGTACCGGGTAAGGGCAGCGCCCACCTTCGTCCGTCCTTCCGAGCCCGGCTCAGCCGGGATAGTCGCCGGGTCGGGCGCCCGGATTGGCGCTCAACCATGACAGGTAGTGGTTGTAGGCGGCCAGGTCCGTGTCCTCGACGGCGTCGCCCCCACCGGACGGCCGGCGGGACACCCGCACCGGTCGGCGTACCGCCGGTCGGGACCCCGTGGTGAGCGCCGGCGCGGGCTCGGCGGCCGGCTCCGTCGACGGCACGTCGGTGTCGGCCGCCCGGCGACGGGCCAGCCTCACCTCACGCCACCAGACGTAGACCACGAAGCCGGCGAAGACCGGCCACTCGACCGCGTACCCCCAGCTGAGGCTGTTGCCGGCGGTGGCCCGGCTGATCTGCCACCAGCCCAGCCCGAGGAAGGCCACCACCAGCACGACCATGGCCACGTGACGTGCGATCCACGCCGGGGTCCAGAGCCGCCTCATGGCACCGAGAATACCGGGGTCGCCGCCCGTCTCCGACACCGTGTCGTAGTTGTCGCGCCGCCGGGCTGGTTTGGCGTCACCACGCCTGGGCAATCGTCTAGACGCCAGCCCAAACGAGATCAAGGGGGGCGATGATGACCGGATCGGTACGCGAGGACGACTTTGCGACCAGCGGCAGCACGGACATGAGCCCGGAGCAGCGGGTGCCCGAGTGGGGTGGCGATCACCTCGCCGACCCGGCGGGTGTTCTCGACGGCGACCTGCCCGGCGTCGACCCGACGGAGTTGAGCGACGAGGATCTGATCCGCGAGATGCACAGCCTGCACCGCACCCGCCTGGACACCCTGCGACACGCGGCGGACTCCGCGCTCGCCAACCACCTGCGGCGCACCGCGGAGCTCGAGACCGAATACCTGGCCCGTCACCCGGGCCGGGAGGTCGACCCCAACCGGCTGCGGGACTCCTGATGGCGGCGCGCGCCGTGCGCGGCATGTCCGCGCCACCCGAGGTGGTCTTCAACACGGCCACCGACCCCGACCGGGCCTCCGCCTGGCTGCCGGAACCGCTGCGCGGTGGCGGCAGCCCGGCCGCGGAGATCAGCGGTACCGAGTTGACAGCGCGGTGGGGTGGCGACGCCGACTGGTCCGCCGAGATCAGGGTGGAGTCGGCCGACTCCGGCGGGGCCCGGATCCAGCTCGACCTGGCCGACGGATCGGACGGGCCGGGCCCGGACCAGTTGGCCGACGAGGCGCTCACCAATCTGGCCCGCGAGGTCGCCGACAACCTCCAGGCCGGCTGAGTCGGCCGCGCGGGACGCCGCTCCCGCACCACCACGAGAAGTAAGGAGACCGGGTGCGCGACACTGGCCTGCGACAGAAGGCGGCGCGGTTGCGTCGCGCGTACGCGCCGCACGAACACCGGCCGCTCGGCGGCTACCTGGCGGCGATGGGCACGTACGCCGGGGTGACCGGGGCGCTCGCCGGTCTGGTCAAGGTGACCGGTCGGCCGGTGCCGGAGCGTCCCGCCCCGTCCGACGTGGTGCTGCTCTCCATCGCCACGCACAAGCTGAGTCGGCTGCTGTCCAAGGACGCGGTGACCAGTCCGCTACGGGCACCGTTCACCCGCTACGACCGTCCGATCGGCAGCGGTGAGGTGATGGAGCAGGTCCGCGACTCGGGCAGCCCGACCCGGCACGCCATCGGCGAGTTGCTGAGCTGCCCGTTCTGCCTGGCCGTCTGGGTGGCCACCGGGCTTACCGGCGGCCTGGTGCTCGCACCCCGGCTGACCCGGCTGGTGGCCACCGCGCTGACGGCGGTCGCCGCGTCCGACTTCCTCCAGATGGCGTACGCGACGGCACAGCAGGCCGCCGAGGGTGGGCACCACGACGACGACTGATCGAGTAGACGCGCAGGGGGGCCGGCAGTCGCCGGCCCCCCTGTCGTAACCACCTCAGCGCTGCATGCCGGACCAGCCGTGCGGCGACTCCGGTTCCCGTTCGTCCTCGTCCGCACCGGTGATGATGTCCCGGTCGACAGCCGTCTTGTCGTGCTCGTTGGCGAAATCCGGTTCGGGGGTGGTGTCCCTGCCCTTCGGCGGCTGACCCAGCGCCGGCATCTTCTCGTCGTGATCCTCGTGGTGACTCATGTCGGTGTCCCTTCTGCTGGCGAGATCGCCTCCGGCGATGAAGCTGGCGGGGCCGCTCACCCGATGGAGCCGCCCAGCAGGTCGCTGGCCTCGTCCACCGAGTACTCGCCCTCGGGCAGCGCGTCGATCCGGGTGAGCAGATCCGCCGGAAGCTCGGCGGCCACCGCCCGGCGGTAGATCTCGCCCTGGTCGACCCGCTCCTGCCCCCGGAAGACGTCGTCGAGCAGGTCGTCGAGGGCCTGGGTGTCCGGCTCGTCGGTCACGGATGCGTCGTCGGTCACCTCGATCAGCTACCCGGGGCGGAATCGGTCAAACGTCACCGGCGGATGGCCGCCGCCGGGCGACTGAGACTGTCCCGACCCGGGCAGACAGCGCCGCCCCCGGCCTTGTGGGCCGGGGGCGGCGCTGGTGTCGGTGTGCAGGTCGCCTCTCGGCGAGTGGCACTGCGCGGCTCCAGCCGGACGGTATTCCGCGAAGGCTATTTAGGTGAGGCCCGGGGACACTGGACACACCGACACCCCTGTCAACGAGGCTACCCCCGCCCGTGTTCCGTGCCCCGCGGTGTCGACGGTCACACCACCGCCGGCAGGGTGGCCCGGCGCGCCCGCACCGCGGTGGCCAGGTGGTCGAGCACCTCGACGGTGTCGTCCCAGCCGAGGCAGGCGTCGGTGACCGACCGGCCGTACTCCAGCTCCCGGGTCGGGTCGAGATCCTGCCGGCCGGGCAGCAGGAACGACTCCAGCATCACGCCGGTGATCCCGCGCTGGCCGGCGGCCAGTTGGGCGGCCACGTCGGCGGCCACCCGCGGCTGGTTGCGGTGATCCTTGCCGCTGTTGGCGTGACTGGCGTCGATCACCAGCCGCTCCGGCAGCTCGGCGGCGCGGAGCAGGTCGAGCGCTCCGGCAACCGAATCGGCGTCGTAGTTGGGTCGGCCACCCCCGCCGCGCAGCACCAGATGGCCGTCGGTGTTGCCCCGGGTGTGCATGATCGCGGGGGTGCCGGAGAAGTCGATGCCGGGGAACACATGCGGCACCCCGGCGGCGCGGATCGCGTCCACGGCGGTGCCGATGCTGCCGTCCGGGCGGTTCTTCATGCCGATCGGCATGGACAGACCAGAGGCGAGCTGGCGGTGCACCTGACTCTCCACGGTGCGGGCCCCGATCGCGCCCCAGGCCACCGTGTCCGCGATGTACTGCGGCGTGATCGGGTCGAGGAACTCGCAGCCCACCGGCAGACCGACCCGCAGCACGTCGAGCAGCAGCGCCCGGGCCAGCCGCAGACCGGTGTTGACGTCCCCGCTGCCGTCCAGACCCGGGTCGTTGATCAGGCCCTTCCAGCCGACGGTGGAGCGCGGCTTCTCGAAGTAGACCCGCATGACGATCAACAGGTCGTCGGCCAGCCGGTCGGCTGCCGTGCGGAGACGCCGCGCGTAGTCGAGGGCGGCGGCCGGGTCATGCACCGAGCAGGGGCCGACCACCACCAGCAGACGGTCGTCCTCGCGATCCAGCACCCGGCCCACCGCTCGGCGACCGGTCAGCACGGCCGACGCGAGCGGGGCGTCCAGGGGTAACTCGTGGTGCAGCAGGGCGGGCGTGGTCAGCGGCACGACACGGTCGATCCGCTGATCGCTTACCCGATCGGTCTCCGGGGTCGTCACGGTGGGCATCCTTCCGCCGACCGTGCCCGGGGCCGGTGCCCGGGACGAGCCGGCTGCTCGTACGCAAAAGGGCAGGAACGACAGCTCCTGCCCAGCCGGCTCGGTCCGTGGTGACGTCAGTTCATGGTGAAGTCACCGGCGTGCGAGCCGGCTGCCTAAACCATCGATAGGAACGTGTCACGGGGGCAAGCGTACCCGACCGGACGGGAACGGCCGGCCCGTCGTCCCAAGATGCGGGGCACAGCCCGCGTGCCAGGGGCGGGGTCGGGGTAACAGGGGTGCCATGACAGAACACCAGAGCGATCAGGATCGGGTGGAGTCCCGCGCCCACCACCTCCTGCCGGAGGAGGCCGCCGTGGGCAGCGACGACCCGGAGGCGCAGGCCGAGGCCATCCTCACCGAGTCGGACATCCGGGAGGCGGACCAGAACGCGGCACCCGACACGGTGCTGGAACGTCGTACCTCCGATCAGACAGTGGTCGCGGTCGAGCCGCCGGACTGAGCGGTGGCGCCCCGCGCCCGGCGGGACCCCCGGTAGGTGTGCTCCCGCAGCCAGGTCAGCGGACCTGCCGCCCGCAGTTCGGACGGCAGGTTCCGCACCGGGTCGAACGCGAGCGCGGCGTCCTGCTCGGCGCTGAGCGGGACACCGATCGCTACCTGCCCCACCGGCCGCCACGGCCCGACGGCGGACGCGACAGCGAGCACCAGGCGCGGCGTGTCCGTCCGGGTCGCGGCGGCCACCGCGGGCAGGCTGCACCCGAGGTCGACGGAGTCGGGGTCGGCCAGCGCGGCCAGCCAGATGCGGCGGCGGCCCACGCGGTAACCCACGATCGTGCTGTACGTCCCGGTGAAGCAGCGTCGGGGCAGCGGCAGGTGTCGCAGTAGCGGGGCCGCGCCGCTGGAGCTGACCAGCAGGTCGAACGGTCGGCCCGCGTCGCGGTGCAGGCGCAGCGCGACGCCCAGCACGTCCGGCCAGCCGTCGGGCGTGGGGGTTCCCTTGGACAGCCGGACGGTGGCCCGGTACCGGCCGGGATCGTCAAGCAGGCCGACCCCGGTGGGCGGTCCGGGCGTACCCCAGATCATCACCTCGCCGACGAACGAGCGACCGGCCGGATGCAGCAGCCTGCCGTGGCGCAGCCGGCCGAGCGCGGCGCTGGCCCGTTCGACGACGACGGCGGACCGGGACGGGGGCGGGGTGACTGTCATTGCCCTCCGGTACCCCGGACGGCGGTCCCGATGCCCCGGGTCGGCTCGCCGACCCACCACAGGTCACCTTTCCGCCCACGAGATCGGATAGCGTCGGGGTATGCCCGACAGCGGTTACCCCTGGCCCATCGAGACGTCCCGACTGGACAACGGCCTACGCGTGGTGGTGAGTGAGGACCGCACCGCACCCGCGGTGGCCGTCAATCTCTGGTATGACGTCGGCTCCCGGCACGAGCCGACCGGGCAGACCGGCTTCGCCCACCTCTTCGAGCACCTGATGTTCGAGGGCTCGGTGAACGTGGCGAAGACCGAGCACATGAAGTTGATCCAGGGCTCCGGCGGCTCGCTCAACGCCACCACCAACCCGGACCGGACCAACTACTTCGAGACGGTTCCGGCCGAGCACCTGGAGTTGGCGCTCTGGTTGGAGGCCGACCGGATGGGCGGGCTGGTGCCCGCGCTCACCCAGGAGACGCTCGACAACCAGCGGGACGTGGTCAAGAACGAGCGCCGGCAGCGGTACGAGAACGTTCCGTACGGCGACGCCTGGCTGCGGTTGCTGCCGCTGCTCTACCCGCCGGGACACCCGTACCACCACGCGACGATCGGCTCGATGGCCGACCTGAACGCCGCCGACCTCGCCACCTTCCAGGCGTTCCACCAGACCTACTACGCACCGAACAACGCGGTGCTCACCGTGGCCGGCGACGCCACCGCGTCCGACGTGTTCGCGCTCGCCGACAAGTATTTCGGCGCGCTGCCGGCACGCGACGACATCCCGGCCGCCCCGGACGGCCGCACCGTCGCGGCGACCGGGCAGACGGCTGTCGAGTCGGTACGCGCCGACGTGCCGGCGCCGCGGGTGTACATCGCCCACCGGACCTACCCGTTCGGCAGCCCGGAGTACCACGTGGTCACCGTGCTCGCCACAGTCCTCGGCAGTGGGCGGGGCAGCCGGCTCTACCAGCGACTCGCCGACGGTGAACGGATCGCCCAGCCGGACCTGGTCGGGGCGTACGGGGTGGATCTGGCGCACGCACCGGCGCCGCTCATCGCCACCGCCACCGCCCGCGCCGGAGTGGGCGCCGAGCGGCTGGCCGAGGGCTTGGCCGAGGTGGTCGACGAGTTGGCCACCGTGCCGGTCACCGCCGCCGAGCTGGATCGGGCCAAGGCGATGCTCAGCACCGGGTGGTGGCGTCAACTGTCCACGGTGGATGGCCGCGCGGACCTGCTCGGCCGGTACGCCACGCAGTTCGGTGACCCGGCCCGCATCGCCGACCAGTTGCCGGGTCTGCTCGCCGTCACCGCCGAGCAGATCGCCGAGGCCGCCGCCGAGGTGCTCGCCACCGACCGGGTGCTGCTGACCTACCTGCCCGAGGAGACCCCATGACGCTTATCGCCGACCGTCCCGGCCCGGGTGCCGCCCGCCCGTACCGGTTCCCGCCGGTGGTCCGTCGCACCGCGGCCGGTGGTCAGGTCGTCGCCGCGCACCTGCCGGGGCAGAACCTCGCCGTGGCCCTGTTGCTGCTCGACGTGGGCGCGGGCCAGGAGCCGGTCGGCAAGGAGGGCCTGTCCGGGGTGTTGGCCAAGGCCCTCGAAGAGGGGACCGCGCAGCGGGACGCCGCCGCGTACGCGCTCGCCGTCGAAGGGCTGGGCACCGCGTTGTCGACCGGGCTGGACTGGGACTCGTTCCAGGCCAGCGTGGTGATCCCGGTGGACCGGCTCAGCGCCGCCGTGGAGTTGCTCGCCGAAGCGGTCCGTACGCCGAGGTTGGACCCGGCCGACGTCCGCCGGGTCCGGGACGACGAGGCGACAGCGCTGCGGATGGACTGGGCCAACCCGGGCCCCCGCGCCGACGCCGCGCTGCGCGGTGACCTGTTCGGCGCCCAGCACCGTTGGGGTCGGCCGATGCACGGCGACCCGGAGTCGGTCGCCGGGCTGGACGTGGAGGACGTCACGGTCTTCCACTCCGAGTGGTTCCTGCGCCCCGGCACCCTGGTCGTCGCCGGTGACCTGGACCGGATCGACCTTGACGCACTGGCCGCCGCGGCGTTCGCCGGCACCGGTGGCGGCCCGGCCGAGCGGGGCGGGCCGATCGAGGTGCCGCTGCACGACGGGCGGCGGATCATCCTGGTGGATCGGCCCGGCTCGGTGCAGTCCACGCTGCGGCTGGGCCACCCGTCGCCGCACCGGGCGCATCCCGACCACGTGCCGATGACGCTCGCCGGCACGGTCCTCGGTGGGGCGTTCACCTCCCGCCTCAACCACCTGCTGCGCGAGGTGCACGGCTACACCTACGGCGTCCGGGGCGACTTCGCCTCGTCGCGCCGCTTCGGTCGGTTCGGGGTCAGCTCCGGCGTGCAGACCGCGGTCACCGTGCCGGCCCTGGTCGAGGCGGTGGGTGAGATCAGCCGTACCCAGGCCACCGGGGTGACCGAGGACGAGCTGGCGGTGGCCCGGTCCTGGCGGGCCGGGCAGCTCTCGGTCGAGTTGCAGAGCCCTCGGGCGATCGCGTCCGCGCTCACCACGCTTGTGGTGCACGACCTGCCGGACGACTACCACGCCCGGCTGCGCGAGTCGCTGCTGGCGGCGGACGTGGACCAGGTCTCCGCGGCGGCGGCCACCCACCTGCACCCGGACGCACTGACCCTGGTCATCGAAGGCGACGCCGCGGTCATCCGCGACGACCTGACGGCCGCAAACCTAGGCACCATCCTCCCCTGACCCCATCCCGACCCACCCCACCCGGCCCACCCCGCCCTTCGGCCGGCCCCGCCCTTCGGCCGGCCCCGCCCTTCGCCGTTGATCATGAAGTTGTTGTCACCTGCCTCGGCGTGTCGTGGCAATAACTTCATGATCAACCGGGAGGCGGGCGGGTGGGCGGGGGCGGGTGGGAGGTGGGAGGGGGAGGGCGGGGGGCGGGGTGGGAGGGGTGGGGTGGGGTTTGGGGGTGTGATGCGGGACCCGGGGGGTGGGAAACGGTTCCCGTGTTCGGGGGTGGGCTGGGTAGCCTCGCGGGCATGAGGATCGGCATTGTGGGGGCCACCGGCCAGGTCGGTGGCGTGATGCGGCAGGTGCTGGCGGAGCGGAAGTTCCCGGCGGAGCAGGTGCGGTTGTTCGCCTCGGCGCGGTCCGCCGGGCGTGCGCTGCCGTGGCGCGACGGCGAGGTGACCGTGGAGGACGCCGCGACCGCGGACTACGCCGGGCTGGACATCGTGCTCTTTTCGGCAGGTAAGGGCACGGCACGGGAGTTGGCGCCCCGGGTCGCCGAGGCCGGCGCCGTGGTGATCGACAACTCCTCGGCGTTCCGGATGGATCCCCAGGTGCCGCTCGTGGTCGCCGAGGTCAACCCCCAGGCGGCCACCGACCGCCCGAAGGGCATCATCGCCAACCCGAACTGCACCACGATGGCCGCGATGCCGGTGCTGCGCCCGCTGCACGCCGAGGCGGGGCTTGTCGGCCTTGTCGTCTCCACGTACCAGGCGGTGTCCGGTGCCGGGCTGGCCGGCGTCGCCGAGCTGGACGAGCAGGTCCGCAAGGTCGCCGAGCACGCCACCGCGCTGGCCTTCGACGGCTCGGCCGTGGAGTTCCCCGCGCCGCGCTCGTTCGCCGAGCCGATCGCCTTCAACGTCCTGCCGCTTGCCGGTTCGATAGTGGACGACGGCTCGTTCGAGACCGACGAGGAGCAGAAGCTCCGCAACGAGACCCGCAAGATCCTGGAAATTCCTGACCTGAAGGTGTCCGGGACCTGCGTCCGGGTGCCGGTCTTCACCGGGCACTCCCTTCAGATCAACGCCCGGTTCGCCCGGCCGCTCACCCCGCAGCGGGCCCACGAGCTGCTGACCGACGCGCCCGGGGTGGCACTCACCGACGTGCCGACGCCGCTGCAGGCCGCCGGCCAGGACCCGACCTACGTCGGCCGGATCCGCGCCGACGAGACCGCCGAGTACGGGCTGGCACTGTTCTGCTCCAACGACAACCTGCGCAAGGGTGCCGCCCTCAACGCGGTGCAGCTCGCCGAGCTGGTCGCCGCCGAACGTCGCTGACCGTCGCGTCACCCGAGCCCTCGCCGGTCAGCGGCGGGGGCTCGGTCGCGTTCCGGGCGGCGGTCGGCCGGGCATGCTTGGATGGACAAAGCCGACGTCCACCTGGAGGAACCGTGCCGGACGACCGCACCCAGCAGGCGCTTACCGATCTGATCGCCGGCCGCTCGATGGGCGTGCTGGCAACGATCAGGCGGGACGGACGACCGCAGCTGTCCACAGTGGTCTACTCGTTCGACAGGGACGCCGGGCTGATCCGGGTCTCCGTCACCGACGGGCGGGCCAAGACCGCCAACCTGCGCCGGGACCCGCGGGCCAGCTTCCACGTCAGCAGCGAGGACGGCTGGGCGTACGCGGTGGTCGAGGGGCGCGCCGAGCTGACCCCGCCCGCCACCGAACCCGACGATGCCACAGTCGAGGAACTGGTGGACCTGTACCGGACGCTGAGCGGCGAGCACCCGGACTGGGACGAATACCGCCAGGCCATGGTCGACGACCGGCGGCTGGTGCTGCGTCTGCACGTGCAGCGCGTCTACGGGCTGGCGCCCCGCCGCTGACCCGGCCGAGTCAGCCCGGCTCGATCACTGTCACGCCGGGCCAGCGGTGCGCCGGCCGGTGCCGGGCCAACCGTTGCCGGGACCGGCCCACGTCCACCCGGGTCGGGTTGTGCCGCCAGATCCCGTCCAACAGATCCGTCAGACCGTACGGCGCGCAGATCTCCAGCTCGTCTGCCGAGCCCAGCCGTACGGCCACCGCTGTCGCGTACTCCGGCCAGGTGGCTACCGCCTCGGCCACACTGCGGTACGGCTCGATCGGGTCGCCGCCGAACTTCGCCGCGTACCAGGTGTGTACCGCCGCCTGGTTGCGGGCCTGCCACGGCGGTTCGGGCCATGCCGTCACCAGTCGGGCGGTGGCCCGCTGGTCGTCGTCGCGGCTCAGCCTCGCCGGGTCGAAGAAGACCACGTCCACGTCGTGGACTGTGGTCGGGTCGAACCCGTCGCCGTAGCGCTCGCCCCAGACCAGGTCGCGGAGAACACCCGCGCCGATCCAGGCGTCCGGCAGGCCGGAGTCACGCACCACGGTCAGCGCCCGGGTCAGCCAACCGTTGTCGGCGATCAAACTCCGCAACTCCTCCGCGCCGGTCATCGGTTCACCATAAGCGGCGGAGCCGACCTGCGTCCGCCTCGGCCGGGTGGGCCGGTGGTCGACCCGCCCCGCCCCGACCGCCCCGGCCCGCCGGCCCGCGCCGGCCCAGCCGACCGACCTGCCCCGGCCCGACCGGCCCGGCAGCAGCGGCACGGCGGGTGGCAGCGCGTCGGTAGTGGCGGGGAGGCCGGCGTTACCCCCTGCCGAGCGGCGGGTAGACGGGCCGTGCCGACACCGAGAGGGGAGCACCATGACAACGGTCGGAGAGTTCATGACGACCCGGTTGGTGACGATGGACGGCAACGACACACTCATCGCGGCCGCGCAGGAGATGCGCGACAGTGCGATCGGTGACGTGGTGGTGACCGACGGCGACAACGTGGTCGGCATCGTCACGGACCGGGACATCACGGTCCGGGGTGTCGCGGAGAACATGGACGCGGGTTCGACGCGGCTGAACCAGATAACCACCCGTGACGTGATCACGGTGAGCCAGTACGACGACGCGGTGGCCGCCGCGGACCTGATGCGCACGTACGCCGTACGCCGGCTTCCGGTGATCGACGACGGGCGCCTGGTCGGCCTGATCTCGATGGGCGACCTCGCGGTCGAGCGGGAACCGCAGTCGGTGCTCGCGGACATCAGCGCCGACGACCCGAACAACTGACCGTCCGCCGCGGGCGCGCGCCGGCTCTCCCCTCGCGGGGCGGGCCGGCGCTGCGCTGCCGGGACGCCGCCGCAGCTCACCCGATCCGGGCGAGATTGACCGGAGGGCCGGCGGGGACCCGTGCGGGGACGTGCAACGCCGGCCGGCCGCGCGACGCGAGTGCGGTGTGGGATCCCGGGCCCGGCAACTGGGAGGAGTTGACTCGAGGTGGACGCGACCACGAGGTTCTTCGAGGACCTGGACCGGCGGGGGTACGAACCCCTGCTGGCGAAGACCTCCGGGACCCTGCGTATCGACCTGCACGAGGGGGCGCAGACCCGGCACTGGCTGCTGAGTATCGACCACGGGCGGCTCGACGTGAGCCAGGAGGATCGAGAGGCCGACACGGTGATTGGTGCCAGCCCCGTCCTCTTCGACGACATCGCCTCGGGTCGGGAACACGGCCTCGCCGCACTGTTGCGTGGAGACATGACGGTGACCGGTGACGCCCGGCTGGTGGTGCAGGTGGAGCGGATCTTCCCGAGTTCGCCGGACGCCCGCGGGCCCCGTCGACGCTTCGCCGAGGAGGAATTCTGATGGGGCAGTCGAACACGGTCCGGATCCTGGACGGCAACACGTTCGTCGTCTGCGAGGACACCGGCGACATCGAGGCGACTCCGAGCGAGCCGACCGGGCTCTTCTCCATCGACACCCGGTTTCTGTCCACCTGGGTGCTGACCGTCAACGGTGAGCGACTCAACTCGCTCTCCTACGACGATCTGCAGTACTTCGAGTCGCGGTTCTTCCTCGTCCCCGGAATGGCCACGCACTACGTGGACGCGAAGCTGTCCATCATCCGCGAGCGGATGGTGGGCGGCAGCTTCCGGGAGCAGCTCACCATCCTCAACCACGACGAAAAGCCTGTCGATCTAGAGGTCCGGATGGACGCGGCGTCGGACTTCGCCGACCTGTTCCAGGTCAAGGACGAGATCCTCAACAAGAAGGGCGAGATCTACGCCGAGGTCGAGCCGGAGCAGCTCCGGCTGGGCTATCGCCGGGGCAACTTCCAGCGGGAAACGGTGATCTCCTCCTCGATGCCGGCCCGGTACGACCGCGACGGTTTCGCGTACACGGTTCATCTGGAACCCAACGAGCAGTGGGAAGCCTCGATCGACGTCCGGACGCACGCGGTTGGTCCGGGTGGCCGGGACCTGCGGTTCGGGCTGCGGGTGCACGGCACCGAGCGGCTCGCCCTGCAGCACGACCTGGAGCGGTGGATCGCCGACGCGCCGAAGGTCAACAGTGAGCATGGCCGGGTGGCCAGCACCTACCGGCGCAGCCTGATCGACCTGGCCGCGCTGCGCTTCTCGCCCCTGTCGCTCGGCGGCGCCACGCTGCCGGCCGCCGGCCTGCCCTGGTTCATGACCATGTTCGGTCGGGACAGCATCCTCACCTGCCTGCAGACGCTGCCGTTCACACCGCAGTTGTCGAAGACGACGCTGCGCATTCTCGCCTCGTTGCAGGGCAGTCGCTTCGACGACTTCCGGGACGAGGACCCGGGGCGCATCCTGCACGAGATGCGCTACGGCGAAACCGCGGCCTTCGAGGAGCAGCCGCACTCGCCGTACTACGGGTCGGTGGACGCGACGCCGCTGTTCGTCGTGCTGCTCGACGAGTACGAGCGGTGGACCGGGGACGTCGCGCTCGTCAAGGAGTTGGAGCAGGAGTCCCGCGCGGCGCTGCGGTGGATCGACAACTACGCCGACCTGGTCGGCAACGGCTACATCTGGTACGAACGGCGCAACACCGACACCGGCCTGGAGAACCAGTGCTGGAAGGACTCCTGGGACTCCATCTCCTACGCCGACGGGACGCTGCCGCCGTTTCCGCGTGCCACCTGCGAGGTGCAGGGGTACGCGTACGACGCGAAGATGCGCGCGGCCCGGATGGCGCGCCAGTTCTGGGGCGACCCGGCGTTCGCCGACCAGTTGGAGCGGGAGGCGGCAGCGCTGAAGGAGCGGTTCAACCGGGACTGGTGGGTGGACGACGGCGAGTTCTACGCCCTGGCCCTGGACCCGGACGGCCGCCAGTGCGACATCCTCAGCTCCAACATCGGCCACCTGCTGTGGAGTGGAATCGTCGAACCCGAGCGGGCGGAGAAGATCGCCCAGCACCTGGTGGGGCAGCGGCTCTTCTCCGGTTGGGGGGTGCGGACGCTCGCCGTGGGGGAGGCCCGGTACAACCCCATCGGCTACCACAACGGCACGATCTGGCCGTTCGACAACTCGTTCATCGCCTGGGGTCTGCGCCGATACGGCTTCGCCGAGGAGGCCGCGACAATCGCCAACGGCATCCTGGACGCGGCCACGTACTTCGACGGCCGGTTGCCGGAGGCGTTCGGCGGCTACCCACGGGACCTCACCAAGTTCCCTGTGGAGTACCCGACCGCGTGCAGCCCGCAGGCCTGGTCGACAGGCACCCCGCTGCTGCTGCTGCGGACCATGCTCGGTCTGGAACCGCACGACGGTCACCTGTCGGTCGAGCCGCGACTGCCGGTGGGCATGGGCCGGATCGAGGTGCTCGACATCCCGGGTCGCTGGGGTCGGGTGGACGCGTTCGCCCGGGGCCGGCTGGAACTGGACAAGCTCGCCGACTGACGGACCCGCCGGCCGACCCGGCGGCGGCGCGCGGGGCACGCCGCCGCCGGGTCGCCACCCAGCCTGGCAGGGTAGATTCTGCCAATGCCGGAGCTCGTGTACCCGCCCGTTATCGCCGCTGCGAAGACGATGTTCCGTCTTCTCGATCTCAAGATCACCATTGAGGGTGCCCACCACGTACCTCGTACCGGCGGGGCGGTGCTGGCCGGCAACCACATCAGCTACCTCGACTTCATCTTCGCCGGCCTGGGCGCGAACGCGTCGGGCCGACTGGTTCGGTTCATGGCCAAGAAGTCGGTCTTCACGCACAAGATCTCCGGCCCGCTGATGCGCGGGATGCGGCACATCTCGGTGGACCGGGACGCCGGCGCCGCCTCGTTCCGCACCGCCGTCGCCGCTCTCAAGCGCGGCGAGATCGTCGGCGTCTTCCCGGAGGCGACGATCAGTCAGTCGTTCACCGTCAAGGAGTTGAAGAGCGGCACGGTCCGGATGGCCCGCTCGGCGAAGGTCCCGGTGTTGCCTGTCGCGTTGTGGGGGACCCAGCGGCTCTGGACCAAGGGCCGCCCACGCACCCTGACCCGTCGGCACACGCCGATCACCATCCTGATCGGCGAGCCGATCGACCCGGCGGACTTCCCGGACCCGAACCTGCTGGCCGCCGAGCTGACCACCCGGCTCAGCGCGCTCGTCGAACGGGCCCAGCGGGAATACCCGGACGCGCCGGCCGGCCCGGACGACACCTGGTGGTTGCCCGCGCACCTGGGCGGCAGCGCTCCCACTCCGGAGGAGGCCGCCGCGCTGGAGGCCGCGGAGGAGCAGCGCGAGACCAGCCGCTGACAGTGGGTTGGCCGGATCGTTCCGCACCCGGTCAGGATGATGTCTGCCGGTGCGGACGCCGTTCGGTCAGGATCTTCAGACATGAGCAGAGCGGCCCTCGTCGTGATCGACGTCCAGGAATCCTTCCGGCAGCGCCCGATCTGGGCGTACGGCTCCAACCCCGACCTGGTCCGGCAGGTCGAACGGCTGGTCGCCGTTGCCCGTGAGCGCGGCGACCTGGTGGTCTGGGTGCTGCACTCCGAGCCCGGCACGGGCGGGGTGTTCGACCCCGCCGTCGGGCACGTGCGGCTGATCGACGGGCTGGTGCCGGCCGCTGACGAGCCGACGCTGGTCAAGACCGCGCACAACGCCTTCACCACCACTAACCTCCAACAGCTACTCACCCAGGCCGGCATCCACGACATCACGGTCTGCGGCATCCGCACCGAACAGTGCGTGGAGACCACCACCCGGGTCGGCGCGGACCTCGGTTACCGGATGACTGTCGTCACCGACGCCACGCTCACCTTCCCGATCCCGCACCGGGACCTGCCGGAGACCGCCACCGTCGCCGAGATCCTCGCCGACCCGCGCACCCTCACCAACGAGGAGATCGTCACCCGCACCGAGTACGCGTTGGCCGGCCGCTTCGCGACCATCCGTACCGTCGACGAGGTGACCGGCGCGACCCTCGCCGGCACCCGGAGCTGACCCGATGACCCGGGTCGTGTTCCTGCTGGTGCCACAGTTGCACCTGCTGGACCTCGCCGGACCGGCCCAGGTCTTCTCCAGCGCCGCCGACCTCGGGTACGACTATCTGTCGCACTACGTCGCCGAGCGGGAGCACGTGCCCACCGTGCAGGGCGTACCGCTGGTCGCCGACACCCGGTGGCCCGAGCTGACCCCGGACGACCTGCTGATCGTGCCGGGTTGGCGGCCGGCGGCCCATGGCCCCGAGGGGCCGGTGTCGCCCGGCGACCTGCGGCGGCTGGCCGAGCACCACGCGGCCGGCGGCACTGTGGCAAGCGTCTGCTCCGGCGCGTACGCCCTGGGCCGGGCCGGGCTGCTCGACGGCCGGCGGTGCACCACCCATCACGAGGTGCAGGACGACCTGGCCCGCCGTTACCCGGCGGCCCGGGTCGTCCGCGACGTGCTGTACGTGGTCGACGACCGGGTGGTCACCTCGGCCGGCATCGCCAGTGGAATCGACGTGGCGCTGCATCTGATGGCCACCCGGCACGGCCCGGCGGTGGCGGCGGAGATCGCCCGGACCCTGGTCGTCCACGCCCGCCGCAACGGGCACGAGCAGCAGGCGAGCGCGCTGATGCGGCACCGTTCCCACCTGTCCGACTCGGTGCACCGGGTGCAGGACCTGATCGACGCCCGGTACGCCGAGCCACTGCCACTGGCCGACCTGGCCGCCGCCGGGGGCGTTGCCGAACGCACGCTCACCCGGCTGTTCCGCGCGATGACCGGGCTCACCCCGCTCGGCTACCAGCAGCGGCTGCGGGTGGAGCGGGCCGAGCACCTGATCGGGCACGGCGCGACTGTGGAGTCCGCCGCCCGGGCCGTCGGCTTCACCGATGCCCGGATGCTGCGCCGCCTGCGAGCCCGCTCCACGGGGTCGGCTCCGGCCCTGAGCGATAGTAGTCGTCCCGGGAGTGGAACTCCACAGGCAGCGACCCGGGCAGCGTGACCCGGGCGTCCCCGGCCAGCAGACTGGGGCCGGCCCGCAGCAGCAGCACGTCGCGTTCCTGGGCCGAGAGGTCGACAAGTTGGGGGCGGGTGAGCCGGAACTCGGCCACCGCCCGGCGGACCTGCTGGGCCAGCGCCACCACCGCGGCGGACGGCCCGCCCAGGGCCAGCGCCGGCTGCTGGATGGTGCGCAACGCGTCGCAGACGATCAACAACTGCGGCGGAGTGTCCCGCTCGGCGGCCGGCAACTCCAACCGGGACGGCCACTGCCAGCGGATCTGGCCGCTCATCAGGCCGTTCAGCCGGGCGGTTGGCCGGACCCGGGGCGTGTCGCCGCCGACCAGCGACAGCTGCGCGCCGCTGCCCACCCAACAGATCCGCTGGTCGGTGACGGTCACCGAGACCGGTCCGGGCAGCTGCCAGCGACGCCGCGCCTCGGTCGGCCCGAGCAGGTAGCCCGCGACCAGCAGCCGGTGCCGCCCGAGCACCCGCTCACCGGGTGCGGGGCGCAGGTTGTAGTGGCGATCCAGGGTTGGCCCCGCATCATCGTCCGGAGCGTCGAACCGGTGGGGCCCGATGAAGAAGGGGGACGTGTCGGCGTGCATCGTCACGACCTTCCGGTCAGCTGGCTTATGTAGGCAGCCTGCCGGATGCCAGCGGCGCTGTCATGACGCCCGTTAGGGGGTCGGCCGGTCGTGCGTCGCGTGTGACCGGTAGATGCCAATCTCCTCCGGGCGGACGAGGCCGTCCTCGATCGCCCGGGCGAGCAGCGCCGACTTGGTGGCCGCTGGCCGCCCCGCCCGGGTGTACTTGATCCGGGCCCGGTCGACGTACTGCTTCACGGTGTGTTCGCTGATCTGCATCCGGCGGGCCACCGAGGCCTTGGACATCGACTGGAACCAGAGCAGCAGCGCCTCACGCTCCTTGTCGGACAGCATCGGCCGGTCCGGCCGTGGGTCGCCGACCATCGCCCCGGCCAGCGCGGGTGGCACGTACGGGCGGTCGCTGGCGGCAGCCAACACTGTCGCCACGCAGTGCTCCCGACCCTCGTGCTTGGCCAGGAACGCCACCGCCCCGGCGTCCAGCGCCGCGAGCATGGTCGGCGGGTCGGTGTGCTCCGAGTAGACCACCACCCGCCGCCCGGCGGCGCTGAGCTCGGCCAGCTTGTCAAGCGCCATCCGTCCGTGCAGCCGCAGGTCGAGCAGGACGACGTCGGCGTCCGGTGCCGTCCGCAGCACCTCGTCCGGGTCGTCCCCGGTGGCCAGTACGGTCAGCCGCGGCTCGGTGGCGAGCCAGGCGCGGACCCCCTCGACCACCACCGGGTGGTCGTCGACGATCGCCACCCCGATCGGCCGGTCACCGGTCACCGCCGCCACTGGGTCTGCGCCCATCTGATGCTTCCGTCCCGTTCGTAGAGGTGCTGCACCGGACCGTCGTCGTGCTCACCGGGGGGTGGGCCGGTGGCGTCCGGGCCCTCCCGGTCCGGTGTGACAAGGCTGACCACCACCTCGTCCGGCCCCGACACCACTGTCAGCCGGGCCCAGTCCCGGGCGTCGGCGAGGACGCCGGTAAGCGGGTCGGCCAGCCGGCGTCGGATCTCCACCGGCAGCGGCGGCGGCGTGCCGATGGTGACCAGGTCGATCGGTAGGCCGTTGCGTTCGGCCAGGTCGGCGGCGGCCCGCAACTCGTGCAGCAGCGGGTCGGGCACGTCGTCGGACTCGGCGATCAGTCGGCGCAGCCGGGCGGCGGCCAACACGCAGCGACGCTGCACCTCCGGGTCGTCCGGGTCGGCCTGGCCGGCGGCCAACTCCCCGAGCACGCGCCCGGCCGCCGAGCTGACCAGGGCGAGCCGCTCCCGGCGCTCCTGGAGGCCACGTTCGGCGGCATCGCGCTCCGCCGCCATCGTGTGACCGGCGGCGGAGACGGCGGCCCGCTCACGAGCCAGGCTGACGATCGTCGCGCTGCCCACGAACACCGCCACCGGGAGTGAGAACGTGCCGTAGACGTACATCACGTAGCGTGCCACGTCGGCCGGGTCGGGGCCGTGCCCGAGCACCGCGACGAGCGCGATGGCCGCGTGCGTGCTCAGCAGCGCGACAAGCCCCACCACCCGCCGGCCCCACAGTGCCAGCACGAAGAACCAGCCGAGCGTGCTCCAGACCCAGTTCGCGGCGGTGAACAGTTGTCCCTCGCCGACCGCGGCGAAGACCGCCACGTCGACGGCCAGCAGCAGCCCGGCCAGCGGCCACGGCGGCAGCGGCGAGCCGCGCAGCAGCCGCACCCCGGCCACCGCGCCGGCCACCGCGACCACCGCCCAGGCACCGAGCACCACGGTCGGCGCGGTGAACTCCGTGCGGACGGCCAGCACCGCGGGCAGCCCGATCGCGACGTGCCAGGCCAGCGCGATGGCCACGGCGGCGATCCGGGCACCCCGGTCGGACGCCTGCGCCACGGCGGCCGGCGCGGCGAGCCCTGCCACGGATGCCGGCTCCCGGGGGGTGGGGACCCGGGGGTGCTCCGCTGCCTCCGGAGGGCCGGTGTGCGGTGCTGGTGCGTCGAGATCAGCCGACACCGGGCCACTCCAGTCGGATCCGGGTGCCGGCTCCGGGTGCCGATCGCACGTCGGCCCGCCCGCCTACCGATTCCATCCGGCCGTGGATCGACTCGCGCAACCCGTACCGGTGGGGAGGCACGGTCGCCGGGTCGAAGCCGGGGCCGTCGTCGCTGACCTCGACCACGACGCCGATCGCGTCGCGGCTCAGCCGCAGCGCGACACCCGCGCCCGGCGCGTGACGTGCCACGTTGGACAGCGCCGCGTAGGCGCTCTCACCTATCGCGTCGGCCACCCCGGCCGGAACCGCGGCCGGTGCCAGGTCCAGCTGCGGGGAGAGCTCGGGCAGCCGGCCGGCCGCCGCCCGCAACCGCGCGTCGAGCGGCACCGGGCCGTCGCCGGCCACCGGGTCGACGTCGGTGAGTGCGACGAGGGTACGCAGGTCGCCGGCGCACCGGTCCCGGAAGCTGGCCGAGGACCCCGCCACCGCGCCGAGCCCCACCATGGTGAGGCTGCCGAGCACAGTGTCGTGCAGGTCGCGGTTCTGCTGGCGTTCGGCGTCGCGGGCGGCGCGGGCGACTAGCGCCTCCCGGGTCAGCCGCTGATGCTCGACGAACGCGCGGTCGGCCCGACCGATGCGTCGACGCATCACCGCCGCCATCATCGCCGTGCAGGCGGTCTGCACAAGCAGAGTGGCCGCGTGCGCCCGAGCCTCGGTGGGGCTGCCGGCCGCCTGTGCGCCAGTGGCGTACGTGGCGGTGAGGAGCAGCCCGGCCGGGATCGACAAGCGCGCCGGGGCGGTGGCCTGTGTGTTGATCACCGTGGTGCTGGCCAGCACGGCGATCCAACTGCCCTCGCCGGGCAGCACACCGGGTGCGACGAGCACGGGGATGAGGAGGCAGGCCAGCGCGGTGAGCGCGACGTCGGCGGCGACCAGGTGCGGGGTGATCCCGTGGCGTATCGCGCGGTAGGCGTACCAGATGGACCAACCGGTGAGCGTGGCCACGACGGGCAGCAACACGGCTGGTTCGACCGGGTCGGCCTGCACCGACAGGGCCACCGCCCCACCGACCACTCCGCAGGTCAGACGCAGCAACGCCGGGATGGTGGTGAAGATGAGGCCCAACGCGCCACCGGCCGGGTTGTCCAGCGTGGGCGACACGGCGGGGGAGGCAACGGCCGGCATCGGGAGGTGTCCTTCCGACAACGACCCGGTAGGGGTCCGCGCGGCAGAGATCGACATCGGAGAATAACATGCGCGGCGGTGAGCGTAACCCACTGTACGTGCAGTGTCGCCGATGCGTCATAGGGTGCGGCCGGTGTCCTCCAGCGACTCGAAACCGAGGTCGCCGGCATGGCTGTCGACCGCCTCGTCGTACCCCCTGACCAGCAGCGCGCCAAGGTGCCGGCGGGCGTCGCGGGTCTGCCCGGCGTCCCCCGGTCGCTCGGGTCACGCCCGACGGCCTGGCGCCCCGAC
This sequence comes from Micromonospora sp. NPDC049044, assembly GCF_040649215.1. Lineage (NCBI taxonomy): Bacteria > Bacillati > Actinomycetota > Actinomycetes > Micromonosporales > Micromonosporaceae > Micromonospora > Micromonospora sp. NPDC049044. Next base: position 107,503 of record NZ_JBEZFA010000013.1, on the reverse strand, counting down.
CGTCCGGTTGGAACCGGGCGCGCCCGTCGCCCGTCCCATCCTCGGGTGGAAAGGTGGTGAGCCGGATGCGCTCGGGTCGAACGGCACTGACTGTGGCACTGCTCGGCGTGGCGCTGGGTGGCTGCGGTGGCACGGGCAGCGGGCCGGGTGGGGGCGGCGAGCCCGGCCCGGCCCAGATCGTCGAGACGTGGACCTCCTGCGCCGAGGCGGCACCGCAGGCCGGCGCGATCGTGTCCGTGCCGAGAACGGGAGCGCCGACACCGACCGGAGTCGAACCGACGGTCGGGCGCGTCGACGCCGCGTTCACCCCGGTCGCGGCAGTGCTCTGCGGGCGGGAGCTCAAACCGCGCCCCGGCGGAGGACGGGACCAGGTCGCCACCGAGCGGCGCGCCGCACAGATCGCGCCGCTGCTCGCCGCGCTGCGTCTGCCCGATCAGGAATCCGACCGGGGGATGGCCTGCAGCCTGGAGATGGTCGTGCCACCGTGGCTGGCCCTGCTCGACGACCGGGGCCGCTGGCTGCGGCCGTACCTGCCGACGGACACCTGCGGCAAACCGCGCGCGGAGGTGCGGACCGCACTTGCCGAGTTGCCGACGACAGTCGTGGCCAGCCGCGTCGTCGGGCAGGTCGAGGGCCCGGCTGCCGAGGCCGCCGGATGCGCGCAGCGGTGGACGGACCTGGTGTGGGTGGAGACAAACAACGGCCGACCCGGGCCACCCGCGCCGGCCACCTCGCCGGCCGCCGGGCCGCTGCGCCTCTGCGTCTACGAGGTGCCCCCGGCGGAGCGGGGTGGCGGCAAACCGGCAGGCGATTTCGTGTACGGCGGGCAACTGCCGACCGAGCGTCAGGCGGGCGTGCTGCGGGCGCTTGCCAACCGTCGCGCGGTGGCCGACTGCACCACGCCGGCGTCCCGTTTCGCGGTGCTGCGCCCACTGGACGGCACCGCCGGCCCCGACCGGTACGTGGAACTCGACGGCTGTCGACGCTTCCTGGTCGCGGCGTCGACAGGCGGTGGGCAGCTCGGCCAGGGCGACGAGGCGCTGGCCGCCCTGCTGGGGCCCGTCTGAGCCGGCGCACCGGATTCGGCAGGCGGCACCCGCCGTCTGCCAGCGGTAGGGGGGACGCTTCGCGGCCAGGGAGTAGGGTGAAAATTCTGTAGCCGATGCTCCTGGACGGGGCGAGGCGAGCCGGCGTCAAGAAATCGGCGCGGTTCCAGATCTGTCCGAGGATCTGTGCAGCAGTGCGCCAGGCGCGCTGCCATCCGCGCGCCCATCGGCTCCGCTGCCCGGCGGGCGCGCCGGCACCGAGGATCTGGTGCACATGCCCCGCCGACCGACCGACCCCGCCGCCGCCTTCGCCGAACTCGGGAGCATCAAGCTCTCCGAGGTCAGTCTCGACGAGGTTCTGCAGCGCGTCGCCGAACTCGCGAAACGCGTCCTGCCCATGCCGGTGGAGGTGTCGGTCACGTTGATCCGCGGTGGGGTCGGACACACGGCGGCCTTCACCAGCGAGCTGGCCCGTGAGACGGACGATCGGCAGTACGCCGAGGGCCGCGGTCCGTGCCTGGACGCCGCGGCCAGCGGTGACGTCCTGTCCGTGCCCGATGTCGCAAGCGAGGACCGGTGGTCCGAGTGGGCCGACCGCGCGCGGCAGCAGGGCCTGGGCAGTTCACTGTCCATCGGCCTGCCGATCCAGGAAGCTGTCGTCGGAGCGCTCAACGTCTACGCGCACACACCCGAGGCCTTCGACGCCGAGACCGTGACGGTGCTGGAGACGTTTGCCGCGTACGCAGCGGTCGCCCTGTCCAACGCCCAGCTCTACGACAGCACCGCGAACCTGGCCCGGCAGATGCATGAGGCGATGGTCAACCGGGCGGTCATCGAGCAGGCCAAGGGCATCATCATGGGCGAGCGGCGCTGCACCCCGGACGAGGCGTTCGCGGTCCTCGCCAAGGTGTCCCAGGACGCCAACCGCAAACTGCGCGACGTCGCCGCCGCGCTGGTCGAGAGGGCCGCCCGGCCGTCGAGCCCCAAGCGTGATCGCGGCGAGGTGGGATACCTACCGTGACCGCTCGACAACGGGTGTGCCGCCCGTGGTGACGGTCCGGCAGGCGTAGGTCCGGCCGGTCCGCCACCGGGCGTACGAGTCGACTGGCGGTCGGCGGTCGGTCCCATTACCGTGGAGTTCGGGTCAAGCCACGCGCCCATCCTGTTACGGATCATGACAGGGGGCACGAGCCTATGATCGAGCGTCAATCACTTTTCCAACCGCATTTCACGCGTCCCACTGCGGCAGTCAGCCCTGGGCCTGTCGCCCCAGCGCCACTCGGCACCCACCATGCGGCTGACTCGGCCGAGTTGTCGTTTCAGGTGACTCGCTTCACCGAGCCCACGGACCTGACCGCGACCATCTCCGCCGACCGGATGGTCGTCGCCCCGGTCGGCTATGTCGACATGGACACCGCGCCGCGCCTGGCGACGGCACTGTGCAACGCGATCGACAGCCATCCCGAAGTCTGCTGCGACCTCACCGGCATCAGCTTCTTCAGCGCGGCAGGTGTGCACGCCCTCCTGCTGGCGCGTGACCGGGCGGATCGGGTCGGTTCCCGCTTCTCGATCCGAGGCGCCACCGGAGTCACCCTGCGGGTGCTGCGGATCACCGGGGTGGCTCCTCTGCTCCTCGACCACGAACGTGGCTGAGACGCTCCGATCTGTGGGGCCGGCGCACCCCCGTCGACGGGCGGGTGCCCAGGCCAAGCAGTGCCGATCCCTGGCGTCCGCCGACCTGTTCGGGTCACCCGCCGCGGCGGCGTCACCAGGTGTCGGGGCGATCCAGGTCGCGGATCGGCTGGTAACCGCCGAGGACCACCAGCCCGTCCGACTCACCGTAGCCTTTCCCCCAACCCCTGAGGAACGCCTCGACGACGCAGGGCGCGGCGACCATCTGCAGGACGTCGCTCCCCTGCCGACGCGCCCGATACGGGCCCGCGACGAGATCGCCGGATCCGACGTCGTAGCCGTTCGGAGCGGGTTGGGCCCGGACGGTGAGCCAGCGACCGGCGTCGTCACCGACGACGAGTGAGCCTTCGACGAAGGAGCCATGCCCCGACCGGCCGAGGGTGACCGAGCATTCGAGCAGCCGTCCGCCGGGAGGCATCGACTCCAGGCGGAACGGCACGACACAGCGGTGGGCCGCGTCGAACCGGACCCGGCTCGTCATGGCTGTCGCCTCGTCACGGCTGGCGGCGTACGTGTCCAGTTGGGCCCAGAGCCCGTCGGCGGGTTGCCAGCGCACGAACCAGAGCTTCTGGTCGCCGGACGGATCGAACCAGGCGACCCCGGGCCGGTCACCGACGCGCACGTCGGTGTGGGCCTGCGGCCGTCCAATCGAGGGCAACGTCTGCTGTAGATCGTCCAGCGACGTCACGGTGCGGGCAAGCGCGAACCGGGCCTGACCGGTCGGCCCCCGAAGCTCGACGCTCTCGATGCCGCGCCCGGCGCGCCAGGTCGCGTACTCGGCGCCGTCCACCAGGGAATCGACCGAGAAGTGCACAAGGTCAGGGTCGACGCCGACGTCCTCCGGGCGTGCGGTGGCGCCGGCCTGCCCGGACGCTTCGGGCAGCAGGAGCGCCGCGGCCGGCATGATCGGCTTATCGGCGCCCCCGCCGATTGGCAGCGCCACCACCGCGGCGAGAGCGAGACACGCCGCTGCCACGCCCCCGGCCACGAACCCGCGGTGACGGCGTCGGAGCTGCCGACCCCGCTGACGTGCCTGTTCCACTATCGGTGTCGGGTCGATGTCGCCACCCGCACGCCTGTTGAGCGTGGCGGCGAGCTGCTGATCGAGGTCGCTGAACATCAGAACCCTCCTGTCCGGGCGGGGATCGTGGCTTCCTGCCGCTTCCGCAGCGCGGCCAGCGCACGCTTCGCGTGGGTGCGAACGGTGCCTGCCGAACACGACATGATTTCGGCGATCATGGCGTCGTCCAGATCCTCGTAGTAGCGCAGAACGATCACGGTGCGCTGACGGGTCGGCAGCTCACGGACGAGTCGCCACAACGCGTCGCGTTCGGCGACAGTTGCGGCCTCGTCCGCAGTGCCGACCCGGTCCGTCACCGCGGCGACCGAGACCTCCCGGCTGCTGCGACGACGCCACCACGAGTGCTGCGCGTTGACGAGCATCCGACGGACGTAGGCGTCCGGCTGATCCGTCCGGGAGATGCGCCCCCACCGGGCGTAGGCCCGGGCGAGAACCTCCTGAACGAGATCCTCAGCTCGGTGCTCGTCGTCGGTCAGCAGCCGGGCGAGCCGGATCAGCGCTGAAGTGCGAGCGAAGGCGTACTCCTCGAACGTCACGCCCTATTAACGCCGTGGGTCAACCGGCCCGTAGACACCCGCCGGGTGTTTCTCGTCGGCTGCGCGGCGTGTGCCCGACCGACCGGCGGCGGTCCCGGCCGCAGGCCGCCGGGCCTCCTCACGCCGGCAGAGAAAATCTTTGTCCGAAGCAATAGATTTTCTGCCGGCCGTGAGCTAACGTTCCTGAGGTCAAAGACGGAGCACGTAAAGACGCTGACGTGACCGCCCCACCCGAGGGCGAAGGAGCGAGGCCAGAAACGAGGGCCCGCTCGCAACAGGTACGGGTGCGGCCAACGCACGTTCAGGGCTGCACCCGAGGCAGGGTTCGTCGTACGTGTCAGGGCCAGGAAGTCGCGTGGGGCTCCGACACCGACGGACAGCACGAGGAACGACAGAGGAAATCAGAGGCAAGGGAGGGCGCAACACCGTTGGATCGCCCGCCGTCAGCCGCAGTCCTGGGCTGGGCGCGGACACCGCAGTTTCCATCGAACGAAAGGTGGTCTCCGGTCACGCTTATGCGATCCTCGCACCCGACTCCGTCGTCGACGGCCGGTGCGGACAAGACAAGCCGACGATCCGTCGGCAGATGGTGTTCCTGACCCACAACCCTTGGGCCCCGGTGCTTCCGAGCACCGGGGCCCTCGTGACGGAGGTTTCATTGACCCAATCCGACGACATGCTCGACGACGAGGACTACCCCGCCTACACCATGGGCCGTGCCGCCGAGATCATCGGCTGCTCGCAGGACTTCCTCCGTAGGCTCGGCGACGCCAAACTGATCGACCCGCAGCGCTCCAGTGGCGGGCACCGCCGCTACTCCCGCTATCAACTGCGCCTTGCCGCGCGCGCCCGGGAGATGTGCGACCAGGGCACCGACATCGCCTCGGCCTGCCGGATCCTCATCCTTGAGGACCAACTCGAAGAGGCCCTTCGACGCAACGAGCGCTACCAGCAGGGCTGAGCACTCCCCGTCGGCCGTCCAGCCGACCAACGGGCGATCGGGTCATCGGGCCGGCCTCCCGTACCGGCTGAGGACAGCGGCGCCGACCTGCTCGGCCGACAGGCATTCCAGGTACGTGGGTGGACCGCCGGCGGGAAAGAGCCGCTCCTCGGTGCCGAGGATGGTGGGGAAGGTCAGGAGCCGGTACTCGTCGATGAGGTCTTCGGCCATCAGCGTGTGCACGACGCGCAGGCTGCCAGTGATGATCACATCGCGTTGTTCGTGTTTCACGGTGTCGGCGAGGTTGCCGTTGATGACCTGCGAGTTCGTCCACGCCGAGGCGTCGGTCAGGGTGCGGGAAGCGACCAGCTTGGGGATGGTGTTCATCCGGACGGAGAACGGGTCGTCGCGTCCTGGCCACAGCCGCGAGAAGAGCTGCCAGGTCGTGCGGCCGAGCAGCAGGACGCCGTCGTCCAGTGCGCTGCCGAGCCGGAACTTGTCTCCGGCGACGGTCTCGGGGCCGTGCCGGAACGCCCAGCCGCCGGTCGGCGTGCCACCGGAGCCATCCGGGTCAGACACGATGCCGTCCAGGGTGATGAACTGTATGACGATGACGCTCACGATGGTGTCCCTCTCCGTCGATGGTCACCGGTACATACCTGCGGCTCCCCCCGGACTCATCGCGGTCGACGAAACTAGTCACCAGGAATCTGTCGGGGCAGGTCGAATGCCTCCCATACGGCAGGGTCAGCGAACACGACGTTGCGCGCGACCCGGCCGTCGTCGACGCTGAGGACCTGCAGCGTGTGCAGCCGGTGTCCGCCGCCGGGCTCCGGCGCGTAGGCGGCGAGCGCGGGTTGCCCGTTGGCGGTCAGGTGTGTGACCCGCCAGCGCGTCCCGCGCATCTGGAACACCCGGTCCATGAACCGCCCGTAGTCGCTGTTGCCTCGGTACCACAACGGCACGGGCGGCATCTCCAGGACAGCGTCGTCGGTGAGCAACCGCACGAGCCCGCTGACGTCGGCCGCCTCGAACGCTCGCGCGTACCGCTGGATCACCGCGCGTACCCGCGGATCGTCAGGCTCGGTGACCTCGTCGAGATCCCCCACGTCGGCCAGGGCGGCGCGGGCCCGCTGGAGCGTGCTGTTCACCGCCGGGACCGTCGTCGCCAACAGCGCGGCGACCTCGGCGGCGCTGAAGTCGAGTACGTCGCGAAGCAGGAGTACGGCCCGCTGACGCGCGGGCAGGATCTGCATCGCCGCGATCAGCGCGAGCCGCAGGCCGGCTCGCGCCTCCTGCTCGATCCGCCCATCGGGAAACGGCTGCAGCCAGGGGATGTCGAGCGCCGGGGTGAGCGGCGCGCCGGGATCGTCGCTCGGCGCGCCCAACCCGGACGGCAGCGGCCGTCGCGCCCGCCCCTCCAGCGCGGTCAGGCACGCGTTGGTGGCGATCCGGTACAGCCAGGTCCGCACGGACGCCCGACTGGGGTCGTACCGGTCGAGGGCCTTCCATGCCCGCAACATCGTCTCCTGCACCAGATCCTCGGCATCATGGAACGAGCCCAGCATCCGGTAGCAGTAGGCCAGCAGCTCACCCCGATAGCGCTCCAACTCCACGCGATCATCATGGGGCACACCATCGCCGCGTCCGCTCACGTACGCGCGGGCGGGCGGTGCAAGAGATGGCCATCGCTGGATCCGGTCTGATGTCAGGCGCTGATCGGGTCGGCGTGTTCGGGCACGGGTCAGAGCCGCTGGACGATCTGGATCGGGTTGCCGTCCGGGTCAGCCGTCCAGGCGATCAGCAGATGATCGAGCCACCGGTGCGGCGCGGCCAGCGCGGGGGCGCCCTTCGCCGTCAGTCCGGCGTACGCGCCGGCGGTGTCATCGGTCCACAGGATCACCGCCGCCCGCTGGCCCCGGGACACGGGGTCGAGCCCGTGATCGTCCCGTGTGGAGGCCACCGAGGCGATGCCGATCTTGTAGCCGTCCAGCATGACGTCAATGTGGATCGGCACGCCTTCGGTCGGCACCCGGAAGGTCTCGGTGAAACCAAGACCGGCGTAGAACTCGGCGGCGCGCGGCACGTCCTCGGTAAAGAGGATCACCTGAGGGGTGCGGAACATCGACACCCGACGACGCTAGCAGCGCGACGGCAGGGCTGGAGTCCCTGTTCATCCTCGATGCCGTCAAGCCGTCCCCCCGTCGTGACCATCTGGTGACCGTCGGTGCTCACGCTGAAGGGATGCGACGGGCGGGGACACTGGGACTGATCTGCGCGTTGGTGCTTGCCGGGCTGACCGGATGCAGCCCAGTCACCGAGGGCGCGGTCGGGGTACGGCTGGACGCCGACGGTCAGCTGGTGGGAGTGTTCGACTGGTGCCGGGGCAAGGGGAGTGCCGACATCACCCTCTACCTCGGCGATGGAGACGGCGGGGTCACCGAGAAGGTGATTGAGCTCGATCGGGCTCCCGGCCACCGCGCCCGCACCGCGGAGGAAGTCGTGCTGCTCAACCCGGCGACCGGCTGGCAGACGAAGCTGGCACCGCCCACGCTGGACGACGACAAGGTCTACGACCTGCGCTCGTGGAACAGCGGTGGCGGGCCGGTGGAAGACTTCCCGTTCCGGATCAGCGAGTTGCGCGGCCGGTCCGGCTCCGCCGTGATCCTCACCAAGCGGTGGGAGGGCGAGGAGAACGGCGGATACGTCGCCACGTTCCACACGCTCGAGGGCTTCGCCCGTTACGCCGACACGGTGTGCGACGACTGAAAAGGCCGCACCGGACCCGCTCGGCACCCTCTGGCGTGCCGACGCGCAGTGCCCCTGACCCCGGCGGGCGGGAGCGGCAAGCCGCTGACCTGCGGTGATGTGGGTGCGCCCGGCAGGATTCGAACCTGCGGCCTTGGGATTAGAAGTGGTATTCGCGTTGGCGGCTGTGGTTTCACAAGCTTCCTGGGCTGCGTGAAACCCTTCTGTGGTTGCTTCCTGTTGCGCTAGCGACCCGTGGTTCCGCACCACGCGTGGCACCACGGGCCGTCCGCGCTAACGGTCCTGCTTATGCAGACGGAGATGCCTCCGGAGCCGGGACGGACCCCGAAGGAGTGGCCGTGCCAGCGCTCTCGCTCGGCACCGGATCTCCCGGGACCGGCTTTGGCTTGCCGCTGACGCAGCTATCGACGAAGAACTCCTTGACCTGATCGAACCATTCTTCCCGGTTGTCGTAGGTGTCAACGTTGGGGGCGTCGTTGGCGCTGAGCCCCCCGTAGGCGCGGTCGCACCGCTCCTTATCGATGGTGGCTTCCTGGCTCTTGATCAGGGCATGGGTGTCCGCGCCACGTTGAGCCACCGTGCGCAGGTACTCCATCCGCTCGTCGTATGAGGCCGACTTTGTGCATGCAGCGAGCGATGTTGTTAGAGAGAGAGCTAACGCGGCTACTGCTACGGAGCGTGTCTTCATGGGCGCGGAGTGTATCAATGCTTCTTGATGTCCGGTGCCCCCTGGAACGCGCTTCGCCTGCACTGGCCCCCGGCTGTCATCGTGCACCGCAACGCCTACTTGGCTTGCCCAGAGCGCCGGTGGCGGGGCGTTCTGGCTGGGCGAGGGTCAGGCGGTGGGTGGAGCAGTCGTATCGATGAGGGCTGCTAGAGCAGCCCGCTGAGAGCGTCGTAGAGCCAAGATTTCGCGCGGGCCGGTGTTAGGTGATGCGCCGGTTCGGCTCAGGGGCTCTCAGCGGGCTGGTCTAGGCGGATCGGGCGCGGCGGTCGGTGCTCGTTGTGGGAGGGGCTGAACCATCTCCGCATCTCCGCATCTCCGCAAACATGGCTGTGAGCTGGGCAAATGCTTGCGGAGATGGAGCGGGGTGGTGAGGGGTCATCTCCGCAAAGAGATGGGATCTCCGCAGTTGGTTGCGGAGATGCGGAGATTGATGATCCTCTTGGTTCGGATCTCCGCAGGGTGTTTTCCCTGGTACTGAGGGGTTGGTGCGGCGTTGCGGAGATGCGGAGATGGTTCAGCGGGTTTCACCCCTCGTGCCGCTCCACCCAGAACACAGACCGGTCACCTCGGTCGTTTCGGCCGGCACGCACGACGTGCTCACCGCGCCACCGCCCGGCCTGCCCAGTGAGCAACCGGCCGAGTTGCAGCGGGTTGGGTAGCCGCCCGTTGTGCGTGGTGATGAACTGCCCATCCCACGGATCGTTCACGTCACTGCCGAGGTGCATCGGTTCGCCGTCTTGCCGCAGTTCGGCGGCGGTCATCGCACGGCCGCCGTGGCGGTCGTGCCAGCAAGTGAGGAACGCGCGCCAGCGCGTTTCGTCTTCATCGATCTCACGGATATCGGCGGCGTTGGTCAGGAACCCGTCGATGCCGTGATGGGCGAGGAACCCGCCGAGGGCTTGCGCCCACGGGGTGAACTGCCGCATCGACAACCCCGACACCCGAGGTGCTCCCCGGCGCGTCCAGTCGAGCACCAACACCAGCAGGTGCCACAGCACCGTGAGTTGGTTCGCCGGGTCGGTGATCCACTGGTCAAGGTGCGGGATGCCGAACCCGCGTTGGTCGCGCAGCTCGGGGCGGGGCATGTCCGGGTCGAGGCGCACCCGCACCGTGCGGGATGCCATGTCCCCGCCCACTTGCAGGTTGTTGCCGGTGGCCATCCACAGCCGGTCATTGACGGTGGCGACGTTGCGCGACGCACCCAACTGCCGGTCCGACCACACACCGGAGGTAACGAGCTGGGCAAGCACGGCGGAGTCGATGACGGTGCCCTCGGCCAGGTTGTCCCAGATCACCACGCCCACCTGCTCGGCCAGCACCGCCGTGATGGACTTGCGCAACTCTTCGTCGGAGTATGCCCAGGTCATGACGCGCTGCCCGTAGAGCATCCCCGGGCCCGCCGTGAGGATCGTCTTACCCGATGACGGCATGGTCGCGTCGATCAGAGCGAACGGCGTCAGGGAGCGGGTGAAGTGCCGCAGGATCGGCGTGGCCAGCAGCGCCACATAGTTCGCCCGGTCCGCCGGACTGGACCATGGGAAGTCACGCAGGAACCGATCCAGCAGGAACGTGCGCGCCTCGTCGACCTGCTCCCGGGTCGGTTCGTCCGGCACCGGGGGAAGCGCCACCTTAGACGCCAGGTAGAGGCCGGTCGCCGGGTCGTAGCCCGGTTGCTGCAACAGGGTGCCGTCCCGCCGCAGCACCGGAGCGCCGATGATCCCGCGCAGCGGCGGCACGCCCGGCCACGTCTTCCCGGCCAGCACCGACGACAGAATGTCCCGAGGCGGGGTCACCTCGTCTTCGTAGACCTCGGGGTCGCCGGTGTCGCCCTTGCGGGTCTTGAGCCGGTACACATAGGCGTGCTCGGCCAGCAGCCCGGCCAGCCCGGCGGGGTTGACCATGCTCGCCGATACCGGCAGCGGCGAGTCCTCATCTGCGGCGGTGGCCAGCCCACCGGAGACGGCTTCCATGTGCACGAGGGAACCGGCAGACACGTAGGTGTCGGGGAGCAACCCGTCGACCAGCGCCGCTTTTAGCACGCGGATCGTTTCGGGGCCAGAGCCGATCTGCAACCGGGTGCTCATGCCGCCCTCCCCACCCCGGCCAGGGTGCGCGGGTTGTTCGCCCCGGTCCGCAGCCCCGACGCGATCGTGCGCGCGACCTCCCCAGCGGGCAGGCCGAGCGACAACGCGGCCGGTTCCAGCACGGCAGCTACGTCAGCGTCGGTGAGCGCGCCCCCGGCGACCAACTGCCCGAGCGCCACCGCCGAGGCGAACAGGGCGTGATTGCGCTGCCCCTCCGGCGCGGCGGTGAGGTGGGCGACCTGCCGGCGGATCGCTGCCGCGAGGTACGCGCCGCGCCGGTCCGGCGGCAGCGCCACTGGGGCGGCCCGGTGGGCGGGGCGCGGGGCGGTTGTGAGTAGCCCCGCGACCCATGCGGGCAGTGGTGCCGGGTCGCAGTCCAGCGCCAGCGAGTAGGGACGGCCGGCGGCGGTGCTTGCGGCGCCCACGACGTAGCCGCCGTGAGCGCGGGTGTCGACCTTCCAGCCCAGCCCGCCCCGGTCGCCGGTGGTGTTGCGAAGCTGCGGCCCGCCGCTGGGGTGGCGGTAGTAGAGGTGGCTGCCGCCGCTGGCCGTGGTCACGGTGTACGTGGCGTCGATACCGCCGTGTCGGTTGGCGAGGGTGGCGAACACGTCCAGGCCGTCACACGCCCCGGCCCACTGCGGCGGCGGGGTGTCGTCGGCGTGTTTGGGAACGTCGAGGTCGACCACGACCAGCCCGGACGGGCCGCAGGCAATGCCGATGCCGTAGGGGCGGGTCGACCACGCCCGGCGGATACGGCCGGGGTCGGTGGTGGCGCGTTCCTCCCAGCCGACGTGACGGCCGGCGGCGCGGCAGCGCGGGTCGGTGCGGGGGCAGTGCTCGGCGGTGCAGCGGTTGGGAAACGCGGGCCGCTTGGCGTGGTCCGGGTCGTCGGGTCGGTCGTCGGGACGCAGGGGAAAGACGTGCCAGCCACGCGCAGCGTGCGCGAGCGCGGCCGTCAACAGGTCAGACATGGGGCATCTCCCAAGGCTCGGGGGAATCGGGTCAGGCCGAGCGGCGTGCGGCGCGGGCGGCCGTTAGGTCGATCAGCGTGCCGCCGGTGGGCCGCTGCCGCCCGGCGGCGACGCTCAGGCGCAGATAGAGCCGGTAGCGGCCGGTATCAGTGCCGGTCAGCGTGTGGCGGGTGCCGCGCTGAACCACGTGCCCGGCCTCGGCTAGTGCGTCGGTGGCGGCGTGCAGCTCGGTGGGCGTGCCAATGAGCCACACTTCGAGGCCGTTGAGGCTGGGCATCAGGCGGCCCGCCTCGGTCGGGCCCGACCCGCGATGGCGGCACGGGTCACGGTCTCCCGCAGGTCGCCGAGCAGCCCGACCAACTGCCGCCGCGCCGCCACTTCGCCCGGGGCGAGCGCGACCCTGACGCGCACCTCGGCGTGCTCCCGCCCGGTCGCGGTGCGCACCCGCACCAGCACCGCGCGGGAGCGCCCGGCAACGTCGACCACGATCTCGTCGGAGCGGTGCTCACCGAGGCCGCAGCGGTGGTCTTTGCCGCACCACTCGGTGTGGCCGGCGGCGCGCCGGTTCATCGCTTGGCCGCCTGGTACTCGTCTTTGATGTGGTTGATGGCGTGCCGCCCGACGCGCAGCCGCAGTCCGGTTCCGGCGCAGCGGCGGCACTCCCGCCGCAGCCGGCCGAACGTGGACAGCTTGCGGCCGGTGCCCTTGCAGGTGCGGCAGCGTCCGAACGGCGCAGCAACGCACAACGCGAGGTAACCGAGCGTGAGCGCGGAGAGGATGAGGCAGGGTGCGGTGGCTAGCAGGTCGCGGGGGTCCATGACAGCCTCCAGGGCCGGTTTTCGGGTGTGGTTGGGGAAGGCCGCTAGATTCCTAGCGTCCTGATCACGGTTCGGATGGCGTCCTAGGGGCGGTCCTAGGTCTAGGAACCCTCTGCTCCTAGACCTAGGACCGATCGGCGGCTAGCTCGCGTCCCGCTTCCGGTTACGCTCCGCAATCGCGGCGATGATCGCGGCGCGTTCGAAGCCGCCCCGGTTCGCGCCCTTGCCGGTGTCCGGGTCGGTGCCCCACGTCTGCCCGACCTTCACCCCGAACGGCTTCAAGGCGACGGTCACCTGCTCGCCGTCCCACCCGGTGTAGACCTCGGGCCGCAGCTCGGCCAGCCGCGCCGCCACCGTGCGGCACCACACCTTGGCCTCACTGGCGGGCACCACGGCGGTGATGTCGTCGAGCAGGTTGTAGGACAGCGCCTGGACCTTGGCGGGCTGCTCGCCGAGGGCGTGCCCGGTCAGCCGCCCGGCGGCCTCCCTGGCGATGCGGGCGCGGGCCGCGATCTTCTCGGCGAGAGGGCCGTCGATGTTGACGGTGGTGGTGATCCTCGCGTCGGCGCCCTCACCGACGAAGTAGCCGGTGCCCTTGTCCGTCCAGGCGAACATGGTCGCTCGGATGCCCTGCTTGTACTGCGAGGTACCGAGCACCATGTCGTTCTCGGTCTGCCCCATCACCTTGAGACAGAACCGCGTCGACGCGTTCGCCGAGATCCCGGTCGGCAGGCTCTTAGCGTCCGGCCGCTGGGTGGCGAACACCGGGATGATCCCGAGCGCCGGACCGCGCTTGACAAGGTCGGTGGCGATGGCCTCCAACTCCTTGCCGTACGTGGTGTGCTCGAACCATTTCTGGCACTCGTCAACCCCGACGACCAGCGGGTGCAACCCAAGGGACTTCTTCGAGGCCAGCTCAGGCGTGACCTTGTTCTCGGGGCACAGGTCGCGGGGGAGATCGCGGATCACCTTGGCCCGGCGGCGCAACTCGTCGCGCAGCTCCCGCATCCCGGCTACCGCGTACTCGATGTCCTCGTCTTCCTCCCCGGCGCGGTAGCGGTGCGCGACCTGCTCCAACGCCGACAGGTCGCCGGTGCCCTTGAGGTCGTACGCGTGGATCTCCGCACGCGGATCGAGTGCGGCGATGAGCAGGACTTCCCGCAGCGTGAACGTCTTGCCCATGCGGGGGATGGACCCGATGACCATTGCCATGAACATCAGCGTGAGGTCGACCCACCGGCCGCGCGGGTCGGTGCCGAACGGCTGCGGCCGGAACAGGTCCACCGTGCCGCCCTTGAGCAGCGGCCACACCGGCTTACGCGCCTTGGACATGTCCTGATCCCCAACCCAGAGCACGAGCCGGCCGGGGTGCACCTCGGGCTGTCCCTCCGGCCACACGCAGCCCAGCGGGCGGGAGAGGCCGGCGGCGAGCTTTTCCCGCTTCTCGATGACCTCGGTCGCGGTGACGCCGTTGGGCAGCTCCACGTCCGCGCGCCAGCCGGGGCCGTCGCGGGTGATCGGGGCGGGGAACCAGTCCTTGCCCCGGTCGCCCTTGGACAGCGCCTGGTTGATGCCCGTGATCCCGAGGTTGCCCAACGCCCGAACCACCACATCCGAGGTGAGCTTCTGCACGCGGGGCACGACCACGGCGGTGTCGAGCAGCGGCTTATCCGCCGGACGGCCCAGCGCACCGAGCCCGGCCAGCAGCGCGGCGAGGGTGGCATAGCGGGCCTCGGCCGGGGCGAGGGCGTAGGCGATACCCAACGCGGGCAGCACGCCCAGGACGACGGCGGCGGTGATGAACCCGCGCCACCGGACCCGCTGGTCCCGCAACCGCGACACCTTGAGGTACATCTCCGCGTCACCCTTGTCCGCCGTCACCTGGCGCACATGCTCGCCCTGCAAGTCGAACAACCAGCGACCCCACCCGCCGAGCAGTCGGGCCGCGCCGCGCGGCGCCCGCCACGCGAGTTTGCCGGCGTACTTGGGGGTGCGGGTCAGGTGAAACGCTCCGGCGTGGAACAGGTGCCCGATCGTCCACCGGGCGGCGTCGCGCAGCTCGGCGCGCGAGCGCAGCCACGCCGGCACGATCGGCCGACGCTTCGCGTCCTGCAACCCCGCCACCGTGAACCGCGGCGACCGCTGCGCGGCCGGCGAATCCACCAGACGAGGGCCGGTGTCGCCCGGGTTGCTGTCGTTATCCGGCGGGGTGGGTGCCTGCCGGCGGGAGCGGGCGGCGTCGAGGTCGACCACGTCGGCATCCGGGCCAGTGGTGGGGTTGGTCAGGTCATTCTCGGCGGCCTGCCAGTCGAATCGGTCGTCATCTCGGGGGGACGTCATGATGGGTGTTCCTCCATCTGATCCATGAGGGTCGGGGGTTGAGGGCCGGCGGCACGGCACGGGTTTCCAGGCCACGAGGGCCGTGCCGCCGGGCGGAACTAGTCGTGATTGCGGACGAGGTGCGCGAGGGCGGCGCCCATGCCGAGCACCGCGACCGGGAGGCAGGCCACGGCGGTGGTGATCCACCACGGGGCCGAGGTGACCCCGGCGGCCTCCAACAGGTGGTAGGCGACCTGCCCGAGCGCGCCGATCGCGAGGGAACCGAGGGCGGACCACTTGGCGAACCGCCGTGCCCGCTCGGGCACCCGACCGGACAGCCACACGTAGAGCGCGTACGCGCCGTACGTCTCCACCCCGATCGGGAGCGTGATCGCGCTGTTGATGGAGAAGCTGTCCCAGATGCCCGGCAGCGGGTGCACGATGCCGAACCCGGTGAGTCCGCCGAGGCCAACCCACCCGGACCAGATCGCGACGAACGCGGGCAGGGCCAGCAGCACCACCGGCCAGGCCACCGCCCGCCGGTTGTCCGTCGAGTCGGTCTGGTCGGCCTCGATGGCGACCTTGGTGCCCGGGTCTGCGACGGGTACTGCCTGCTCCGACACGACCGGCGAGCCGTGGTCGGCGGCCGGCGGGACGTGCGGTGCCGGTGGCAGGTCGGCGATCGGGTCCGGGGTGGTGTCGGCCGGGTCCGTAGTGGCTTCGGTGTCGGCCGGCGGGGTGTCGGTGCGGGCCAGGGCGGCGAGGATTGCGTCTGCCTTCGGACCGCCGACACGCAGTTCCTTCTTGATGCGGTTGCGCGACGGGATCTCGCCGAGCTGGTCGGCCAGGTCTCGGGCGGCGGGGATCAGGTCTTCGACGGGCCGGGGAAAGGCCGACAGCGTGGGGGCGGTCATGACAGGTGTCCCTCCGATGCATCAGTGCCGTAGATGAGCGAGAACAGGGTTTGTTGCAGGGGCAGCAGGTTCGTGCCGCACCCGTCACCGTCAGCGGGGCAGGGGGTCGGGGATCGACGGCTCACGGTGGCCCTGCCTACGCGGCCTGGCTGGCGACCGAGCGAACGGCAAGCAGGGCACGCGCTTCCCGCAGCACCCGCCGCTGCGCCCGACGAAGCCGCTGCCAGTCCAACTCGGTCGGACCGGCATCACTGGTCAGCGCAACAATCTGTGCGTCGAGCAGCAGAACCTCAGCCTCGATCAGCGGCAACTCCTGCTCGATCTCGGCGAGGTCAGCCCTGCTCGGTTCGATCTCCGGGGAGTGGTTCGAGTCGGTCACTTTCGAGTCCCTTCTAACTGATCTGGCGCTCCTAGATGCGCGCCTCTGTTGCGCAACAAGGTAGCGGTACGCGGGTCTGTTGCGCAAGGGGGTAGCGGTATGTTGGTCCGATGAGTGATGCGCGAGATGGGCTGTCAGCAGCTACGAAGCGGTACCGGCGTACTGAAGCTGCTCACGAAGCCGCACGCGAGGCGGTGGTTGCGGCGGTGATCGCGGCGCTTCGTGATGGCATTGGGCCCGCTGAGGTCGAGCGATTGTCGCCGTTCAGCGGTGCCTACGTCCGGAAGCTTGCTCGGGAACACAGCGTCCCTCCTGCGCCGCCGGGGCCGAAGCGGGTCGCCCGGTAACAGTCATCCAGCGGCCCGCAATGCGTGGTTGCTGGCGTCCACCAGGCCGTTCGTCAGCGCGGACGCCTCCATGTCGTCGATGGCGCGCGTCGGGATAACGAAGCGGCCCCGGACCTTGATGGCGGGGAACTGGCCGGCGTGGATCGCCCGGTAGAGGGTCACCTCCGACATGCCGAGAATCGCTGCGGTGTCCGCGACCGACCGGAAGCGGGGGCGATCGTTCTTGAAGGCGAGGGGTTCAGCCACGG
Organism: Micromonospora sp. NPDC049044; assembly: GCF_040649215.1. NCBI lineage: Bacteria > Bacillati > Actinomycetota > Actinomycetes > Micromonosporales > Micromonosporaceae > Micromonospora > Micromonospora sp. NPDC049044. The sequence continues at coordinate 90,632 of NZ_JBEZFA010000013.1, read as the reverse complement.
GAGTCTCCTCAGTAGTCTGTGGTTAGCGTTCCGTCCGGCTTGCTGAAACCCAGTGAAGTCGAAAGCCAGCGGAGCGCCCATGCAAACCCAGTGCAATGCGCGGCAATCCGATGCAACTTGCAAGCTCGGGAGACCACGGTGGCGACGGTAGATCGGTGGACAGGAAACCTCGCCTGCTCGCTTCAAGCTGCCGCCGGAATGACGAACGAGGGATTCGCGGCATGGCTCGGGATCGCGACAAGAACAATCGCTTACTGGCATAGTCGACCCGACACTGTTCCTGGAAACGCGAATCAAGACGTGCTGAACGCGGCCCTGGGTCGTGTGTCGGATTCGGTTCGATCTCGGTTCTTCGAAACCCTCTGCTCAGTGCAGCCAAAGGGAATTGCTGGCAGTGACGGCGTTGTTCTGGATGGTGTGAGCGCTGCTGCCGACTCGGTTGCCAACGATTCCTTGCTGATGAGTCTTGCTCTGCCGCACGACTCTATCGAGTCCTTGCAGGAAGACGTGACGCTGCTTGCTCGGTCGGGCGGCATGGCAGCCTTCGACGTGTTCAGCGGCGCCCGGCGGTTGCGCGACGAGGCAAGGGCTTTAGTCGAGCGCACCCGTCGGCCCGTTGAGCTGGCGGATCTGTACGTAATTATCGGGCAGAGCGCATCTCTGATGGCTTCCACTGCCTTCGATCTCGGGCACTGGAACGAGTCGGCGGCACTGGCCAGGGCATCGACGCAGTACGCCGACCTGGCCGGACACGCATCATTGAAGGCATGGACCTACGGCCTGCAAATGACACTTGCCAACTGGCGCAACGAGCCTGATTCCGCACTGAGCTACTTCGCTCGTGCCATGCGAGCAGCCCCGGAGGGGGAGCCGAGGCTGAGGCTCCGCTATATCGCTTCCCGCTCTCATGCTTTGCTCGCGGATTCCGATTCAGTCGCTGCCGTTTTGGAAGCAGCCCAGCGAGACAGAGAATCGGCAGCGGAACGACCCGACGAACTCGCCACCTCCACCGGCGGGGAGTTCGCATTCGGCGAAGCACGGGCGGCGGCATGTGCGGCGGCGGCATGGCTTGACCTCCGAAACGGCGAGCAGGCCGCGAGGTACGCCCGAGAGGCGTTGCAGGTGTACGAGGCGTTGCCCTCGCCCAGGCGGCCGTACTCGCAGATCAACGGGACGCAGATCGATGTAGCCGCTGCTCACCTCCACATGCGAGACAAGGACGGTGCGGCTGAAGCGCTGCGTACCGTCTTGGACCTGCCGCCGCAGAAGCGCAACGTTTCGCTGACAGGCCGGCTGTCGCGGATCGAGCGCCTGCTGAGCGAATCGCCGTGGGACCGCGACGCGGACGCGCGCCAGCTCGCCGAGCGCATCGCGGCGTGGTTGTCGGAAACGTCAGCCCGTCCGCTCACCTGACCGGTGCCAGGCGGCCAGCACCTGCTCTTCCTTCTCCCGGCTGATGCCGATCTCGGCGGCCCGACCGTGGCTGCTGACCTCGCCGTTGTCCACCATCCATCGCCAGGTGTCGCGGACGGTCAGCGAGAGCGGTCGGCAGCGCAGGCCGGCTGCCTGCGCCATGGAGCTGTCGACACGCCACACGCCGTCGAACGTGCGCCAGAGGGGCAGCTCGGACCACTGCCGGACGCCTTGGCTGAGCAACGCCTCATCGGGCACCCAATCGAAGGAGGCGTCACTCCGGGTCGCGTGGGCGCAGTCCGCCAGTAGTCCGCCGAAGGTCGCGCCGCCCACCGGGGCGCAGACGTTGAACGCACCGGAGGAACCTTCGGTGATGGCGTGGAGTGCGAATGCGGCCAGGTCGCGCACGTCGACCGGCTGGATGGTGCGGTCAGGGGCGCCGGGTGCCAGAACTCGCCCACCAGCAGCCACGCGACGCAGCCACCACGGCAGACGGCCGACGTACTCACGCGGACCGAGTACGACACCGGGGCGCAGGATCGTCGTCCGATCTACTCCGAACGCGGCGACCGTTGCTGCCTCGCAACCGGACTTTTGGTAGCCGTATTGGGTCGGCCCGTCCTCGGTGTCCGTGCCGTAGTCCGGACCGGCGTCAGGCGGGCAGTAAAGCACTTCGGAGCGTTCGGTGAGCGGCTTCAAAGGCCAGTCTCGGTAGACGCTGACCGTGGACATGAAGACGTAGCGACCGGCAACGGAGGCGAGCGCGCCGGCCACGTCGAGGGTGTTCCTCGGCACGTAGCCCGAGGTGTCGACCACCGCATCCCAAGGGCCGGCAGCGGAGAGGGCTGCGACGTCTTCGGAGTTGGTCCGATCTCCCCGGATGGGCCGTACAGCCTCTAGGAATGGATCCGACGTACCCCTGTTGAACGTCGTCACCTCCCAGCCAGCATCCAGAGCAGCCGTGACGATCGCGTGGCCTACGAACCAAGTTCCGCCGAGTACCAGCAAGCGCATTGGACCATCATGCCGTACAGACGAATCACGCTGCATGGAGAGCTAGCCTGCCGTCGGCATGGGGTTCAGGATACCTTCCGAACTACGCCGTCGTAACGGTCCTCGATGTGGGTATCTTTTAACTTCCCTGCGCGGGCTTGCCGGACAAAGGTTTTAAGATCACGAATTCCGAGAGGCAGTACCAATGCGTTCTTGTCGGCGGATATGCGTTTTATATGCGTTAGGTACGAGGGCTGCATGTCCCCTCTAAAAGCGATGATGGCGAACTTTCCGATCGTGTCGTTCAAGTAGTAGCTCACCTGCTGGAAATCGTCGGCCTTGAGGTCGACGTAGTTCTTGCATTCCCAGATCACCTGCGTCGCGCCATATCGCTGACGAATAATTGCCCAGAAGCCCGAATGGGCTCGAATGGAAGCAATCCAGTCACGGATGGCTTCACCTTCCACTGTCCTGGCTCGCGCTTCCACGTTATCCAGCGCCCTAAAGAAGCAGAGCCGGAGAACGTCCCCCACTGCATCCTCAAAGCTGCGAGACCCGGCATGGCCGAGTGGAATCGTGTCCAACCGCTCCGCAAGATCCGCGAGGTGCTCCTCATAGGATGTCGGGTCCAGGCCGCCCGGCAGTTCGCTGACGATTCCAACCCTGCCCAGCTCGGTGCTATCTGGCAAGGAGCGGATGAGAGTGTCTTGAAGGTCTAGTGCGTCCCAGTAGCACCGGTGGACGGCGATCGTGACTTCACTGTCAACGGCCGGTGGGCTAGTGTCTTGCGGGCCGAGAGCCCGGAATTTAACGGGCCGGCCCGGCTTTTGAATCCCAACGAAACCAACGTCGTAGAGCATTCGGACGAAGCGCTCGGGTGCCTGATGTTCGTATATCCAGGACCCGCATAGTCGCTGAACTTCCTTATCCGCAAGCAGCCCGTCTATCAGGGACTCAATTCCAGTGACGGTGAATCTCTGGCCCAGGCCGTAGAAACGCGTAAGCACAAGTGCGACTTGAGGGTAGTTTTCTGCGTACTCATCGCCCAAATCCTTCAGGCGGTTGTCGGAGAACTTGCGGCGCGCTCCCTCAATGTCTTCTAAGAGAATCTTGTCGTGGCCGTTTTCCTTGGCGGCATCTATCGCATGCGAGACGTAGATGAGAATATCGCGAGGGCGGTTATGGCAGAATTCGAAGATTTGGTCCCTGGCAGTCGGGCCATCTTCGAAGAACGCGTTCCAGGTTGGACCGCCGAGGGGTAGTTTCGCGATTAACGCCCGGTTCAGTCGCTTCTCAACCAGTTCCATAAGTTGCTTCTGTGTCCAGGCCAAGCCGGATATAGAGGTTTCAAGCCGCGATGATTCTGAATCTCGACTGCGCACCCGCTCGAAAATGTTTTCTCTAAGGAACATCAGCACACGCGCCCAGGGTATCTGCGTGGAGAGTTCTAGGCAGGCATGCAGGAATGCAGTGAGGTAGGTGAGAGCCTGATCTGAGGCATCCCAGAAGTCATCAATGCTGTCGACGAGGAGTGTGTATGAGCCGCCGCCTTGAAGCGTCTTCATTTCCTCGATTAGCAGCTTTGTTTCCTTGTTCTCCGAAACTATCTGCTGATCATCCTCAGATGCTACGGCCCGCGCTATCCGGCGTATGGCGTCGATCGCTCTGCTATCGAAGTCTTGGGCGCAAGGCCCGAGAAGCTCCTGAGAAATCCCGTTGGGGAGCGCTGCGTAGGTTGTGTGGTGACTGCGCCAAAGTAGCAGGAGTTCATCTGCAAGAACCCGCTTGAAAGCGGCCACGAGAGTTCGGAACGGCCCCTTCCGTGGATTTTGCAGGAGCGCGAGATCGAACATTTGTGAGGAGGGGGAGAAGATCTCAGGGATGATCGTCTGAGTGTATCCGCCGTGCGATTCACAATAAGTCCGCAAGGCTGTCTTCCCGGTGCCCCGTCGTCCCACATAGAAGTACTTTCCGCTATCCGGCTCTAGGGCGGCATTGAACGCTGGCGTTAGAACGTAGATCCCAGGATCACCAAGGGCTGGATCGTACTCCGCGAACGATCCACCGACGTTCAGTTTGGCAATAGCCCCCTTCGGGATTCGGCTACCTGAGTCCGTTTGCTGTTTTGGAATCACTGCACTTGGCAAGCTGTTGCGCCGCGACTTCCTCGCCATCGGACCCCCTAGGACCATAGATTTCGGGATGGTCTCATATGGAGAGAGTGGGACGTCGCACCTCCTGCTCGCGCGTGTCGTCCTACATGGGGTGTTTGTCAGGACTGCTGATGATGTTTATTGGGCGCACCTGCGACGGTGGCTCGGCGGCCTCGGACAACGCTGACCATGCCCTCTGCGGTCAGCGCAGCCAAGGCGCGGTGAGCGGTACCGACCGAGACGCGGTGCGTCGCAGCCAGTTCGGAGACCGCCGGGAGGCGGTCGCCGGGCCGCAATCGACCGGCCGTGATCTGCTCGCGTAGATCGGCGGCGATCCTTTTATACGGACTGCCTTCTACCGTGCGCTCCGGCGGCGCGGCGGGACGGGGAGGCATTCGAGCCGCCAGTGTCCCTGCGGCGCGCTGGTCCGACTCCGACAGCCAGGCCGCGTAGACCCTAAGCGTGGTCGTCCCGCCGCCGCCGTGTCCCAGCCGGCCGGCGACCGTGCGCACGTCGACACCCGCGTTGATCAGCTCGGTCGCCGAGTAGTGACGCAGAGCGTGGATGTGGCTTTCGATCCCGAGCCGAGTAGCAAGCCGGCCGTACCGCTGGGTGATGGTGTCGGGCCGGTAGCCACGACTGTTGTCCGGCTCGGGGGAGAAGACGTAATCGGCAGGGCCCGCGTCTGCGTCGAGCTGCGCCAAGCGGTCGAGGTACCGGCTGTGCAGCTCGCGCAACACTTCGATCGTCTCGGGGTCGAGAGCCACCCGCCGCTGCTGGTGCGTCTTGGTGTCCTTCTCCCGCAGCTCGCCGTGTTCGTCCAGGTAGGCGCTGCGCCGCAGCGTCAGCACACCGGCAGTCAGGTCGAGATGCTGCCAACGCAACGCGCACAGTTCGCCGCGCCGGGCGCCCGTCGTCATGGCGAGCCAGACCAGCGCCCCCCAGTCCGGATCGCGCCACGCCTCACTGATGATGCGGGCCGCGTCGGCAGGATTCGGCGGCTGCGGGTCGGGATGCGGCGGCGCAGGTGGTTCGGCCTGCCCGGCGGGGTTGACGGCGATCCAGCGCCACCGGACGGCGCGACTGAGCGCACCACTGAGGATCCAGTGGATCTGACGCACGGACGAAGCGCTGAGCGGCTTGCAGGCGTGAGGCCGGCACTTCGCCGTGCAGGCGTGCTCACCTTCTACGCGGTGCTTCACGTACGCCTTTCCGCCGCACCAGTCGCGGCAGCGGCGCAGGCTCGCGTAGAACGACTCCAACGTCTCAGCGTCGAGTCGGCCAACCGGCAGTTTGCCCAGCACTGGCCGTACGTGCTTGTTGAGCTTGTTCACGTAGCCCATGCGGGTGGTGGCCTCAATGTCGGCCACCTCAAGCCATCGGTCTAGGAGTTGGTCGAGCGTGGCGCGGGTGCGCGGGTTCCGCCGCTCGTCCACCTGGGCCAGCAGGCGGGTACGCGCCTTCTCGGCTTCCTTGGCGGCGGTGCGGCCGGCGGGGATGACCTCGGTGAGGTAGTGCCGCTTGCCACTGATCGGGTCGATGCCGGCATAGACCTTCACCCGCAGTGACCCGCTGGGCAGGGTTTCGATCTCGCCGCGCTGGCGCTTGGTGCGTCCGTTCGAGGCTGCCACGGGGCCACCGTAGCGCGCTCGCACCACGAATAGCCCCACGCGAGACGGTCGGATTGAGGAAGTACCTGTGCGCCCGGCAGGATTCGAACCTGCGGCCTTGGGATTAGAAGTCCCCTGCTCTATCCGCTGAGCTACGGGCGCGTGTGGCGTGGATGTCGCGCCCAGAGGGTACCGCCGCCCAACTGTCCGGCGGCGAAAAGGGTGCCCGCGTCCACGTTGCCGAGCAGGGTCTCACGTTGACCACGCGGCGGGCATCCGGGTTCCCCCGAACCGGCGTGGCCCCGAACCGTACCTTTGGCTGGTGCTGCTGGATCCCGACGTCGAGAACGACGTCGCCTACGAGCTGTGCCAGATCGTCGGCCGTGCCATCCTGCCGTACCGGTCGGGCGACGACTTCGGCACCGCGTTCTTCTTTCGGGGTGGCGAGGACCCGGTGGGGGAGTCGCTGCTGACGGCGGCCGACCTGGTCGGCACGCCGGGTGGTGAGCTGGGGCTGCGGGCGAGCGTGACCGAGCCGGCCGGGGTCGCCCCGGCCGTCGTCCCCGCGGTCGAGATCGTGCCCGGCTGGTCCCGGTTCCCGCCCGACGGCGTGGCGGTGCTGCCGACCGCGGGTCTGCACCGGTACGCCGGGGACGGCGGCTGGCGGTGGCGGGTCCAGCCGGTGCCGGCGGGGATCGCCGCCGGGCCCGAGGTGGTCGCCCGTCTCACCGCCGACGCCGGTTCCGCTTTCGTGCTTGCCCACGGGGTACGCGAAGACGGGTCGCGCCCGTTGGAGGTCGCGATCGAGCGGGTGGTCCGCGACGGGGACGCCGTCCAGATCACCACCGAACTGCCGCAGGGGTACGTGGGTGCCCCGGTCTTCGTCGTCCAGCCCGACGCCACGGGGGAGTTGTCGCCGTACTGCCTGGGTCTGGTGCTGCCCGGCGTCGGGGCGCACCCGGTGGTGACCTTCGACCGGATCCGTGCGGTCCTCCCGGCGGCGTCCGGCGACGTCTGAGCGGCGAGCCGCGTCGGTCTTCGGATCGGTCAGCCGCCGGTTGTCGCCGCGCCTGCCGCCGCCGTGTCTGTCGGTGCGGGGTTGGTGGTGACCGGGTCGGCGGGCGCGGTGGGGCCGGCGGCGAGGAACGCCTCGGCCCAGCGGCCGACCTCGTCGAAGACCTTCCTGCGGACGGCCGGGCCGGAGAGCGTGAGGTCGTGCAGCCCGCCGTCGAAACGGGCCAGTGTGACGTGGCGGCCGAGGCGGGGCGCGTACCGGACCATGTGCTCGACGTCCAGCACGGCGTCGGCCAGTGTCGCGTTGTCATGCCACTTCGTGCCTCGGAAGGAGCGGGTCGAGCAGGCCAGCAGCACCGGCACCTGGATGTCCAGACCGGCGCGCAACCGGCGTTGGCCGGTGCGGATCGCGTTCAGCCAGCCGGCCCGGACCGGGAACCCGGCGAGCGGCTTCCAGGCCAGGTCATAGGTCCACTCGCCGCGGTGGTCGGAGTGGATGCTCTCGCCGTACACAGTGCCCAGGCCGAACGGCAGGATGCGGTGCGGCGCCCTGCGGCCCAGTCGGGAGACGGCGGCCGCGAGGGGTCGACGGACCGCCCAGGGGGCGTTCAGGTCGAAGAAGGGGCTGTTGAGCACCAGGCCGTCGACGGTGCCGGTGTCGCGGCGGGCGTCCGCCCAGAGCGAGAGGATCAGACCGCCGGTGGAGTGGCCCATCGCCAGCAGGGTGTCGTGCCCGTCGTCCGTGCGAATGATCTCGGCGGCGGAGTCCAGCTCGGGAAAGTAGTCGCTGATGTCGCGGCAAAAGTTGGGGGTCTGGCCCGGGAGCAGACTGCGACCGTATTTGCGCAGGTCGAGCGCGTAGAAATCCCAGCCGCGCTCGGCGAAGAAGTCGGCCAGGTGGGTCTGGAAGAAGTAGTCGACGAACCCGTGTACGTAGAGAACGGCCCGGCCGGTGGGGCGCTCGGCCCTTCGCCGGACCAGTGTCGCGACGACCGGTCCTTCGTCGTCGGTGCCCAGGTCGATCGTCTGCCGCTCGTACGGCGGCCCCAACACGTCCGGTTCCACGCCCGCGACGCTACGCCGCCCCACCTACCCGACGGTAGCCCCGCCCCCGCCCGGCCGCCCGGCCTCCCCGGCCGATCATGGAGTTGTGGTGATCTACAAAAGGGGTATTCGTGGATCTAATGCCCGCCACAATTCCATGATCGACTCGGAGGGGTCAGGGTCAGGCTGTTTCCGCGTCGGCGCGGCTCGGGTCGGCGGTGGGCAGCTGCTCCTGGTCGTCGGTGGGGTTCAGCTCGCCCTGGGGCTGCGGGAGGTCGCGCAGGTGCTTGTTGTGCCGGGGTTCCTGGCGGGTCTTGGCGTCGTTGAGCCGGCGGCGCAGGTCGTCGCGGACGTCGTTGAGCGCGGCGTGCAGGTCCTCCTCGGCGGAGGTGGTGACGATCTTCTGCCGGCCGGCGATCCAGCACTCCAGGGTGACCTTCTGACCACGCGCTTCCCGGTCCTTCACCGACACCTCCAGCTCGGTGGCGTCGGCGTGGAAGCTCGCCAACCGGGCGTCGAGCGTGGCGAACTGCTCGGCGATCCAGTTGCGGTCGCCCTGCGAGAACCCGGCGCCCACCCGCAGGCACTCTGCGACGGTGGCCGGGTTCGCCGCGGCGCTCATCGCCGAACCTCGGAAGCGATCGCGGAGCCGATTCTGGTGATCATCATGGCGCTGACCTCTCGTCGACGTGGAGCTGTCGGTGGTGCGTTGATCATGTGCATACCCAAAGTGGTTGGTCTCGGAAACCGCTGACGCCCGGCCGGCCGGGTTGGCCGTACCACACCAGGGCGTGATCAGGGCGTTGTCCACAGGCGGGTTCGTCGTCCACAGGTTGGGGTCGGGCGCTGGTGATGCCCGCCCACAGCACCGAGGCTCGGTATCGAGTCGACTCGCGCTGGCAGGCCCCGATCCCCCTGGAGGGACGATGTTCGACACTTATGTAACAATAGTCGGCAATGTGCTGACTGCTCCGGAATGGCGGCGCACCAGCCAGAGCAACACGCTGGTGGCCAACTTCAAGGTCGCCTCCACCGCCCGTCGACTCGACCGCGACAGCGGTCGGTGGGTCGACGGCAATTCGCTCCGCGTACGCGTCAACTGCTGGCGCAAGCTCGCCGAGGGCGTGGCGGCCTCCGTGATGGTCGGCGATCCGGTGGTCGTGTGCGGGCGGCTCTACACCCGCGACTGGACCGACGACGCCGGCAACCACCGCACCCTCTACGAGTTGGAAGCGGTTGCCGTCGGCCACGACCTGTCCCGGGGCCGGGCCCGGTTCCTGCGCAACCGACCGAGCTTGACCACGAGCACGGTGGAGGACGCCGAGGCCGAGAGCCGGGTGCACGGCGAGCCCACCGAGCCGGTGCCGGCCGGGCACGAGCCCGTGCTGCCGGTCGACCGCTCGCTTGACGACGACTTCGAGCTGCCCGACTACGCCGCGCTGCGGACCAGCCCGTTCGTCGACGACCCGATGGCCGGCGAGGGCCCCGCGATCGGCGACTTCTCCTCGTCCGACGATTTCTCCCCGTCCGGCGGGGTTCCCCCGACCAGTGGGGCGATCGGGCCGGGCGACGCCCCGACCGGTTTCGACGTCGAGTCGGGGCGTCCGCCCGAGGGGGATGACAACGGCAACGACGCCGACCTGGACGACGAGTTGGAGCCGGTGCCCGACGACGGGCCGCCAGAGCCGGTGCCGACGGGCCGGGGGCGGCGTGGTCGGGGCCGGGTCCCGCAGCCGGCCTGACCGCTCGGCTCAACGATCGAACGTTCGCGGCGGCTCGACGTTCGCGGATCGGGCGGCGACCGGGCGATCGGGGCCCGGTGCTGATCGCCGGTGCCACGGCGGGGCGGCCGACGCGGCCGGGCACGACGGGGGCGGGGTGGCGGCGCGGCAAGCGTCGTCACCCCGCGTGACAGCAGCCCAGGGGCGTCGGCAAGGGCCCGGTGCGAGGCACTGGTAGCCCGAGCGCGCCGTGGGTCGGCGTGGTTCCCGGGACGCTCGTCTAGGCTGGCCGGCTTGGAGGTGGTGCACGTGCGACGGAGCGCGCCGGTGGCGAACGCGGTGGGGCTGCTGGCCGGGTACGCCCTGGACAGGCTGCTCGGTGATCCGCGCCGATGGCACCCGGTGGCCGGCTTCGGGCAGGCCGCGGGCGCGCTGGAGCGCCGTCTCTACCGCCCGGACCGCACGGCGGGCGCGGCGTTCACCGCGCTGGCCGTGGGCGGGCCGGTGCTGCTCGGGGCGGTCGCCGCCGCAGCCACCCGGCATCGGCCGCTGACCCGGGCGGCGCTGGTGGCCGCCGGCACGTGGACGGTGCTGGGTGGCCGCACCCTGCGCCACGAAGCCACCGCCATGGGTCGGACGCTGCGTGACGGTGACCTGCCCGCTGCCCGACGACGCCTCGGCCACCTCTGCGGGCGGGACCCGTCGACGCTGGGTGAGTCGGAGTTGGCCCGCGCCACCGTCGAGTCGGTCGCCGAGAACACCTCCGACGCGGTCGTCGCCCCCCTGGTCTGGGGTGCGGTCGCCGGCCTGCCCGGCCTGCTGGGCTACCGGGCGGCAAACACCCTCGACGCGATGGTCGGGCACCGGTCGGCGCGCTACGCCCGGTTCGGCACACCGGCCGCGCGGTTGGACGATCTCCTCAACCTGGTGCCGGCGAGGATGACCGGGCTGCTCACCATCGCCGTCGCGCCGATCGCCAACGGGGATCGGCAACGGGCCTGGCAGGTCTGGCGGCGTGACCGCAACGACCACCCGAGCCCCAACGCCGGCCAGTGCGAGGCGGCGATGGCCGGCGCGCTCGGCGTCCGCCTCGGCGGTCGCAACGTCTACTTCGGTCGCTCCGAGGTGCGGCCGTTCCTCGGCGACGGTCCCCGCCCGGAGGCCCGTCACCTCAAGCGGGCCGCCCGGATCTCCGGCGCGGTCGGGCTGGCCGCGGTGGGGCTGGCCGCCGCCTACCCGGTGACCCTCGGCCGCCTGGTTGGTGCCGTTGGTCGCCGTGGCCTCGGTGCCGTTGGTCGCCACGGGTCCGCTGCCCTGGGTCGCGGTGGGCACGGGCTCGCTGCCCTGGGCCGCCGTGGGCAGGGGCTCGGTGCGGCCGGCTGGTCGCGACAGGCGAACGGGCGGTGAGCGGCGGGCTGCTTGTCGCCGGCACGACCTCCGACGCCGGCAAGAGCGTGCTCACCGCCGGCATCTGCCGCTGGCTGCACCGGCAGGGCGTGAAGGTGGCGCCGTACAAGGCACAGAACATGTCGAACAACTCGGCGGTGGTCGTCGGGCCGGACGGGCGCGGCGGCGAGATCGGACGGGCCCAGGCCATGCAGGCCGCCGCCTGCGGCCTCGCGCCTGACCTGCGGTTCAACCCGGTCCTGCTCAAGCCGGGCAGCGACCTGGCCAGTCAGGTGGTGCTGCTCGGCGAGGCGGTCGACACGATCACCGCGGGCACCTTCCGGCACCTGCGCCCCCGGCTCGCCGAGACCGCGTACGCGGCACTCGCCGAACTGCGCGACACGTACGACGCGGTGATCTGCGAGGGCGCCGGCAGCCCCGCGGAGATCAACCTGCGGGCCGGTGACTACGTCAACATGGGGCTGGCCCGGCACGCCGACCTGCCCACCATCGTGGTCGGCGACATCGACCGTGGTGGCGTCTTCGCCTCGATGTTCGGCACCGTGGCCCTCCTGGACCGGGCCGACCAGGCGCTGGTCGCCGGCTTCGTGATCAACAAGTTCCGCGGTGACCGCGGGCTGCTCCAGCCAGGGCTGGACATGCTGGGTCACGTCACTGGTCGCCCCACGTTCGGGGTGCTGCCCTGGGCACTGGACCTGTGGCTCGACGCGGAGGACTCCCTCGCCTACGGCCGGGTGCTGGGCCGCCCCGCGGCGCCGCACGGCACCGAATGGTTGGACGTGGCGGTCGTCCGGCTACCCCGGATCAGCAACGCCACAGACGTGGAGGCGCTGGCCACCGAGCCGGGCGTTCGCGTCCGGCTCACCATCGAGCCGGCCGAGTTGGCCGCCGCCGACCTGGTCGTCCTGCCCGGCTCCAAGTCCACCGTCGCCGACCTGGCCTGGCTGCGCGAGACGGGCCTCGCCGACGCGGTGACCACGCACGTGGCGGCCGGCAAGCCCCTGCTCGGCCTCTGCGGTGGTTTCCAGATGCTCGGCCGCGCCATTCACGACACCGTCGAGAGCCGGCGGGGCAGCGTGCCAGGGCTTGGCCTGCTGCCCATCGAGATCACCTTCGATCCGCGCAAGACCGTCCGGCAGTCGGTGGGCACCGCCCACGGCGACGTCGCGGTGCGCGGTTACGAGATCCACCACGGGTACGTCTCGCACACCGACCCCACCCTGGCCCCGTTGCTGACCGGCGACGACGGTGTCGGCGAGGGAGCGGTGTCCGGTCCGGTGCACGGCACCCACTGGCACGGGGCGTTCGAATCCGACGGGTTCCGCAGGTGGTTCCTCACCGAGGCGGCGCGCCTGGCCGGGCGCAGCGGGTTCCGGGTCGCGCCGACGACCAGCTTCGCCGCCGCCCGGGAGCGTTCCCTCGACCTGCTCGGCGACCTGGTGGAGGAACACCTGGACACCGCCGCCCTCTGGCGGCTCATCGAATCCGGCCCACCCGCCGGCCTGCCCTTCATCCCACCCGGCCCGCCACCATCCTGACGGTCTGCCGTCCCACTCGGCCCGCCACAGTGCTGCCCGGCCCGGCCCGGCCCGGCACCGTGCTGCCCGGCCCCTCGTCCGGGCTGCTCGGCTCCCCACTGTCGTGACGGTCTGCCGTCCCACCCGGCCCGGCCCGCCGTCCGATGCGGAGTGTGGGCGGGCATCGAGGGGTGATCGTGCTCGATCCTTGTTGTAGTGGCCTCGTGGCCGAGGGGAGGGGCCTCTTTCCTGGATCGAGCACGATCTTGAACCGGCCACCTGACGAATCGGTCCATGATCCGCGCACTTTCCCTGAAACTGCTGCCTCACCAGGCCGGGAGGCAGCAGTTTCAGGGAAAGTGCGCGGCGTTTCAGCATCCGGCGCGGTTGTCGCCGTGCATCGTCGGTGTCGGTGTCGGTGTCGGTGTCGGTGTCGGTGTCGGTGTCGGTGTCCGGGGTCTTGGGTCTGGGGTCTGGGTCGTGGGGCCTTGTCCGGATGGACGGAGTCAGGGGCGGATGTCGGCGGGCCGATCACTGGTGGGCAGACCGGCGGCGAGCCAGGCGTCCACACCGCCGATCATGTCGGTGGCCCGGCGTAGACCAAGGGTCTGCAGGCTGGCGGCGGCGAGGCTGGAGCTGTAGCCCTGTCGGCACACCAGCACGATCTCCCGGTCGTATCCGGTGGCTTCCGGGATCCGCCAGGCGCTGGCCGGATCAAGCCGCCATTCCAGCACGGTCCGGTCGATGACTACCGCACCCGGCAGGTCGCCCTGTTCACGGCGTTGCAGGTCGGTGCGGGTGTCGACAAGCAGCGCGCCGCCGCGGACCGCCTCGACGGTCTGCTGCGGAGTCAGTCGGTGCAGCCCGGCGCGGGCCTGTTCGAGTAGGGCGTCGATGCCGGGGCTCATCACGTCTCGGAGCACCACCCGATCATGCCGATTTGGTAGCGCCCCGGGCGGCGAACGGGCCGCCCGTCACCCGTCGCCGCCCCAATTCCCCCGGACGTGACGGCACCCGGCCAGGTTGGTCAACCGGACGTGTCGGCACGGCCGTCGTCGACAGCCGTTGCCGCGTGATCCACTCGGCTGCACGAACACCGCGGTGTCCCGCCATCGGGATACCGCGACATCGATGATCTGGAGCCGATCATCACTGGACTGCTGTCGGGCGGCATACTTCGGTAATGCGCCGGGCGAGGCTGTGCTGAATGCCGGCCGTGGTGGTTGTCGAGGCGTACGCCGAGTTGGCTCGTCGGGTGCTCGCGGGCCCGGCGCGGTTGGGGCGGACCCGGCTCGTCGCGGTGGACGGGCCGAGCGGCGCGGGTAAGAGCCGGTTCGCCGCGCACCTCGCGGATGCCCTGGCGGCTCGGCTCGGCGGCGCCCGCCCGCCCGTGGTGCACACCGACGATCTGCTTGACGGTTGGGACGATCAGGTCACCTTCTGGCCCCGGCTCGACGAGGAGGTGCTCGCCCCGCTGCGCCAGGGGAAACCCGGTGCCTACCGGCGCTACAGCTGGGTGCGGCGGCGTTTCCTGGCCCGGCCGGTGCCCGTGCCGGTGGCGCCGGTGCTGGTGGTGGAGGGGGTCAGCGCCGCCCGCGCGGTGGTCCGGCCGGAGTTGACCCTGGCGGTGTTCGTCACCGCGCCCGCGTCGTTGCGGCTGGCCCGCGCGGTTGCCCGGGACGGGTCGGAGATCCTGCCCGAGCTGCGGCGCTGGCACACCGGGGAGCGGGCGCACTTCGCCGCCGACGACACGGCCGCCCGGGTGGACCTGCTGGTGGATGGCGCGCCGACGCTGCCGCACGACGCGGACCGCTATTACGTGCGCCTCCGCTGAGCGGGCGGTGGACGGCCGTCAACGGCAACGGCACGGTGCGAAAAGGCAACGGCACGGTGCGAGAAGGCCGCGACGACGACGGCTCGACACGTGTCTGCGAGGAGATCAAGGTGGCTGCCGCCACCGAGGCGGCGGGCCGCGCACAGCGTGCCGGTCGGGCCGCCCCGGGTGCCGGCCCGGCGGACGACGGTGCCGGTACGGGCTCCGCGGGCACGCCCCGGTAAGGCCGGCATACGATGCCGGTCATGACCTCACCGATCATGTCCGAGTCCGAGGTGCGGGCCGCCGTCGAGCGGGAGATGCCCGGCGTACGCGCCGACCTGGAACGCCTCGTCCGCATCCCCGGCATCGCCTTCGAGGGTTTCGACCACTCGCACGTGGAACGCTCCGCCGAGGCGGTCGCCGAGTTGCTGCGCGGCTGCGGCCTCGACGTCGACATCGTGCGTTCCGGCGGCCAGCCGGCGGTGATCGGCCGGCGGGCCGCTCCGCCCGGTGCCCCGACCGTCATGCTCTACGCCCACCACGACGTGCAGCCGGTCGGCGACCGGTCGCTGTGGGAGTCCGACCCGTTCGAGCCGGTGGAACGGGACGGTCGGCTCTACGCCCGGGGTGCTGCCGACGACAAGGCCGGCATCATGGCGCACGTCGCGGCACTGCGGGCGTACGGGGACGCGCTGCCGGTGGGCGTGGTGCTCTTCATCGAGGGTGAGGAGGAGTACGGCTCCGACTCGCTCGAGCGGCTGCTCGCCGAGCACCGCGACAAGATCGCCTCGGATGTCATAGTGATCGCCGACTCCGGCAACTGGGACATCGGCGTACCGGCGTTGACCACCTCGCTGCGCGGCATCGTCAACTGCTTCGTCGAGGTGCGCACGCTTGACCACGCGGTGCACAGCGGCATGTTCGGTGGCGTGGTGCCGGACGCGCTCACCGCGCTGGTCCGGTTGCTGGCGACGCTGCACGACGACGCCGGTGACGTGGCGGTGGCCGGGCTGGTCGGCCGGGAGGGCGCCACGGTCGACTATCCGCAGGACCGGGTCCGGGCCGAGGCCGGGTTGGCCGAGGGCGTGCAGTTCATCGGCACCGGCCGGATCACCGACCGACTCTGGACCAAGCCGGCGCTGGCAGTGCTCGGGATCGACGCCCCGGCCACCGGCGAGGCACCGAATGCCCTGGTCCCGGCCGCGAAGGCGAAGGTCAGCATCCGGCTCGCCCCGGGCGACGACCCCAAGCGGGCGTACGCGGCGGTGCGTGCGCACCTGGAGCAGCACGCCCCGTGGGGCGCCCAGGTGACCGTCAGTTTCGAGCACGACGGCAACCCGTGCGTGATCGACGCGTCCGGGCCGATGTTCGACGCTGCCCGGTCGGCCTTCCGGACCGCCTGGGACGGCACCGACCCGGTGGACATCGGTGTCGGCGGCTCGATTCCGTTCATCGCCACCTTCCAGGAGATGTTCCCGAAGGCGGCGATCCTGGTGACCGGTGTGGAGGACCCGCACGCCCGGGCGCACGGCCCGAACGAGAGCCTGCACCTGGGTGAGTTCGCCAAGGTCTGTCTCGCCGAGGCGCTGCTGCTGGGCAAGGTGGCCGCCGCGGCCAGTTAGGTGTCGGAACGGCGGCGATTTCGGGCCTGATCTGGGAGTTAACGGCGTGTCGGGCGGGCGGTTGTTATAGCCTTTCGTACATGAGTACGAACGAGGTGATGGCCCGGTTGGGGGCCGCTGTCAGCGCACTGGGAGATGTCGACGTCTCCGCGTGGTCCGAGGACACGCTCAACGAACAGCTCGGTGAGCTCTCCGCTGCTCTGGTCGCCCTCGACTCGGTGCTCTCCCGGGTCGCCGGCGAGGTCCGCGCGCGGGGGTTGCGCATCGAGGAGCCCATCTCAGCTTAGGGCCTGCTTCATGAGGACTGGCCGGCCTGCGGCGGTCCCGGACGACGCCCGGCGGCGTTGCGGTTTCGTCCGGATACGACACCGGTATCCGGACGAAACCGCGCCTTGCCGGATCGCCGCCCGGACTCCGCCTCGGCTCGACCGCCCTCATGAAACAGGCCCTGATCCGTCGTCCGCGGAAGCGGGCGGCACCCTGCCGACACCGCCCGGGCACGGCAATGCCCGGGCGGTGTCGGAGGTGACTGGCAGGATGGGCGACGTGCGGTTCCTCGACCTGGCAGCGACGTCCGCGGCCGTCGGCGCCACAAGCGGCCGGCGGGCCAAGGTGGAGCTGCTCGCTGACGCGTTGCGCCGGCTCGACCCGGCCGAGGTCGAGCCGGGCGCCGGCTACCTCGCGGGTGAGCTGCGCCAACGGCAGACCGGCGTGGGCTATGCGAGCCTCCGTGACCTGCCGCCGCCGGCCGCCGAGCCGACGCTCACCGTGGCCGCCGTCGACGCGGCCATCGAGCAGCTCGCCGCTGTGCACGGCCCGGGTTCGCAGGCTCGGCGCCGAGCGCTGCTCGGTGCCCTCTACGCCGCGGCGACGGCCGAGGAGCAGCGTCTGCTCACCGGTCTGTTCGGCGGTGAGCTGCGGCAGGGCGCCCAGGCCGGGCTGCTCGCCGACGCGGTGGCGCGGGCCGCCGACGTGCCGGTGGCGGCGGTCCGCCGGGCGTTGCTGCTCGCCGGCGACCTGCGCGCCGTGGCGGTGGCCGCGCTGGCCGGTGGCGCGGCCGAGTTGGCCGGCTTCGGCCTGCGGGTCGGTCGACCGTTGGCGCCGATGCTCGCGCAGAGCGCCCCCTCGGTCGACGAGGCGCTGGCCGCGACGGGCACCCCGGCGGTGGTCGACGTGAAGCTCGACGGCATCCGCATCCAGGTGCACCGGTCCGGGGCGGACATCGCCGTCTTCACCCGCAGCCTCGACGAGATCACCGGCCGGGTGCCCGAAGTGGTCGCCGCGGTCCGGGCCCTGCCGGGGCGGGAGTTGGTGCTCGACGGCGAGGCGATCGGCCTGGACCAGACGGGGCGTCCACTTCCGTTCCAGCAGACGTCGAGCCGGGCCGCCCGACGCACCACCCCGAGCACCACCGGGCGCACCCCGGTCGCCCCGGCGGTGCTCGCGGCGGCAGCCAGCACCGGCGCGACGGTGCTCACTCCGTACTTCTTCGACCTGCTGCACCTCGACGGGCAGGATCTGATCGACCTGCCCGGCCGCGAGCGGTGGGCCGCCCTCGCCGGTGCGGTGGATTCGTCGCTGCTGGTCGGGCGGATGGAGGTCGACGGTCCGGAGCAGGCCGCCGCCGCGTTCGCCGCCGCACTGGACGCCGGGCAGGAGGGCGTCGTGGTCAAGGCACCGGACGCCCCCTACGACGCTGGTCGGCGTGGTGCCGCCTGGGTCAAGGTCAAACCCCGGCACACCCTGGACCTGGTGGTGCTCGCCGTCGAGTGGGGCAGTGGCCGGCGCAAGGGCTGGCTGTCCAACCTGCATCTGGGTGCGCGTGACCCGCACACGGGTGGCTTCGTCATGCTCGGCAAGACGTTCAAGGGGCTCACCGACGAGTTGTTGCGCTGGCAGACCGAGCGTTTCCTCGACCTCGCCGTGGAGCGCGGCGACTGGGTGGTGCGGGTCCGCCCCGAGCAGGTGGTGGAGATCGCCTTCGACGGGGTGCAGACCAGCTCGCGTTATCCCGGGGGGATGGCGCTGCGGTTCGCCCGGGTGGTGCGGTACCGCGACGACAAGTCCGCCGCCGAGGCGGACACCATCGACGCCGTGCGGGCCATCCACGCCGGCCGGGTTGCCGGCTGACCGGCCGGGTCACCTGCCAGACAACGACCGGGCGTAGTTGACCTGGTTGTTGATGTGCTGCACCTGGCCCTGGTCGCTGACCGGGATCCGGGCTACGTACTGCTGATGGCCGTTGGTGACCATCACCTGCACGGTGCCGTGGTGTCGGGTCTCCTTGATCAGCAGGAAGAGCAGGCTGAACAAGGTCAGGCAGAAGAAGCCGACGATCGCGCAGACCAGCGCCCAGGTCGCCACCTTCTCCTCGCTCTGCCAGTAGTCGGTCACGTGCCAGCTGGCACCGGCCAACGGCAGCACTCCGGCGGGCGTGCGGATGACCGGCGGGCACACCGCGATCTCGCCGATCTGCACCGCGACCACCTCCGGCCCGCCGAACGCGAGCGGTGCCGGGTGTGCGGAGACCGGCGACGGAGGGTACGGTCCCGCCGCCGGCCACGCCCCGCCGGGCAGCGCCGAGTGCTGCGCGGGCGGGCCGGAGAACTGCGGTGCTGGCGGCGCCGAGAACTGCGGTGCTGCCTGCGCTGGGAACGGCGGTGCTGGAGGCGGTGTGGCCTGCGGAGGCACGCTCGGGAAGGGTGTCGTCGACGGGGTGGTCGGCAGCTGCTCGGTCGACGAAGCGGCGGTCCATGGATCGATTGGCCGCTGCGGTTGGGTCACCGGCTCAGGCTGCGCGGCCGTGGGATCCGAATTCACCGAGACCTCCAACACGGGATCGTCACGTGGCGCAGGCTACCGGCTGCCCTGTCGTCCCGCATGCCCCCGAGTGTCTGTTTGGGACGCCGACCCCGGGTCTCGGTCAGGCGCTCGCGCTCGGCGTCGGTTCGGCGGCCCGGTCCAGCGGGGCCGCGGTGACGCCGATCCCGGCGGCCCGGCGGGCCTCCCGGCGGGCCACCCAGCCGTAGCCGAACAGGGACATCACCGCGAACAGCCACCACTGCACCACGTAGCCGAAGTTCTGCCAGTTGTTGGCGTGCCCCACGGGCACCGCCTTGAACACCGGATCGGCGGCCGGGGTCTGCTCGTCGAGCAGCAGGTAGGCGCCGTAGACGGGGTAGGGCAGCTCGCCGGCGAGGCGCGACACACCAATCCGCCGAATCTCCAGCCGCCCGTCGCGCCGCGCCACAGCGCCCGCGCCGCTCTCGGTCTCGTGCACCCGGCCGATCACCGTCACGTCGCCGGTCGGCACGGCGGGCACCGCCGGCTGGGCGGTCGCCCCACCCGGTGCCGGCGGGATCCAACCCCGATCCACGAGCAGCGCCGTGCCGTCCGCGAGCACCAGCGGGGTGAGCACCTCGAAGCCGACCCGGCTGTCCACCGTCCGGCCCCGGACCAGCACGGTGTTCGTCGGGTCGTACCGGCCGGTGACGGTGACCCGGGTCCAGACCTTCTCCTCGGCCGGCGCCGGGCCGACCGTCCCCGCGCCGCCGGTGGGGGCTCGCAGGGCGTCGGCCAGCGGCGTGGGGGCCATCCGCTGGCCCGCGTCGATCCGCTCGTTGACCTCGGTACGCCCCCGGTAGCGGTCCAGCTGCCAGTTGCCGAGGAACACCATCACGGCGGCGGCGACCAGGGTGAGCGCGAGAGCGCCCAGCCAGCGTGGGCTCAGCAGGAACCGGTACACAGCACGAGGCTACCCGTATGACCGGCGCCACTGACCTGGACCGGGCCGGGAGCGGGCCGCCGGCCCCGGTTGGCGGTGCTCGCGTCGGCAGCCGGCCGGGTATCGTCACGCCGACGGATCGGCCCCGGTCGTCCCCGTCGCGTACCCGCCGCCGCTCGCGAGGAGTCGATGATGACCGTCGTGCCGCGCCTGGTGCTCAGCGCGCCGTCCTCCGGGCACGGTAAGAACGCGCTGGCGATCGGGCTGCTCGCCGCCCTGGCTGAGCGTGGGGTCGACGTCGCCGGGTTCAAACTCGGTCCGGACCATGTCGACGCCGCGTACCTCGGGCTGGCCGCCGGCCGGCCGGGTCGGGTGATCGATCCCCGGCTGGTCGGCACCGACCGGCTCGCCCCGCTGGTGGCGCACGGCGCGGCCGGAGCCGGGCTGGCCGTGGTGCAGGGCAGCATGGGGCTGTACGACTCGGTCGGTGGCCGCCCCGAGCAGGAGTCCACCGCCGCCGCGGCAGCCGCGCTGCGCAGCCCGGTGGTGCTCGTCGTCGATGTGGCAGCGATGGGTCAGTCGGTGGCGGCCCTGGTGCATGGTTTCCGCTCGTACGACGAGCAGTTGTGGCTCGGCGGGGTGATCCTCAACCGGGTGGCCTCCTCGCGACACGAGGACATGCTGCGTGAGGCGTTGGACGACGTGGGGGTGCCGGTCTACGGTGCGCTGCGTCGGCACGACCTGCCGGCGGTGCTGCCGTCGCGGCGGCACGGTGTGGCGCCGGTGGTCGACGGGTCGGCCGACGCCGTCCGAGCTGTTCGCCGGTTGGGTGAGGCCGTCGCCGCCACAGTGGATCTGGAACGACTTCTCGGCCTGGCCCGCTCGGCCCCGCCGATGCCGGCTCCGGCCTGGTCTGCCGAGGAGGCCCTCGGCGGGTTCACCGCCCCGGCGGACCGCCCGCTCGTGGCACTTGCCGGTGGGCCGGGCGGCAGCTTCAGCCACCCGGAGACCGCCGAGCTGCTGCGGGCCGCCGGCGCCGAGGTCGTGACCGTCGACCCGCTGCGCGACGAGGCACTGCCGGTCGGCACCCGCGCGCTTGTCGTCGGGGGCGCGTTGCCCGAGGCGTACGCCGAGCAGTTGTCGGCCAACCGCCGGCTCTGCATCGCGGTGGCCGAGTTGGCGCGGACCGGGCGTCCGGTGATCGCCGAGGGCGCCGGCCTGCTCTGGTTGGCCCGCGAGTTGGACGGGCTGCCGATGTGCGGGGTCCTCGACGCGGTGGGGGTCAGCCGGGACGGCCTGGTGGCCGGCTACCGGGAGGCGACCGCCCAGACCGACAGCGTGGTCGCCGCCCACGGCACGGTGCTTGTCGGCCACAAGGCGCACCGTGCGGTGCTCACCCCGCGCGCTGGTCAGCGCCCGGCGTGGAGCTGGGAGGGCGGCACGCCGGAGGGTTTCGTCTGGCGCAACGTGCACGCCTCGCAGCTCACCCTGCACTGGGCCGGTCATCCGGCCACGGCGGCCCGGTTGGTCGCCGCGGCGGCCGACCCGACGAGTGCGGCGGTGCCCGCGGAGTCCGGCGGGGTGCCGGTCTGATCCCGCGGAGGGCGGTACGCACCGCCCGGGTCAGCCGACGATCGCGTCCGACGGTGGGGTGAACTGGCGGGTCGGTGTGCCCTTCAGCCCGTCGCGGAGGGTTTCCGAGACCGCCTTGATCGGGATCTGGGACTGCCCGTCACCCACGGCGTTGAACGGGTTGTCCGGGTCGGAGATGAAGCTCGCCGCTGCCAGTTCCGGGGTGTAGCCGACGAACCAGGCGGACCGGGTGCTGTCGGTGGTGCCGGTCTTGCCGGCCACCGGGCGTCCGACAGTGCCCCGCACGCTGTCGGCGGTGGACCAGCCGCCGCAGCTACCGCGCGCCGGGGTGTCTCCGGTCGGGCAGCGGGCGGCGTCGGTGGCCGCCCGAGCGGCGTCCGCGCTGACCACCTGCCGGCAGCGGGGCTTGGCCACCTCACGATGGATGCCACCGGGGGTGGCGTACGTGGCGGGCGTGCCGTCCCGATTCATGATCGATTGCACCGGGATCGCCTCGCAGTAGCGGCCGTCGGCGGCGATGGCGGCGTAGGCGTTCGCCATCTCCAGCGGCGTGGCGTCGGAGACGCCCAGGGTGAACGCGCCCCACTTCTTCACCTTTGTCGGGGACGCCTGTTCCCGGTCGACGTCGGTGCGCCACCGCAGCCCGAGCTGCTCGGCCAACCGGACCGCCCGGTCCGCGCCGACCTTCTCCTCCAGCCACACGAAGTACGTGTTCACCGACTTGCCGAAGCCGGACCACATGGTCTGCTGGCCGGTCATGGCGGCGCTGGCGTTGGAGGGCGCCCAACCGTCGTAGACTGCCGACTTGTAGCGGTAGGGGGCGTTGAACGAGGTGGAGAGCGTCATCCCCGAGTCCAGCGCGGCAAGCATCGGGAACATCTTGAACGTCGACCCGGCCTGGTAGCCGGCCAGGTCACCGCCGCCGAGCAGCGGCGCCACCGTGTTCGGGTAGTTGGCCTTCACCTTCGGCCCGGCCTCGGGGTTGGAACTCGGCGGGTTCTCGCTGAGGTCGAGTGAGTACGTCCGGTTCACCGCCATCGCCTTCACCCGGCCGGTGCCCGGCTCGGAGACCACGATCCCGTTGGCGAACGGGCTGCCGGTGGCCTCCTTGCTGCCGACGTTCTTTTCGGCCGCCGCCTGGATCTTCGGGTCGAGGCTGAGCACGATCCGATAGCCGCCCCGGCGCAGCTTGTCCATCCGTTCCAGCGGGGTCGCGCCGAAGGCGGGCTGCGCGCTCCACCAGTTCTTCAGGTAGTCGCAGGCGAAGCCCCAGCTGTTGTACTTCTCCGTCACCGCGGCACAGTCGTGTGGCGGGGTGGTCAGCTTCAGCCGGATCGGCTCGGACTTGGCGGCGGCGGCCGAGTCGGGGGAGAGGTACCCGAGCTGGCTCATCCGGTCCAGCACGTAGTCCCGCCGCCCGGTGGCCTCCTTCTGGTCGGAGTCGGCCGGGTCGTACTCCGACGGGGACTTCACCAGCCCGGCGAGGGTGGCGGCCTCGACCGGGGTGAGGTCCTTCGGGGTCTTGGAGAAGAAGATCTCGCTGGCCGCGTAGATGCCGTACGCCCGGTGCCCGAAGTACGCGGAGTTGAGGTAGCGCTCCAGGATCTGCTCCTTGCTCAACTCCTTCTCCAGGTCCAGCGCCATCCGCATCTCCTTGACCTTGCGCAGGCTGGTCTGCTGGGTGGCCTCCTGCACCTCCTTGGGGGTGGTCGCGCTGTCCCGCAGGGCCATCCGGACGTACTGCATGGTCAGGGTCGACGCGCCCTGGGAGCCCCCGGAGCGGGCGTTCGACACGAAGGCGCGGGCGACGCCCTTCGGGTCGACGCCGTGGTGCTGGTAGAAGCGGTTGTCCTCGGCGGCGACGATCGCCTGCTGGATGTTCGGCGACATGTCCGACAGCTTCGTGTACTGCCGGTACTCCTCGTAGAACATGGTCAGCACGGTCTTGCCGTCCGGCGCGTACACGTACGAGGTCTCGGCGGGCAGGGCGGTGGTCAGGATCTTGGTCTTCTGCTCCACGGCGTGCGCGGTGGCCTTCGCGCCGATCCCGGTGAGGGCGACGAGTGGGTACGCGACGGCGGCGATCACGATGCCGGCGATCAGGCCGGCGCGCAGGAGAGGGACGAGTCGACCAGCGGCAGTAAGGGGTCGGTTACTCACATGGCCAAGTTATGACATTTCCGATTCGTACCTGAGAAGAACTCATAAACCGACGAGTGGTGACGTGGCTTACGCCGAGATCGTCTGTCCCAACGGCCGCCTTCCCGGCAGGATCGCGAACATGCCCGAGCCGATCGCCGCCATCGAGCCCGACCTGGCGCACCACGGTGACGTCGAGGTCGGCGACGGCCTGATCGACCTCGCCGTCAACGTCCGCCGGGCGCGTCCGCCCGCCTGGCTGGCCGAACCGGTCGCGGCCACCCTGACCGACCTGGCCCGCTACCCGGACCCGGCGCCGGCCCGGGCGGCGGTCGCCGCCCGACACCACCGTCACCCGAACGAGGTGCTGCTCACCGCCGGCGCCGCCGAGGGCTTCGTGCTGATCGCCCAGGCGTTGCGCGGGGTGCGCCGGCCGGTGGTGGTGCACCCCCAGTTCACCGAGCCGGAGGCCGCGCTGCGGGCCGCCGGGCACCGGGTCGAGCGGGTGCTGCTCGACGCCGCCGACGACTTCCGGCTCGACCCGTCCCGGGTGCCCGCCGACGCCGACCTGGTGATGATCGGCAACCCCACGAACCCGACGTCGGTGCTGCACCCCGCGCGGACGGTGGCCGCGCTGGCCCGCCCCGGCCGGGTGCTCGTGGTCGACGAGGCGTTCGCCGACACCACAATGGCCGCCGGGCACCCCGGCGAACCGGAGTCACTTGCCGAACGCGGCGACCTGCCCGGGTTGCTCGTGGTGCGCAGCCTCACGAAGACCTGGGGCCTGGCCGGGCTGCGGATCGGCTACCTGCTCGGCGCCGCGGACCTGCTGGCCCGGCTGGCCGCCGTCCAGCCGCTCTGGGCCGTCTCCACGCCCGCGCTCGCCGCCGCGTCGGCCTGCGCCACAGACGTCGCCGTCCGGGCCGAGCGCGCCATCGCCGCCGATCTCGCCGCCGACCGCGACCACCTGGTCGCCCGCCTGGAAAACCTGCCCGGGGTACGCGTCGTCGGCCGTCCCGCGAGTGCGTTCGTCCTGCTGCACCTGCCGGGCGCGAGTGAGATCCGCGCCGCCCTGCGCGAGCGCGGCTGGGCGGTCCGCCGGGGCGACACCTTCCCCGGTCTCGGGCCGGACTGGCTGCGGGTGGCGGTACGCGACCGAAACACCACAGACGCGTTCATCGACGTGCTGCGCGAGACCATGGAGGCATGATGCTGGAGACCACGATCGCGGCGATCCGCCCGGCGGACGAAGCGGCCATGGCCGCCGCCCGCGAGCTGCACGGTCGGCTGACCAAGCCGGCGGGCTCGCTGGGTGCGTTGGAGGAGCTTTCGGTACGCCTCGCCGGCCTGGCCGGAGCCTGCCCACCACCGCTGCCCGAGCCGGCCGCAGTGGCGATCTTCGCCGGTGACCACGGGGTGCACGCCCAGGGGGTGAGCCCCTGGCCGCAGGAGGTCACCGCGCAGATGATCGGCAACTTCCTGGCCGGTGGAGCGGTGGTCAACGCGTTCGCCCGGCAGGCCGGCGCGTCGGTCACAGTGGTCGACGTCGGCGTGGCGACCCCGCTGCCCGCCGACCCGGCCGTCGTCGACCCGGCCGTCGTCGACCCGGCCGTCGCCGACGCGGCCGTGCTCGACCCGGCCGTGCTCGACCCGGCCGTGCCCCGGCTGGTTGTCGCGTCCGTCCGTCGGGGCACCCGGGACCTCACGGTGACCGCCGCGCTGACCCGGGACGAGGCGCTGGCGGCGGTGCAGACCGGCATCCGGATCGCCGACGAGTTGATCGACGCCGGGGCGGGCATCCTGCTCACCGGGGACATGGGTATCGGCAACACCACCCCGGCCGCCGCGCTGATCGCCGCGTTCACCGGCGTCGACGCGCTCGACGCCACCGGTCGGGGCACCGGGGTCGACGACCCGACGTACGCGCACAAGGTGGCGGTGGTACGGGCCGCGCTGGCCCGGCACACCCCCGACCCGGCCGACCCGCTGGGGGTGCTGGCCGCCGTCGGTGGCCTGGAGCACGCCGCCCTGGCCGGGCTGATCCTGGGGGCCGCGGCGCGCCGCACACCGGTGCTGCTGGACGGCGTGATCGCGGTCTCGGCCGCGCTCGCCGCCGCCGCGTTCGCCCCGGACGCGGTAGGCGCCATGGTCGCCGGCCACCGCTCGGCCGAGCCCGGTGCCACTGTGGCGCTGCGCCACCTCGGCCTCGACCCGCTCATCGACCTGGGGTTGCGCCTCGGCGAGGGCACCGGCGCGCTGCTGGCGTTGCCCGTGGTCACCGGCGCGGTCCGGGTGCTGCACGAGGTGGCGACGTTCGACTCCGCCGGGGTGGCCGAGAAGTGACCACACGCGGCGAACGAACCCTCCGCCCCGGTGGTGCGGCGTGACCTCCAATCCGTACCCCCTCGGTCTGCGGCTGCACGGGCGGCGGGTGGTCGTGGTGGGCGGCGGCGCGGTCGCCACCCGGCGCGTACCCGCGCTGCTGGACGCCGGTGCGGACGTCCTGCTGGTCTCCCCGGAGCTGACCCCGGCACTGCGTGCCCGGGTCGACGCGGGTCGGCTGCACTGGGTGCCGCGCCGGTTCCTGCCCGAGGACCTGGACGGCGCCTGGCTGGTCCAGGTGGCGATCGACGACCCGATAGCGGCGGCCTCGGTGAGCGCCGTCGCCGCCGAGCGGCGGATCTTCTGCGTCCGGGCCGACGACCGCACGGCCGCCACCGCCTGGACCCCGGCGGTGACCCGGCACGGCCCGGTCACCGTGGCGGTGCTCGGCGGCGGCGACCCCCGCCGGGCGATGACCGTCCGTGACGCGATCCGCGACCTCCTGGCGGTCCGCCTGGCACCGGACGGAGTCGCTCCGACGCCGAGCCAGTCGACCGGCACGACCGGCACGACCGACGCGGCCGGTGCGGCCGGTGTGGCCGGCGCGGCCGGATCGGCCGGTGCGGCCGGTGGGCGGCGGGCCGGGCGGGTGGCGCTTGTCGGGGCGGGGCCGGGTGACCCGGAGCTGATCACCGTGAAGGGTTGGCGGCTGCTCACCGAGGCCGACGTGGTGGTCGCCGACCGGCTGGTGCCCGGGCTGCTCCTCGACGAGCTGCGCCCGGACGTCGAGCTGGTGGACGCCTCGAAGATCCCCTATGGACCGTCCCGCGCCCAGGAGGAGATCAACCAGATCCTGGTCGACAGGGCCCTGGCCGGTGCCTTCGTGGTACGGCTCAAGGGCGGTGATCCGTACGTCTTCGGCCGCGGCGGCGAGGAGTTGCTGGCCTGCGCGTCGGCCGGCGTTCCGGTGACAGTGGTGCCCGGGGTGACCAGCTCCATCGCCGCGCCGGCCGCCGCTGGCATCCCGGTCACCCATCGGGGGGTGGCGCACGAGTTCACTGTGGTCTCCGGGCACCTGGCACCCGACGCTCCGGCCTCACTGGTGCGCTGGGACGCCCTCGCCGGCCTGCACGGCACCCTGGTGATCCTGATGGGGCTCAAGAACCTCGCCGCCATCACGGCCACCCTGATCGCCCACGGTCGGTCACCGCAGACGCCGGCCGCCGTCGTTCAGGAGGCCACCACGGGCACCCAGCGGGTGCTGCGGTCCACGCTCGGCGCGGTGGCCACCGACCTGCTCGCCGCCGACCTGCGCCCGCCCGCAGTCGTCGTGGTGGGCGACGTGGTGGAGGCGCTCGACGGCTGAGGCGACGGAGCGCGGCGAGGCCCCAGCCCTGTCGAGCGGGTGCCCGTGGTCCGCCGCACCCCCCGGGTCGATCATGGAGTTGTGGTGGTGGACAAATGCCGCGATCATCCGCACAACGGGCACCACAAGTCCATGATCGACCGGGGAGGGGGGCTGGCACGGAGGACGGGCCGGAGCAGCCTGCTCCGGCCCGTCGTGGTTCGTTGCCCGATTACTGCTTGAGCATGTTGTCGAGCAGGAGGGCACAGCGGATCAGACCCAGGTGGCTGTACGCCTGCGGGTGGTTGCCCAGCCCGCGCTCGGCGAGCGGGTCGTACTGCTCGGGGAGCAGCCCGGTCGGGCCGGCGGTGAGCACCATCTGGGCGAACAGCTCCTCGGCGTCGGTGCGGCGGCCGGTGCGCAGGTACGCCTCGATCAGCCACGCCGTGCAGATGTGGAAGCCGCCCTCGCGGCCGGGCAGGCCGTCGTCCCAGTGGTAGCGGTAGACGACCGGACCGCTGCGCAGGTCGGCCTCGATGCGCAGGACTGTGGACAGGAAGCGCGGGTCGTCACCCGGGAGCAGGCCGGACAGCCCGATCCAGAGTGACGAGGCGTCCATGTCCTCGTCCCCGTACGCGACGCTGTACGCCTCGACGTCGGAGTGCCAGCCCTGCTCCAGGACGTTGGCGCCGATCCGGTCGCGCAGGTCCTTCCACTCCGGCCGGTCCTCGCCGCCGTGCTCGCGCATCACGTGCAGCGCCCGGTCGACTGTCATCCAGCACATCACCTTGGAGAAGACGTGGTGCCGGGGTGGCAGCCGGGCCTCCCAGATGCCGTGGTCGGGCTCGTGCCAACGGCGGCGGACCGCCTCGACCATGTTTTCCAGAACCCGCCACTCGTCCTCGCGAACCGAACCGCGGGCG
This sequence comes from Micromonospora sp. NPDC049044, assembly GCF_040649215.1. Classification (NCBI taxonomy): domain Bacteria; kingdom Bacillati; phylum Actinomycetota; class Actinomycetes; order Micromonosporales; family Micromonosporaceae; genus Micromonospora; species Micromonospora sp. NPDC049044. The sequence continues at coordinate 62,276 of NZ_JBEZFA010000013.1, read as the reverse complement.
TCGGCGACGGCCGCGATCAGGTCGGCGATCGGACCGAACACGTCGAGCTGGAGCTGGTGGTTGGCGAGGTTGCCGACCCGGACCGGCCGGGAGCCGGCGTACCCGGGCAGCGTGTCGATCACCGCTTCGGCGCCCAGCTCGTACCCGTCGATGGTGTAGAGCGGGTGCAGCCGTTCCGGGTGCCCGCCGGTGCGCTCGATGCAGCCGTCCACCCAGCGCAGCAGCGCCTCGGCCTCCTCGACGGAGCCGAGGTCGACAAGTGCGCGGGCGGTCAGCGCGGCGTCGCGCAGCCAGCAGTAGCGGTAGTCCCAGTTGCGGACGCCACCCAGCTCCTCGGGGAGCGAGGTGGTCGCCGCGGCCAGGATCGAGCCGGTGGCCTCGTGACAGAGCCCGCGCAGGGTGAGGGCGCTGCGCGCGACCAGGTCACGGGCGGTGGACGGCAGCCGCAGCGAGGCCACCCAGTCCTTCCACGGCTGTTCGGCGGCGGCCTGCCGCTCGTGGATCGGCACCCGGTGGTGCTCCAGGCTGTGCGTGCCGAAGCGCAGCTCAAGCACTACCTGTCCACCGGCGGCGGACAGGTCGACGATCGCCTTGGCGGTCTCGTACCCGCCGTCGTTGCCGACCTCCCACTGCACGCCGGGGGCGTAGAGCGCCACCGGTTCGTTGGAGCCGAGCACCAGCAGGCCGTCGCCGAGTGGCTGCAACTGCACGGCGACCTGCCCGAACTCGGGCCTCGGCGCGAACTCCACCCGGGCCTTGCCGCTGCCGGTGAGCACCCGGATCAGGGTCGAGTCGCCGGTGATGACCGCGGGGCTGTCGTCCGGAGTGGTCTCCCGGGCCGGCTTGTCCAGCCAGTCGGTGACGGTGAGCCCGGACCACCGGGTCTCCACTGTCATCGTGCCGGAGCGGTAGCGCTGGCCCAGCGGGATGCCGCCGCGTTCCGGGGCGACGCTGAAGTGACCGGCCGGGCTGCCACCCACCAGGTCGGCGAAGATCGCCGCCGAGTCCGGCTTGGGGTGGCAGAGCCAGCTCACCTTGGCCTCGGGGGTGAGCAGCGCGACGGTACGGCCGTTGGCCAGCATGGAGTGGCGCTCGATCGGCACCGCCCGCTCACCGAACAGCCAGTGTCGACGGGTCTCCAGCAGCAGCGCCAGCGCGCGGGCGGCCTCCAGCGGGTCGGCGACCCGGAAACCGGCCTGGGTGTCCCCGGGGCCGATCTTGATGCCGAGGTCGGGGCCGTGCAGGTGCGCGAACCCGTTCTCGTCGGTGATGTCGTCGCCGATGAACAGCACCGCGCTGGAGGCGAGCTGGGTCCGCAGCTGGTCGAGTGCGGTGCCCTTGTGGGTGGCCACGACGGAGAGCTCGATGACCTCCTTGCCCTGGGTCACCGTGACGCCGTCGAAGGTCGCCGGGCCGTTGCGGACCGCCTCGATGGCGGCGGCGGCGACCTGCGGGTCGACCCCTCGGGTGTGCATGGCGACGCTGGCCGGCTTGCGTTCCAGCCGGATGCCCTGGTGGTTGGCGGCGATCTCGCGCAGCGCGTTGCGCACCCGCTGGCGCACCGCGACCAGCTCGGGCGAGAGTCGCTCGACGAAACCGATGTCGAACTCGGAGCCGTGGCTGCCGACGAGGTGCACCTCGCTGGGCAGTCGGGACAGCGCGGCCAGGTCGCGCAGCGCCCGGCCGGAGACGACAGCCACTGTGGTCTGCGGCAGCGCGGCGAGCGCGCGGACCGCGGCCACCGACTCGGGCAGCGGGACGGCTGTGCTGGGATCCTCCACGATCGGCGCCAGTGTGCCGTCGTAGTCGCAGGCGACCAGGAGTTGGGGGACCCGGGCGATCCGGCCGATGGCGGCGCGCAGCTCGGGGTCCATCACCCCGGTGGCCATGGCCGCCCCATCATTGACTGTCGTGTTCACTCGGCCTCCGCCTCGGGGACTCCGAGTTCGGAGAGGAAAGACTTGGCCCAGTGGCCCACGTCGTGGGTACGCAGGTGACGTTGCATTGTCCGCATCCGGCGGCGTGCCTCGGTTTTCTCCACGTGCACGGCCCGGAGCAGGGCATCCTTTACCGCGTCCGGGTCGTGCGGGTTACATAGAAAGGCCTGGCGCAGCTCCGTTGCGGCGCCGGCGAACTCACTGAGCACGAGCGCGCCACCCTGATCGGCGCGGGACGCCACGTACTCCTTGGCTACCAGGTTCATGCCGTCGCGTAGCGGTGTCACCATCATCACGTCGGCGGCAACGTACATCGCGGCCAGTTCACTGCGACTGTACGACTGATGCAGGTAATGCACGGCCGGCACGCCGACCCGGCCGAATTCACCATTAATCCGGCCAACCTCACGTTCGACCTTGACTCGAAGTGCCTGGTAGTGCTCGACCCGCTCGCGGCTGGGTGTGGCCACCTGCACCATAACCGCGTCGGGAACTGTCAACTTTCCGTCAGCAAGCAACTCCCGGAAGGCCTTGAGTCGCAACTCGATGCCCTTTGTGTAATCCAACCGGTCCACGCCCAGGATTATCGTCTTCGGGTCGCCCAACTCGGCACGGATCTGCTTGGCCCGAGCCTGGATCGCCGGGTCGGCGGCCATCCGCTCCATCTCCTGGGTGTCGATCGAGATGGGGAAGGCGCCCGCCTTCACCTGCCGACCGTCGACCTGGATCATCTGCCCTTCGTAGCGCAGTCCGAGCAGGTGCCGGGCCAGCCGGACGAAGTTCTGCGCGGCCAGCCGCTGCTGGAAGCCGACCAGGTCGGCACCGAGTAGACCGCGCAGGATCTCGGTGCGGAACGGCATCTGCATGAACAGCTCGATCGGCGGGAACGGGATGTGCAGGAAGAACCCGATCCGTAGGTCCGGGCGCAGCTCACGGAGCATCGCGGGGACCAGCTGAAGCTGGTAATCCTGCACCCAGACCGTCGCACCCTCGGCCGCGACGTCGGCGGCGGCCTCCGCGAACCGGGCGTTGACCAGGCGGTACGCCTCCCGCCAGCGGCGCTTGTAGGCGGGCGTCTCGACCGCGTCGTGGTAGAGCGGCCAGATCGTCGCGTTGGACTGGCCCTCGTAGTAGCGCTCCAACTCCTCAGCGCTCAGCGGGACCGGGTGCAGCCGGATCCCCTCCAGGTCGAACGGCTCGGGGGCGGCACCGGTGCCACCGGCCCAGCCGACCCACGTGCCCTGGTGTTCGGCGAGCACTGGGTGCAACGCGGTGACCAGCCCGCCAGGGCTGCGTCGCCACTGCCGGCCCTCGGGGGTGCTCACCTCGTCGACCGGCAGACGGTTCGCCACTACGACAAAGGAGCTACGGACGGTCACGATCGGCCACCTCCGGGTACTGACGGGTCCACCGCGATCAGCGTACTGAGCGTAGCTGCGGCGTCTTGTGCCTAGTGCCGGAGTCTCCTACCCGCCTCGTGCTCCTCAAAATCCGGGAGGTGATCTTGTCGACAGCCAGTGCCTCAGAGGTCGATGATCGGCCATTCCTTCGGCAGTACCTCGCCGAGCAGCTCCCGCCGATCCGTCATGATCGGAACGACCGCTCGGGCTGCCGCTTCGATCGCAACCTGGGCGAGGTCGATGCTGCCCAGGAGGCGGGACCAGCCCCCCAGGATGGGGCACATGTTGTGATCGACCGGCGTGACAAGTACGGCTTCGAGATCGGAGACGATGTCAAGCAGCGGCCAGCCGTCGCTAGACACCCGGCGATACGCGGCTGTCAGGCACATGGCCGGAATGATCACGGACTCCCGGCGGTAGGCAACCTTGGCGATCTGGACGCCAACAGCCGGTTCTCCTTCGGAGTAGGCCAACAGTGCGGTCGTGTCGAGTACGAGTCCCGCGTCAGTCACAGACCTGCATCCGTCCCCGCGACGCCTCGTTCAGCAGCGCGGCGGCCTTGGCGCGCAACTCGGGAGTTATCGCCTGGCGCGCCTGATCCAACTTGCGCCCGGCCTCCGCGAGCCCTTCGTCGGTGATTTTGAAGCCGAGCTGCTCCAGGGTCCGCCGTGTTCGCTCACCGGCCATTCGTTGGCGGATGCTCTCCGTCACGAAGGCGGACACGTTGGGCTCGGCGGCCAGCCGCTCTGCCACGTCATCCGGCACGCTGATGGCGATCTTCTTGGTCATACCAAGGACGCTAGCGAGTAATACCATGCTCGGCAAGGAGGCTCGCCCGCGTACTCCTGGGGTGGGGTGATGTGGGCGAAGCGCGCCGTACCTGTCAGGATTGACGATGGCGTGCGCGCGGCCGGCTCCCGGCCGGCGGCGGTGGGCGGTCCTCACAGCCCGCGCCCGTGCCGCCGATCAGCGACAGCAACCGACGGAGGTAGCCCGCACCGTGGCCCAGTACATCTACGTCCTGGAAAAGGCCCGCAAGGCGCACGGCGACAAGGTCGTGCTCGACAACGTGACGTTGAGCTTCCTGCCGGGGGCCAAGATCGGTGTGCTCGGTCCGAACGGCGCCGGTAAGTCGAGCCTTCTCAAGATCATGGCAGGCCTGGACAAGCCGAGCAACGGCGAGGCCCGGCTCATGCCCGGCTACACCGTCGGCATGCTCGCCCAGGAGCCCCCGCTCAACGAGGCCAAGACCGTGCTCGGCAACGTCGAGGAGGCGGTCGCCGAGACCAAAGCCAAGCTGGAGCGGTTCAACAAGATCGCCGAGCAGATGGCCACCGACTACTCCGACGAGCTGATGGAGGAGATGGGCAAGCTCCAGGAGGAGCTGGACCACCTCGACGCCTGGGACGTCGACTCCAAGCTCGAACTGGCAATGGACGCGCTGCGCTGCCCGCCGCCGGACGCCGACGTGACCCAGCTCTCCGGTGGTGAGCGTCGCCGGGTCGCGCTCTGCAAGCTGCTGCTGGAGGCGCCCGACCTGCTGCTGCTCGACGAGCCCACCAACCACCTGGACGCGGAGAGCGTCTCCTGGCTGGAGCAGCACCTGGCCAAGTACGCCGGCACCGTCATGGCGATCACCCACGACCGGTACTTCCTCGACAACGTGGCCAACTGGATCCTCGAACTGGACCGTGGCCGGACCTACCCGTACGAGGGCAACTACTCCACCTACCTGGAGAAGAAGGCCGCCCGACTGGCCGTCGAGGGCCGCCGCGACGCCAAGATGAAGAAGCGCCTCACCGAGGAGCTGGAGTGGGTCCGCTCCAACGCCAAGGCCCGGCAGACCAAGTCCAAGGCCCGCCTGGACCGGTACGACGAGATGGCCACCGAGGCGGAGAAGACCCGCAAGCTCGACTTCGAGGAGATCCAGATTCCGCCGGGCCCGCGCCTGGGCAGCACGGTGATCGAGGCGAACAACCTCAGCAAGGGGTTCGGCGACCGGCTGCTCATCGACAACCTGTCGTTCTCGCTGCCCCGCAACGGCATCGTCGGCATCATCGGCCCCAACGGCGTCGGCAAGACCACGCTGTTCAAGACCATCGTCGGGCTGGAGGAGCCGACCAGCGGGTCGGTCCGGGTCGGTGAGACGGTCTCGCTGTCGTACGTCGACCAGAACCGCGAGGGCCTCAACGGTGACAAGACCGTCTGGGAGGTCGTCTCCGACGGGCTTGACTACCTGATGGTCGGCAAGGTCGAGATGCCGTCGCGGGCGTACATCGCCGCGTTCGGCTTCAAGGGCCCGGACCAGCAGAAGCCGACGAAGGTGCTCTCCGGTGGTGAGCGCAACCGGCTGAACCTGGCGTTGACCCTGAAGATCGGCGGCAACGTCATCCTGCTCGACGAGCCGACGAACGACCTGGACGTGGAGACGCTGTCCAGCCTGGAGAACGCCCTGCTGGAGTTCCCCGGCTGCGCCGTGGTCATCTCGCACGACCGGATGTTCCTGGACCGGGTCGCCACGCACATCCTGGCCTGGGAGGGCGACGACCAGGACCCGTCCAGGTGGTTCTGGTTCGAGGGCAACTTCGAGGCGTACGAGAAGAACAAGATCGACCGCCTCGGCGCGGAGGCTGCCCGGCCGCACCGGGTGACCTACCGCAAGCTGACCCGCGACTGACCGGCGCAGACGGTGTCTGACCGGTTCGTCTACCACTGCACGCTGCGCTGGTCCGACCTGGACGCGTACGGGCACGTCAACAACTCGCGCTTCCTCACCCTGTACGAGGAGGCGCGGGTGGCGTTGATGTTCGCCGGCGGGCGGGCCTGGGGGGTCGGCTCGTTCGCCGACGGGGTGGTCATCCGCCGGCACGAGGTCGACTACCTGCGCCCGGTCGACTACGCGCTGGGTCGGGCCACCGCGGAGGCCGCGCCCACCGTCCGGATCGAGCTGTGGGTGGAGGAGATCCGGGCTGCCTCGTTCACCGTCGCCTACGAGCTGTACGACGGCGAGGTGCTGGCCAGTCGGGCCCGTTCGGTGCTGGTGCCGTTCGACCTGACCTCCCAGGTGCCCCGGCGGATCACCACCGAGGAGCGGGATTTCCTGCTCACCTACGCGCCGCAGGGCGGCCTGGCATGACCCGGCCGGGCCCGGGAGGGGCGACGGCGTCCACCCCGACACACGGTGTGGCCGGGGTGGCCGACGCGGGTGCCTTCCTGGCCCGGCTGGTCCGGTTGGATCCGGCCGCACCGGTCCGGTTGCGGTCGGCCGGTGGGCCCGGTCGGATCGCCCTCTGGGCCCGCCTGCCCTGGCAGGTCCTGGTGGTCCGGACGGTGGCCGGTGGGCCAGCCGACGGCGCCGCCGAGGACGTCACGGTGGCGGCCGCGGAGTTGCTCGCCGAACTGGAACGCGGTGGTACGGCCCGGCCGGTCCGCCGGGACGCGCAGTGGCGTTGGCCGCTGCCTCCGGCGCGTAGCCGGATGGTGGAGGCGCTGCCCGTCGGCGAGCTGCGGCGGATCGCGGACGCGGCGGCGGGCACCCTGCGCACGGCGAGCGAGCAGGGCGTGGCCGGGCGCGCGGTGGGCCAGCGGGCGCTGCGGGACGCGCTGCTCGATCACGTGGCGGTGCTTGTCACGCCGGACGGGCCGCCCGCCCCGCCGGTCGAGGTGTCGCAGCGGCTGGTGCAGGGGGTGGTCCGGATGGGCTTCCTCGGTGCCGCCGACGGCCCGACCGGCGGCCCCGGCGAGGCGACCGCTCAGGTGCGGGTGGCCGGGCGTTGGGTCGGCCTGGTGGGACCATACGGAGCGGCGTGGTCGCAGACCGCCACGGATCTTGCGGTGAGACCCCTCGGTAGTCCTCCGAACGGCTGACCCCTGCTCATTCTTCTGGGCTGGTGCGGTCGTTGGGGGGGTGCCTCAACTCGGCTGTCCGGGTACCGTCCATGCTCGGATCCAACGCACCGTAGGCGTCTGGATCCGCTGGGGAGTGAGGTGCGACGAGCGATGCCGTGGTGGTCATGGCGCCCCGGTCCCGCCGACGGCGGCGATCCGGAAACCCGAAGCGGGATCACAGTGGAGAGCGCGGTCCGGGTCGGACCGCCCAACCCTCGCCAGCCGGGAGACGACTGCCCGGCCAGCGAACGACCGGTGTTACCCGAGATGCTGGCCACTGTCGAGCCGGTGAGTCTGCGCCGCGTCTGCGACGCACTCGACCTGCTCGACGTGCGCTATCTGGCCGACGGCGACGGCAACCTGCTGGCCATGTGGGAGCGGCACGCGGTGCTTGTCACCCTCGAAGGGCCAGAGGACGAGATCCTGGTCATGCGGGCCCGCCCGCACGCCACGGTCCCACCGGACTGGGCCGACCGGGCCTATCGGGTGGTCAACGAGTGGAACCACACCCGGCGGTTCTGCAAGGCGTACATCGGCGACCCGACGGAGCGCGGGCAGTTGCCGATCTACGCCGAGCTTCAGGTGCCGCTCGGCGCCGGCACCCACGACGCGTTGCTCGTCGAGATGCTCGACTGCGGCGCGGCGGTGGCCACCAGCTTCGTGGACTGGCTGCACGACGAGGGCGCGCTGCTCTGAGGCTGCCCCGGCCGGGCGGTCAGCCGCCGTGGGCCGGGTCCTCCTCGGCGTTGACCATGAAGTACGCGGCCCGCTCCAGGTAGTCCCAGAGCGTGGCGGCGATCGCCGGATCGAGGTCGAGCTGGTCCACCGCCCGGCGCATGTTGCGCAGCCAGGCGTCCCGCTCGGCCGCGCCGATCCGGAACGGCGCGTGCCGCATCCGCAGCCGCGGGTGGCCACGCTGGGCGGAGTAGGTGTTCGGGCCGCCCCAGTACTGCATCAGGAACAGGGTCATCCGATCGGCGGCCGGCCCCAGGTCGTCCTCCGGGTACATCGGGCGCAGCAGTGGATCTGTGGCCACGCCGGCATAGAACTCGTCGACCAGCCTGCGGAAGGTGGGCTCGCCGCCGACGGCTTCGAAGAGGGTCGTCGAAGCACCGGGACGCTCGGATTCACCTGCGGGGTTCACCGTTCCATCCTGCCAGGTGCGCCAGGCGCCGGACCGACCCGCACACCGTGCGTCGGATCACGCCGGGCCGATGCCGGGCTCCCGGCCTGCCCGGGTCCGCCGATCCCGTCGAGCCCGCCGCGCCCGCCGGGTCCGTCCGATCCGGGCCGGCGGGTCCGGATCAGGTGACCACGTGCCGGCGGTCGCCGGGACGTGGCTCGGGAGGGCCTGCCGCCGGGTCGCCGCCGGTGGCGGGGGCGTCCGGGTGCTCGATCGGCTCGGCATTGGCCGCCGTGGCCGCCGCGATCGCGTCGCTGAACGCCTGCCGATCCGGCCAGCGCAGCGCGGCCACCGCCATCAGCACCACGCCGGCCGCGCTCCACAGCCCCACCACCAGGGGGATGTTGTCGAAGCGGTCGGCGATCAACCCGGTCGCCAGCACGGCGAAACCCTGGATGACCTGGACACCGGTCGCCATCACCCCGAAGGCGCGGGCCCGGAAGCCGTTGGGCAGGGCCTGGACGAAGAGCCCGTTCGCCATCGGCAGCATGCCGGCGACCGCGAATCCACACAGCGCGGCAAGCAGTGCCACCACCAGGGGGGACGGGTCGAGCAACGTCGGCACCAGTATCAGGGGGGCGAGCACCGCGAGCGGCCGCATCAGTTTCAGCCGGCGGGCCGGCCCGAACAGGCGGCTCACCAGCAACCCGCCGAGGATGAAACCGACCGGGCCGGCCACCATGATCACTGCCTGGGCCGTGGTCGCGCTCATGTCGCCGTGACCCTCGTCGTGTGCCCAGCCGACGGCGAGCCCCTCGGGGAGGACCGAGAAGAGCATCGCGCTGAACACCAGCACCGCGATCGCCCGCAGCACCGGTGTGCCGAACACGATGGCGAAGCCCTGGCGGGTCTCCTGCAGGAGGTGACCGCGCTGCGCCGGGTTCGGCACCGCCGAACGGTTTCGCACTCCGAGGCGGACCAGCAGCGCCGAGGCACCGAACGTGGCCGCGTTGAACAGCAGCGCGACCTGCGGGTCGATCGAGGCGACGGCGGTGCCGAGCACGTACCCGACGATCTGGGCCGCCTGCCCCACGCTGCTGTTGAGCGACAACCCGAGCACCAGCCGGTCCCCGGCGAGCATCTGCGGCATCAACGCGGACTTCGCCGCCTGACTCGGCGGGTTGGCGAGCGTGGCGGCGAAGATGAGCACCAGCACTGCCTGGTACGGCAGTTGCGGGATGGCGATGAGCAGCATCAGGGCCATCCGGATCAGGTCACACGCCACCATCACCCGCCGGTACGGGTACCGCTCCGCGAGTGCGGCGAGCACCGGACCGCCGAGCAGCCAGGGCAGGAAACTGACAGCGAAGGCAGCCGCGGAGAGCCCGACCGACGAGGTCTTCTGATAGACGAGCAGGGTGACGGCAGCCTTCGCGACGTAGTCGCCGACCCAGGAGAGAGCGCCCGCAACGAACACGGCGCGGAACTCTTGCTGGGCGAACACCTCGCGAAAAGTAGCTGGGCCTTCCGCGGAAGGTCGCTCGTCGGGCACCGTCGCCTCCATCGGCCTCCGGGTCGGCCGCTCGTGGCAGCCCGGCCGGAAGCGCTCGTCAGATCTACGGATCAGCGAGGTTGTGATCACGCTTTGGCGGGAACGCGTGCTCCGGATTCTGCCCGATCGTCTGACAACTATCTAGGTCGAACGGGTCGTTCGTCGCTTCCCCGACTGAACGAACGGACGATACCTGAGGGGCCGGGCGGCTCGCGACCCCGGATTCGAGGACAATGTCGGGTGGGTCAGGTGGCACCACCCTGGCCCGTTTCCCCTTCGGACAGCGGCCGGGTGGGCAGCCCGGGGAAGATGCGACCAGCGGCGATCTGCGCGGTGATCCCCGAGTTCTCCAGCGACTCCGCCAGCCGCCTCCGCAACTCCCGGCCCACCGCGAACTGGCCGTCCGCTGTCGTCTTCACCACCGTCCGGATGACCGCACCGTCCACCGTCACCTGCTCGACGCCCAGCACCTCGGGCGCCTCGACGATCTCCGGCGACAGCTCCGGGTCCATCGCCACCGAGGCGGCCGCGGTCCGCAGGACGGCGGTGGCCTCCTCGGTGCTGTTGAAGCCGATCGGCAGGTCCACCACCACGAGGGCCCAGCCCTGGCTCTTGTTGCCCACTCGGATGATCTCGCCGTTGCGGATGTACCAGAGCACTCCGCGCCCGTCGCGCACGGTGGTCACCCGGAGCCCGACCGCCTCGACCACGCCCATCGCCTCGCCCAGGTCGACGTTGTCGCCCACCCCGTACTGATCCTCGATCAGCATGAACAGGCCGGCGATCAGGTCCTTGACCAGGCTCTGCGCGCCGAAACCCAGCGCGACCCCGGCGATTCCCGCGCTGGCCAGCAGCGGGGCCAGGTCGAAGCTGAACTCACGCAGGATCATCAGCAGCGCGATGCCGAAGACGAACGCGGTGGTCAGGCTCCGCAACACCGAGCCGATCGCCTCGGCACGCTGCCGTCGTCGCTCCGGCACGAACTCGGTCGGGTCGGCCGCCGCGCTCGGCACCCGCTCGCGCAGCGGACGCAGCATCGTCGGCACCGCGCCGTCGGTAGTCGTGCGGACCAACCGGTTGATCGTGCGATGCACCGCCCAGCGAGCCACCATCGCCAGCGCCAGGATCAGCAGCACCCGCAGCGGCTTGAGCAGGATCCAGTAACTGCCCTCGGCGAACCACGCCGAATGGGTCATCTCGTACAGGAACTCGCAGGAGGAATCGCCCTGGCAGTTCACCGACCCGACGGTGGACAGGGCAAGGGGCGTCACGGTTGCGGCACTCACCCTGTCTTAGTACCGCAAGGGGCCCGAGCGCCCACCGCCGACCCACCGGCCACGACCACGTTGACCAAGGGCTGTCAACCAGTGTCAGGCAACGGAAAGGGTTCGCCCAGGCCAGCATGGTGATCCGCCCCGATGCGGATGATCCTCATACCCCATGCGGGATTAGTACGTGCAATCCCTGTTTGGGTGGCTACGACCCCTGTTGACCTGCTAGAACGCCCGAGGAAGATCATCGGGCACAGCCAGGGCACAACCTAGTGCCGATCTTGGTTCGCCGAGGTGCCTGTCTGGCCGGCGTCGGTCCGGCGGAGGATTTGCCCGACAAGGCCGCGCGGCCGATCCTTCTTCGGCAGCCAGTGAACGTAGGTTTCCAGCGTGATCCGTAGGCTGGCGTGCCGAAGTGCGTGCTGCACCTGCTGGGGCTCGACGCCGTTGCTCATCAGCGTGGTGGCGAAGAAGTGGCGTAGGGAGTGGAAAGTTCCTTCCTTGGGCCAGCCTGCGGCGGACCGCCAGTCCTCCCACATCTGAGACCAGTACCGGCCGTTTATCAGCTTCCCGCGTGTGGTGGTGAACAGGAGTGCGACGGGACGAGTGACCCTGCCTTCACTGGTGATGTCCGGCAGCTCGAATTCGACGGGGCCGACATCTTTGATGTGGGCTGCAACTTCCTCAGCAACCACGGCATCGAGGTCGACCGTCCCTGTCGATCCGCTTTTTGGTGCGGCAAGGTAGAAGCCGCCGAAGTGCTCCCGGGAGTGCCGCAGTTGCTGGACGACATGAAGTTCGTCGTGAGCGACGTTCAGGCACCGTGAGCTGTCTTCCAGGCCGAGGGCTTCACCGATTCGCAAGCCTTCACCGGCTCCGAGCCATATGGCGGCCCGGAATCGTCGGGGCACAACCTCGGTGAGCTTGAGGACCTGGTCCTCAGTCGGTACCCACTTCGGTGCCCGCGACATCCCCCGCAGCACTTGTGTGAGGTTCACGCCGTCGCAGGGGTTGTCCTCAAGCACCTTGTCGATGACGGCGGCATTCAGGATCGCTTTGAGGACGCCGAAGTAGAGGCCGATGGACGACTTCGCGGTTTGATCGTCCAGCATCCGACCGAGCCAGGCCATCACGTCGGTCAGGGTGATCGACCGGATGGGTTGCTCACCGAATGTCGGCAGAAGACGCTTCCGAAGATTTTGCGGGACACGTCGCTGTGTCTCGATGCTCCACCCCGACTCGCGTGATTCCTTCCATCGCTGCGCGTACATCGCGAAAGTAAGCTGTTCCAGCTCGCGGCTTACCTTGACCTCTTCCGCGACGCCCGAGCGGCAGTTGAGGTCGAAGGTCTCCGCGTCGCTTTTGCGTTCGAACAGCTTTTCTCGGGACTCACCCGACGCGTCGGTGTAACGGACCCGCCAACGTTTCCCCCTGCCGTGTCGTTTTGAGGGAAGGCGCTTCTTGTCCGGGCCGCGCTTGGTCAGGTACCAGAGGTCGTCAATTGCCATGTCAGGCCGCCTGGTCTTCGAGCCAGGCCCGGACGTCGGCCGGGTTGTAGCGCAGGTGACGGCCGACTTTGGAGGCACGTGGGCCGGTCCGGCGGTGACGCCATTGGTAGAGGGTGCCGACGGGGATGCGGAGGAACGCGGCCGTCTCTGTGATCGACCACAGTTCCGGCGTCGAGGTAGGGGTGGGTGCGGTCATCGGGGCTCCTTTCGGGTGATGGTGATGTAGGTGCGGCTTTCGCCGCTGTAGCCGGCGGGTCGGGTGCTGGTGCGGCAGGTGACCCGGTCGCGGCCGTAGTGGGCGGTGAGTTGGGCCGCGATGGTGGCGGCGTGGGTGGTGACGGTGGCGGTCGGACCGATGAGCCGGACCGCGACCAGGGGGCGGGGACGTGTGGGCACGGCGTGCTCCTTCCAGGTCGGTGGGTGGGGGGTGTTGCGTGCGCTGTGGAGTTGTCAAGGAACGGCTTCACAGGTCGTTGACACGTACGTGTCAAGCGGCCAGGGGTTGAACCGCGCGGGCGGCGGTGAGTTCGTCGGCCAGGGCGTCGAGGCCGGCGAGGTGTTGTGCGCGCGCCATGGCGGCGGCCGTGTTGGCGAGCAGCGCGTCACCGGTGGTGATCCAGCCGGTGGCTTGGTAGCCGAGTTCGTAGATGACCCGTTCGGTCTGCTCGTCGTCCCAGGTGTGCGGGTGGCCTTCGGTGCGTCGCCAGATGGTGCGCTGCATGCGGAGGAAGCCGAGGGTGACGGAGAACGCGCGGCTCTTGGTGGCGATGTGCCCGCCGTAGCCGAACTGGTGCGCCCACCGCCGCAGGCGGGCGTAGTCGGGGTGCTCCCCGAGGTCCCAGCACGCGCGGATAAGCCGGCCGAGGTGCGTTGCGGGGTCGCCGTGGATTTCGACGGAGAGGTCGTCAACGCGGCGCAGGCTCAGACCGGTTACCTCGGTGCTCTTGGTGACGTACTTGGCGATGTACCCGGTGATCTGGGCGAGGTTGACCTCGGTGCCCGGTGCGTTGACGTGCTTGAGGTCTAGGCCCTTGTCACCCCAGGCGATGTGCCAGCCCTGCCCGCCGTTGCCGGGGTGGCCAGCGGAGGTGTAGGCGGTCTTCAGGAACGCGGCCCGGACGGCAGCCTCGAACAGGTCCCGGGTGACCGCTGGGGGCGGGGGGACGATGGCCTCGGGGCAGTCGGGGTTGTAGCCGTCGAGGCGGATGAGGGCGTGGTAGTGGATGACGCCGCGTACCTGGAATTCGTAGACCTTGATGTAGCGGCGGCGCAGGTCCACGCCGTGTGCCCGGCCGAGGCGGCGTAGTTCCCGGTCGGCTTGTTGGATGGTGCGGCGCCACAGCTCGGGTGCTTCGTGGTTCCACACGACCTGTCCGGTGTGGTCGTAGCAGTCCAGGCACAACGGCTGCCCGAGGTGGGTGTCTGCGGCCTTGTGGCGTTGCCCGCAGCGCAGCTCGACACCGTGCGGGCAGTTCCGGCCGAACGGGTGACACACCGAGGGCCGGCAGGTGCAGCCGTCCTTCTTCCGACAATCCGCCGCGTGCACCTTCACCACCCGGTGATGCACTGGCCCGAACGACGGCGCGGTAGCGGTCAGAAAGATGGCGATGTGCTCGTTGAGCGGCGGGAGTCCCCATCGGTCGCCTTGCAGGCCGGCTTTGATGAGGTGGTAGGTGTCGCGGCGGTACAGCTCGGCGCAGGACGGGCACACGTTCGCGCGGCGGTTGCCGCAGGGGGTGTAGATCGCGCCGTCGGGCATGTCGGCGGTGTCGACGGTGGCCATGCGGTTGCCGTCGGCGTCGTTGACGTGGATCTGCCCGGCGAGGCGGATCGGGTGCTTGCACGCCGAGGCGGCGCGGACGTGGCCGAGCCATTCGGAGTAGTCGGGGTCTTGGGCGCGGGCGCGACCGGAGGCGACGGTGCGGGGATCGTGCCCGCGTACCCACCCGTCGGCGGCGGGGTCGCGGGGGCCGGTGGTGGTTGCAGCCCAGGGCCAGTAGGCGGCGGACTCAGCGGAGGCTCCCGTGCCCGAAACCGTGGTGGTTTCGGGCGCGAGAGGCAGCGTCGAGGACGTCACGCGGTGGCTCCAACAGCGGTGCCGTTGTGTGCCTTGTCGTTGATGTTCGGTTGGGTGTTGAGGGCCGTCAGGATGTCGGCGGCGGTATGGGTGGGGATGCGCAGTCGCACAGCGAGTTGGCCGGGGGTGATGGGTTCACCGTGGGCCTTTTCGTGGGCGCTGGCGACGATCCGGGCTCCGGAGAGCAGCGCGGGCGCGGGGCCGGCGGTTACCGCAGGCGCGGTGGGTGCCGGGGTCGGGTCCTTGTCGGTGGTGTCCGGGGTGGGCTCGACCGTCGTCGGGGTGTCGGTGTCCTCGCCAGAGGTGGGCAGGGTGACAGGTTCGTAGGCAGGTGCGGTGATCTCGGGTGCGGGGTTGGTGGCCGGGGTCGCGGCGGCCGGGCGGACCGTCGGCGAGGCGGGGATGTCGGGTGACGACGCCTCGGCGAGGGTGGCTGGCGCAGGTGCCGGGACAGTTTCGGTGGGCCGGGTTTTGCGGTTTCCGGTGGCGAGTAGCGCGGCGGTGGCCATGAGCATCAGGCCATCGACGGCGAGGGGACCGAACCAGACGACGAGGGTTTCCTCGTTGTAGTGGTCGAGTAGTCCGGACAGGTGCCGGTAGGACACGAACGCGGCGACCAGGGCGACGGGCGGGAGCCCGACCCAGCGCAGCACGTTCCAGCCCCAGCCGGTGGGCCAGGGCGTGCGGGCAAGGATCTCGATGGCGATGAACAGGAACAGTGGCCAGACGATCGCGGAGATGACCGCGCCCGGTTCCGGGCTCCAGTTCTGCGGAGCGTCTTTCGGGGCGATGAACGAGTGAGCGATGTTCGCGGCGACGGAGACCGTTCCGCCGGACAACGCGCCGATGTAGGCGTAGACGCGGCCGTTCTTGGAGGTGGTCATGACGCCGCCTGTGGGGCGGGCGCGGGGTCGGCGAAGAGGGAGAAGCTGAGGACGACGGCTTCGATGTAGCCGTTGCTGCGGAGGTCGTTGGTGATGGTGGTGATGTCGTCCATGGAGCGGATGTGCCGGTAGAGCGGCCATTCGACGGACATGAAGCCCGCGCCCTGGGGGACCTTGTAGGTGAACGAGATCATGTAACGGAACATGTCGGGTCCTTTCGGCTAGTCGCAGTCGAGGCAGGTGCCGGTTCGGCGGGGGATGTAGTAGGGCTTGACCTGGCCGCAGTCGGGGCAGGTACGCCGCGCGGTGAGCGCCTTGTCGATGGCCGCCCGTTGGGCGGGGGTGGCGGTGCGCTTGGGCATCGCGAGGTCGAGGCGGAACAGGTAGGCGACGCGCTTGCCGCGACGCCACATGATTTGCGCGGCGGGGTCTTGGCCGCCGGGGCGCAGGTTGCGGGTACGCAGTTGCCGGCGGGTCAGCAGCCCGTCGGGGGCGAACTTGAAGGGGTAGGTCGGCAGGCCGTAGCGCTCGCCGGTCGGGTCGTAGAACACCATCGGGTCCTCCGAGTCGTCGTCGGCCTGGTCCTGGTCGTCGTCGCCGGCTGGGTTGCCGGTGGTGAAGGTGGGGTGTTCGTAGGTGTCGCGGTCGATGTCCTCGGGCAGGAACGCCGCCGAGCAGAGGGCGCAGACGATCGGGCCTTCCTCGAAGGCCGTGGTGGAGATCCGCAGCTTGCGGGGGCACTCGCATTCGCACGAGACGCCGTTGTTGTTGTTCGTGCGGGTCTTGCCTTCCCCGGTCGGTTCGGGGTGGCGGTAGAAGCGCAGCGCCTCAGCAAGGCCGGCGATGGTGGCCTTGTAGCGGGCGCGGGTGAGGTCGGTCAGGGTGCAGGGCGAGTAGCCGAGCTTGTCGTCCTTGGTGGTGGACAGGCCGAGTTCGGCGGCGAGGGTGGCGAACTTCTTGTTGTGCCAGCGGCCCTGCCGTGAGGTGTCCTGGATGCCTCGCACGTCGGCGAGGGCGTGGGTTGCTTCGTGCAGGAGCGTGGTGAACACGGCTTCCGGTTCGCGGGAGAGCCCTTCACCGGAGATGAGGATTTCGGGCAACTGCTGCTCGCCGGCTTGCCAGCGCAGGGCGGCGAAGTGGCCCCATTTCATGCCCTGACTGGGCTTGGTGGGTGAGCCGGAGCCGACCACGAGAACAGCGGCCGGAACGTCGGAGTGCTGGGCGCGGATGGCCGACCAGGCGGCTTCCAGTGCGGCGACGAGTGCGGCGGTGGAGACAGGGTTTTGACACGTACGTGTCAGGTCGGGGGTGTGGGCGGCGGTGCTCATGCGGCGGCCCTCCGGATGGTGTGTTTGCGGTAGGCGATGGCGGCGGCGCACAGCGCCTCGATGACGTCGGCCGGGGTGCGGCCGGGCAGGGTTTCCCAGTCGAAGACCGGGGCGTGCAGGCCGGCGTGACCGACGGCGATGAGGTAGGTGTTGAACCACTCGACGGCCGCCGAGTAGGTGCGCTGGTCGGCGTCGGTGATGCCGGTCAGGTACCAGCGCGGGCGGCCGAACACGGCAGCCCGGATCGCGCCGAGAATCGACGCCGGGTAGGTGCCGGTCCGGTGACACGCGCACTGAGCCGGGCAGGCGTCGTGGGTGTCGTAGAGGCCGGTGGGGGTCCAGCCGTAGCGGCCCAGGTAGAGGGCGGCGCGGTCGAGGACGGCGTGAACGTTGCCGGTCGGCAGAGCGGTGACGGTGCTCATCGGGCGGCCCGCCAGGCGAGGAAGCCGGCACGGGTGGGGTTCTTCTCAGCCCACACGCAGGCGTCGGCGTAGGTTTCGAGGTCGTCCTCGGCGGCGTGGGTCCAGTCGTAGTCGGCGGCGGCGTCGCGGAGGATGTCGAGGATGTCGGCGAGGGTGTGGCCGGCGTGGTCGTTGAAGTCGGCGACGATTTCCCGGTCGGAGGAGCAGAGCGCGCCGTAGTAGTTGTGTTCGGGGGTGCGGCCGTCGCGCCACAGGTAGTCGGCCAGGTGCCGGAAGGTGCTGTCGCATTCGGCGTTGCCGAGCAGGACGGCCATGCGGTCGCCGTAGACAGCCATGCCGATAGCGCCGGTCACGCAGGCCGGCGGAAAGGCGGTTTCGGTGGTCCAGTCGTAGTAGCTGCCCTGGATCCAGCCTCGGATCTCCAGGTAGCGGGCGGCGCAGCGCAGGATGTCGGCCGGGGTCAGGTCGGCCAGCGCGGCGGGGGTGGTGGGCTGTTTTTGGGTAGGGTTCATGGCGGCCACGTCCTTTCGTGGGCGGTGGTTGGGTCGGCAGACCGGGCAGCTTTTCCAGGGCCTTGGCCGGTCTGTCGGCCGCTTCTATCGGTGGTGCAGGTGGAGCCGGAGAATCACCCGCTGCCTGCCGTCGCTGACACGAGCGGGTGCGGAGCGGTAGACCAGGGCGCCCGACTGGCGGGCGATGACGGTGAGGGCGGCGATGTCTTCGCCGGTCCCGACGAGCACGAGGTCCAGGACGCGGGTCGGGGTAGCGGTCGTGGTGCTCATGCCGCAGCCGGCAGGTCGGCGGGGGCAGCGAGGCCGCTGCGGCGGCGGGTCCAGGTGGCGTAGTCGGCGACGCGGATGATGTCGGCGTCGGTCATGTAGGCGGCCTTGACCCGGGTGGGGGTGCCGCCTTCGGCGATGAGGTAGCCCTCGCCCTGGTTGTTCGGGTCGATGCTGTTGGAGGAGAAGCCGCGGGCGTACCAGCCGTGCCCGAGGACGATGTCGGAGGACACGTCGTTGGTGCAGCGGCCGGCGAACCGCCAGGCGAACAGGTCCCGCAGCGATGGCGGGATGATGTCCGAGGACGGGCGCTGAGTGGCGGCGGCGACGATGATGCCGACGGCGCGGCCCCGGGCGACGATGTCGCGCAGCAGCGCGGCGAACAGGTCTTGGTCCTTCTTGTCCCCGGCGGTGGCGGAGAAGTAGGCGATCTCGTCGCAGGCCACGAGGATCTGACCGAATACATCGTTGGGGCCGATCTTCCGGCGACGCCGGGCCAGCAGGAACGAGTACCGGTTGTCCATCACCACCTGAACGCGGCGAAGGGTGCGGATGGCGTGGCCCATGTCCGGGCCGACGAACACGTCGGCGGCGTCCTTCCACAAACCCAGCTCGACCTGCTTGCCGTCGAGCAGGCACAGCCGCACATCCGGGCACAGAGCCGCGTGTCCGACGATGGTGTTCAGCAGGCTCGACTTGCCCGCGCCGGGCTCGCCGCCGATGAGGATGTTGCGGTAGATCATCGGCAGGTAGGCCGGGTGGCCGAACTCGTCGATGCCGAGGAAGACCGGGTCGAAGATGGACAGGCCCGCGCCGACCGGCACCGTCTGCGGTGCATCCGGTTGCGGGGGCAGTTCGATGGTGTCTGTGAGGTCCATGGCAGGGCTCCCGGGGTCGGTTGACACGTACGTGTCACAGCGGGTGGGGGATGGGAAGGGGGCGCGGACGCTTGACCCGCCAGGGGTGCCTGGTCCGCGCCGTCCCGTTGGTTAGGCGTAGTCGGAGGGGTCGAACCCGGTCGGGCTCGCGGTAGGGGTGGTGGGGTTGCGCGGCTTGCGCTGGCGTGGCGCATCGGGTGATGCGGTGGCCGGCTGGTCCGGCACGTCGGGCAGGTCCAGGCCGACAGGCGGCATGCCCGGTGAGGTGGGGGCGTTGGCCGGGATGTCCGTGGGGACGTAGTCCGGCAGCGGCGACACGATCGTGTGCGCCAGAGGTTCGCGGCGGGTGATGTCGATACGGATCAGCGCCGCGTACTTGCGACCGGCGCGCATGACGCGGACCTCGTTGGCCCAGCACGCCACGGCCAGCTTCTGCACCTGCCCGTCCTGCTCCAGATCCCGCAGAGACAGACCGGGGCGCAGCCACACCCACACCCGTTCACCGGCCGGGGTGGGCTTGGCGAGCAGGATCAGCGGGAGCGAGCCGTGCCGGTTGGTGGCGATGAACGCCGCGAAGCACAACCGCAGCCGGTGCCGCACGATCAGGCACCACATCCAGGCCATGACCCGGCGGCGAACCGGGCTGATGGCGGCGGGGACGCCGACGACCAGGGCGACGATGAGCAGCGAGCCCCACAGCGGGGTCGACTGCATCAGCGTGGTCCAGCCGTAGACGGCGGCCAAACCGAGCACGATTTCCGGCAGCCAGTGCCAGAAGACCCGCAGGACCGGCCACGCCACGATCAGCGCGAACAGCACCGCGCCGAGGACAGCGCCGAGGACGACGCCGAGAAGGCCACCCAGGATCGGGTGCATGTACTCAGAGGCCACCGTGGCGGCCAGGAGGCCGACCACACCGAGGGTGACCCAGAACGCGATGGTGGCCCGACGACGGTACGAGCGGGCAACCGGCGCTTCGATGACAGTGACTTGACCCCCACGGTTCGACCAGCCGAACGGGGACCTCTGGCTAGACTTGGACACGACAAGTCCTCCCTAGTAGGGACCTTGTTGGACAGGACGCGGGGTCGCAGACGACGCCAATCAACGGCGACCCCGTGTCCACCTCTTCACCTCGTGTGGAGCCGAACAGGAACACCGGCCGCTAGACGGCGGCGGTCTCCATCGCGGTCAGCGCCGAGGCCCGGAACGCGACACCGGAGCGGACCTTCCCGTCCCGGTCGTTGACCCAGGGCAGCGCCTCCAGGTCCATCGGCACCACCGGCTGACGAACAGCCACCGCCGGCATCACCGGGCTGACCACCGTCACGTTGATGACCTCCGCGCTTCCCTCCGACAGGGCGTAGAGCTGCACCGCCCACATCGGCTGCTTCGTCTCCCGGTCGAACTTCTGCTGACCCGTCTGGTCCAGCTTCGGAACCGGGTTCACCGCGACCTCGTACGACACCCGCGAGGTGTCCAGCAGCAGACGTCCCATGACTGACTCCCTTCAACTAGGGCTCGCTCACCTTGAGCGATTGCCCGTGTTCGATGGGTTCAGCTTAGCCCGTACAAAAGTACGTGTCTAGTATTTCAGTACGGGTCATCGATCTGAATCTTGGTACGAAGAAGGGCGCCCCGTTGTGGGACGCCCTTCGGTGCAGCTTGGAACATGTGACGGTAGCTAGGCCACTCCTACGCGGCGTGCCAAGGCTGCCAGTCGGTCAGAAGGGGTGGGCTCCATCCGTAGAAGGTCGGAAACCATCGTCTCGACCACCGGGTGTCCCTTGACCTGCTCGGGGGTTAGCGCCTCGGCCTGCTCAAGCGCATCGACCGCCTCAGAGACTCTGCGGCGCTGAGTCCATGCTTGCGCCACATACATGAGGAGCCGAGCCTGCCGCTCGGACGAAAGGCCGGACGGGTCGATCCGCTCCGCCGTCCGGAGCGCAGAACCGGCGTCGCCGAGTTCGACTGCCACCGCGACCTCGTGTAGCTGGACGTTCGTGGGCCCAAACTCGGTCTCGTAATCGTTGCGGTCGACCCCAAGGAGCTGGGCTGACTCTCGCGCTACTCCGAGATACTCGTGAGCCCTCTGATCGTCTCCCATCCGCGCAGAGGCCACAGCGAGCTGAAGATTCAGCGCGCCGAACAGCGACACGGCCGCAGGCTTGTCCGCCGACGCCTCGGACTCAAGCGCTGCCGCAGACGACGATGCAGCGCTTATGACTTGCTCGAATTGCCGTCCGCCCTGAAAGACCAGCGCAAGGCGGAACGTTCCAGCGGCGACCAATAGCGGGTCTCCGACCTGCTCGGCAACGAGCAACGCCCGATCGGTTGCGACCCAGGCCGCTTCATGCTGACCAAGCTTCGACAGTGCGGCTGAGAGGGCGTGGTAGGTCGACGCTAGCTCGGTGAGGTACGTCTTTCGCGCCTCGCCTTTGGCGGATCGTGTTGCTCTCTCCAGATCCGGCAGTAGGCCCCGCAGCAACTCGGCCAGGTCCTCGTAACGGGCGGCATGCGCGTATGTCCAGCACAGATCGGCTCGCTCGGCCGTCTTGGGTAGGGGAAGCTCTCGGTCCTTGCCCAGAATCGCGGCCATGAGGTAGCTGGTGCTTAGCACCGAGCGTAGGGCAGCAGCCGCCGAGGGAACCTCGGCGCTCTCCGGATCCGCAGTGCCCGGGGCTAGTTCGGCCATCGGGATGCCGAGCGCACCCGCAATCCGCTCCAAGATGGAGACCCGATCGATCGACCGTACCCCTCGCTCGACTTGCGAAAGCCAAGCCTCAGACCGGCCGATCATCTCGGCGAACTCACGCTGAGAGAGTCCACGCTTTTGCCGTCGCCTAGCTATAAGTCGACCTTGCTCATTGCTGTCAGGCATCTAGTGAACCAAGGCCCTTGCTAGGTCCGGGCGCTAGGAACTCAACCCGCGCGTCCTGTGTGTACGGTTCGCGCTCCTTGTGGAAACGGATGACATGAGGTTGCACTTCGTGCGCCTCGAATGCTTCTCGGTCTGCGTAGCACTCGTAGAAGACTCGGGCGAGCGGTTCCCCCTCGACAGAGTGCGTGGCGTAGATCAGCGTCCCCGGTTCTTGGGCACGGATCTGAATCCCAGTCTCTGCGACAAGCGCGTCAAACGCTTGCGCGCTCTCCTCGTCTTTGAGATCGAATCGCACTACTAGTGCAAACATGCAGCCAACCTCCCTGGTCAACCGAGAGTTACGACTTGTGTACGCAACTCTAGCCGTACTCTTTTTCGGCCACCCGTATTCTATTACGGATCGGCGTGCCGGGGTAGCCGCTGACTAGGTGTGGTCTGGCCTAAGTAGTGCCCCTGTGAGAACTTTCTGTACGAGATCAAGGCGGCCCGCTTCGCAGGCCGCTCGCGCCGTCGAACCTGGGCCGGGCCGGTGGCCCGCCGCTCGCGCCTTAGGCCTTCGGCCACAGCGCGATCGGTGATAGCCCGCCGGCGGCGCGACGGGGCACAGCGAGAAGCCCCGGGCCGCTTGGATCGGCAGCACGGGGCTTTATCTTAAACGACCAATCCCTGAATGCCGTTAGAGATCTGCCGGTTCGGGCTGGACTAAACTTGGTGAGGTTCTGAATCGGCAGCTGCGACGACTGCCCGTGCTGCTTCCTTCACCGCTTTATTCGAAAGGCATTCGTCGGGGTCGCCCGTCTCCCAGGCAAACTGCCGACAGAAGACCTCAGTGGCTAGTTCGATCAGCGCGGCTGAACCTTGTATTACGAAGAGCAGCCCGTCATCGTCGAGCGCGGCTCTGGTTGAGTTCAGATAGCGTTTGCTTACGTCGAACCCGTTCACGGTGGCGAAAGATCCGGCGTGGATGAGGTGATTAGCTGTGAGGTACATCGTCCTCCACCCGTGACCCGAGATGTGTCTGTCGAGGTCGGAGAATGTTATGCGACCTATAGGGCTGCGGAATAACGGCCTAGCCCACTCGAAAGGGCGTCGGATTTCTCGCCCATACTGAAGGAACAGCTTCCTGGCCCCAGCTTCAATCTCCGCAATCTCTGTGTCGACTTCATCCAGGGCTAGGGATCGAGCCTCCTTGTATCTCCGCTGCTCCTTTAGATCTGCCAGATACTCGATCGTTGCGTATGCCTGATAGCGTTCGCAAACCTCGTACGGCGCGATGGCCAGGGCGCATTGGATCATCACAAGCTCGTACAGCGTTCGCAGCCTGGCCGTAGCACCGTCTGAAAATCCCCCGAAAGCTAGGTGTCCAACTTCGGAACCTGTTTTGCATGCCCGCCCAAAGAGGCTTAGCAACACGAACATCTTAAGATCTGATCCGGTCAGGGCGTCATCTATGCCAGACTTGGTGGAGGCTTTCCGGGGTCCAGACGGATTGTCGCGCTTCCATTTGCGCACCATGTTGTCGATCGCGCGGGAGTGAATTTCTTCGCTAGTCGCTAATAGATGGTCGTATGCGTCAATAACTTCTTTCCGGTCACGGTGAATCTTGCGGCGTACCGTATGTCCAGTTCTACGCCGCCATGTCACACGAGATGCCGACCTCTCCCTGACTGCCTTCATCTGAGTAGGTACCAGCTCGTCGGCGAGAGAGACTGCCTCTTCCATGAGGCTGTCGATGTCGACATCCTCCGGTCGTCCAATCTCGCTAATGCGGGCATCGACAAACTGCAACAAGATCGATTCTTCCTGCATCGGACGCCTCCAGCAAGTAGGCAGCCGGACAGGATACATCCATAGCAGTGGAACCTCTACTCGATAATGCGGCCGGTTTCCTCTTGGTGGACGGGCTCCCTTGACGGCCGGTCTTGCATGCACGTGACCTCGGAAGTTCGAACTCCCGTCTGCGCTAACGCCATTCAGAAGGTCCAAGAGGTACGCCCCCGGCGGGGCGCTCGGGCGCTCTGGGATGGTGGGCGCCATCCCGACAACCTCCGTCCGGGCAGAGCCGAGCGGATGGGGCCTGCCCGGTCAAGGTCGTTCAGACGGTGGTGTGCTCCACCTTGACCGGGCAGGCCCCACCCACTCCACGGTGTGCGGACGAAGGCCGACGGGATGGCTTGAGGGCGCAGCAGCAGCGGGGCGGCCCGAAGATCATCGGGCACAGATCCGGCACAACTGAGGCTGGCAAGGGCTGTCAACCACTGTCAGGCAACGGCAAGGTTCGCCCAGCTCGGGCCGCGGATGTGAGCGATTGTTCATGATCCCTCTACCACGTAAGAGATTAGTACGTGCAATCCGGGGTCCGATCAGGGACTATTGGCGCAACGGACGTCGGTGATCGGCCCGGCGTCGACCGTGTGGGTGGTCATGCCCGCGCTCGGTCGACGGCGGTGCGCAGCAGCCGCTGAACCGGGAGGGTGATCGCGATGCCTGACATACGACCCACGGTGGGCTCTGGCGCTCTGGTCCTCAACGCCACCTACGAGCCGCTGTGTGTCGTGTCGGTGCGTCGCGCCGCGATTCTCGTCCTCTCCGCCAAGGCTGTCTGTGTCGCCGACGGCGATGGCATCCTGCACAGCGCCCGGGACGCGCTCCCGGTGCCCTCCGTGGTCCGGCTCACCCGCTTCGTCCGCGTGCCGTACCGCACCCACGTCGGGCTGTCCCGGCGGGCGATCTTCGCCCGGGACGGGTGGCGGTGCGCGTACTGCCGAGGCCCGGCCGAGACCATCGACCATGTCTTCCCCCGCAGTCGGGGCGGCCGGCACGCCTGGGAGAACGTGGTCGCCGCGTGCGCCCGGTGCAACCACACAAAGGGCGACAAGACGCCGGCGGAGATGGGGTGGCGGTTGCACGCGCTGCCCGCCGCGCCGAAGGGCACCGCCTGGCGGGTGCTGGGGCACCGCGCCCCCGATCCCCGTTGGGCCGACTGGCTGGACCTGCGGGAGCCGGAAGCCGCCGCCTGACTCCGCCAGCGGCGGCTGACCAGCCCGGATGTGCCGTTTGGTGCGGCTGCCCGGGTGCGATGCCCTCGGGGTTGCTGCCTCAGCGCTGCTTGCGGGTTGCCTTGCGTGCGGCGCGCTCGACTGCTCGTCCGTGTGCGACCGCCAGCAGCCGGTCGATCTCGGGCAGCAGTTGCGGACCGGGCATGACGATGCTCGCGAAGCCGTGCAGCGCGTAGCCGGGGTGCGGGGTGAGGGTGTCGAGCCGGGCGAAGTCGAATTCGTCCCGGTGGTCCTCGAACGCCTTGGGCGGAAAGCCGAAGAGTCGCTCGAACTCGTCCCGGCCCAGGTCCAGGTTGAGCCGGAAGACACCAGGGCGGTCCAACTGGGCGGCCTCGTCGAAGCCGGGCACGTCCTGCTCGACGATTGTGGCGAACGGCTGCCGGCGATCCGGGCCGACGAAGAAGAAACGGTCGCCCCAGGCCGCCTCGGGTGATCCGTTCTCCGCACTCGCCACTACCTGCTCGACGCCGGCCAGCGCGACGATCCGATCGGCGAGCACTGCCGCGTCGACGCCGGTCGGCACGTGCAGGACCACGTCGGCGTGTTCGATGGTGGTTCGGTCCAGCGGGAAGTAGCGGTAGTCGTGCGTCCGCCGCTCGGCCGGTGCGATGCCGGACGCCGGCACGTACCGGGGGATGCCCGTGTCCTGCTGGAGTCTGCCCTCATAGGTCGACGCGGCGGGCGCCTCGATGCCGAGCGCCGGGCTCGCGCCCAGGCTGCCGACGATCACCGCGTACCGGTCGGCCAGCAGCGTAGCGATGATCGCGCCGGCGCCGGCCCACGACACCTCCGTTGCGGCAAGCGTCATCGTGCCCGGCTGGCGCTGCAGGTGCGTGTTGTGCCCGAAGACCAGTGTGGGCCCACGGTGGGCCTCGACGGATCGGATCGCGAGCAGGTTCTCGGCCATCAGCGCGTCCCGGACCGCGGCCAGGCGGACGAAGCGTTCCTCCTGCGCCAGCGGTGCGGCGGCCGCGGCGTGGTAGCGCAGCACCGCGACCGCGGACGTCGCGTGCACGAGCGCCGTCGGCCAGCCCGCGGCCCGCGAGGGCGCCCGCAGGTACAACTCGGTAAGCAGGTCGTCGGCGAGCACCC
The DNA here is from genome assembly GCF_040649215.1 of Micromonospora sp. NPDC049044. Lineage (NCBI taxonomy): Bacteria > Bacillati > Actinomycetota > Actinomycetes > Micromonosporales > Micromonosporaceae > Micromonospora > Micromonospora sp. NPDC049044. The sequence continues at coordinate 36,197 of NZ_JBEZFA010000013.1, read as the reverse complement.
GCAGTGCTTGGGCGTCGCTCGAGCGCCCCACCGACCGGCCCGGCTCCCAGACCGCGGCCGGGTCGGCCCACCGCGACTCGGCCCCGACCAGGTCGTCGATCTCGGCGGATCGGTCGAGGCCGAGGAAGTCACAGACCTGGGTGAGATAGCGACGCGGGCTCGGGGCGTTGTCCAACTCCAACGGCGCGTCGAAGCCGTGGAACGTCAGCCGTTCGGCGGGTGGTCGTCCCGCGTTCCACTCGCGCATCCGCACCAGGAGGTCGCGGTTGGCCGGGGCGGCGCCGAGCCCGTGGCTGAACCCTTCGGCGAGCGCCCGTTCGAGCGGCACTGCGGCGTCGCCCTGCACGAACGCGTCGGCGACCAGCCCGGCCGCCCGGTCGCTCTCCAGCGCGATCGACAGGTAGCCGTGCGCCGCCAGCGACATGAAGGCGTCGTTACGCAGTTGCAGGAAGGCGGGCTCGCCGTGCGTCGGCTCACCGAGCGCGAGTAGCTCCGGGGACACCCCGAGCAGGTCGAGAAAAGCTGGCATTCCATAAACCGTATCGTTGAACCAGCGGTTGAGACTCAGCAGCGATGGAGCACGGGTGCCGACCAACAAACCTTCAAACCATGGGGTACGCCGTCCGGTCGACCTCGCGCGTGTGCACGGTCTCTCCGCGCAGGCGGTGCGCAACTACGAACGAGACGGCGTCCTGCCGCCGGCGCAGCGCACACCGAACGGCTACCGCCGGTTCACCGAGACGCACGCCAAGGCGTTGAGTGCCTACCTCGCGCTGGTCGCCGGTCACGGCTACGCGGCCAGCGGCGAGATCATGCGGGCCGTCAACCGGGGCGAGACCGACGCGGCGTTGCGCACCATCGACAAGGGTCATGCTCTGCTCCAGCGCGACCGGGAGACCCTGGACGCGGTCGAGACGGCGGTGGTGGCACTGACCGCGACGCGGCCGCAACCGCAGACCCGGAAGCCCGTGTCGGTGAGCGTGCTGGCGCACCGCCTCGGTGTCCGACCCGCCACGCTGCGCAAGTGGGAGCGGGCCGGGGTGCTGCGACCGGGGCGCGATCCGGCGACCCACTACCGGGTCTACCTTCCGGACGACGTCCGCGATGCTGAGCTGGCCCACCTGTTGCGCCGCGGCGGGTACCGGCTCGACCACATCGCGGGCGTGTTGCGTCAGGTGCGCGGTGCGGGCGGCACCGAACCGCTCGCGGCGTCGCTGAGTCGGTGGCGGGCCCGGCTGACCGAGCGCGGCCGGGCGATGCTCACCGGGGCCGCCCGACTCGCCGACTACCTCGACGCCGCTCAACCACCGTCCCGCGCCTTGATCAGCGAGGCGAACACCACCACGTTGTCCGAATAGCCGGTCTCGCCGCCGACCCACTGTCCGCCGCAGGTGATCAGTCGCAGGCTCGGGTGGCTGAAGTCGCCGTACACCTCGTCCACCGGCAGCCGGCCCTTGTCGAACTTCTCCACCGAGTTCACCTCGAAGACCGCCACGCTGCGGTCGGTGCGGGTGACCTCGATCTGGTCGCCGTCACGCAGTTCGCGTAGACCGTGGAAGACCGCCGGCCCGCTTGTGGTGTCGACGTGCCCGACGATCACCGCCGGGCCGTACTGACCCGGGGTCGGTCCCTGGTCGTACCAGCCGGCCTCCTGGGCGCGGGCCGCGTCCGGCACCGCGATGGTGCCGTCCGGGGCGATGCCCACGTCGTGAACGGGTGCCCGCAGGTCGATCTTCTCGATGGCGAGGCTGGTCGGGCGGCTGGCCGGCAACACCGGGAACTTCTTCGGCGGCGGTCGGAACCCGGCGCTGAGCCGGTCCGGTAGCAGGCTCATCCCGGTCACCTGCTCGACGCCGAGCATCGCGACGATAAGCACCATCACCGCCGCGATGGCCAGCACCGGCAGCCCCGGTCCGGTACCGAAACGAGGTCGGAACGACAGCGGTCCGGTCGGTTGGCGCGGCGGCAGTGGGGCGGCGGCCGGATCCGGGGTGGCGACACTTGCCGACCCGGCCTGCCCGGCGACCCGACCCAGCCGGCCGGAGGCGCGGGCCACCAGCCGGCCGGAGGCGCGCAGCAGCGTCCCGGCCTGGAAGCGGGTACGGCGGTCCGGCCGCGCACGCGCGGCATCGCGGTCCCGCCGCGCACGCGCGGCATCGCGGGTCATGGGTCACCCGGCTCAGGAGCCGGCTCCGGTCCGACGTCGGCCGCCCGCCATCCCGAGCGCCACAGCGGTGGCGACCAGCGCCACGCCGCCGAGCACCAGCAACGAGCCGGTGCCCCGGCCGCCGGCCGTCCCGCCGCCGCCGGTCGCCGGTCCCTTACTGGGGGAGGCCATGTTCAGCACGGTGAGCATGGTCGACGACGTCTCGCCGTTCTCGCAGCGCAGGTCGACCGGGTAGTCGCCGGCCGCCTTGTCGCGCGGAATCGTGGCCTGCCCGGTCAGGAAGCCCTTGTCCGGTTTGAGCGTCACGGGCCCGAACGCGTCGGAGTGCACGCTGGACTGCCTGTTGTTGTTGTCGTTGTCGCAGCTCGCCTTGATGCTCACCCGGCTGCCGGCCTGGACGCTGTTCGGTGTCACCTCGACGAAGATGTTCTCGCCGGCACGTGCCGGCGCCACCGACATCAGGACGAACGCCCCGACCAGCGCGACAAGTGTCAGTGCGGACGAGAGCGCGCGGTTGATCGTGCGGATTGCCTGCATGATTTCCCCCCAACCGGCGACGACCGCCGGAACCCAACGCCCCTCATTCCGCCTCCGCGCCGCAGGGCGGCACTCCGGACGGAAGGACGGGCGTCACCTAGGCACGGCGCTGCTTTCCCGCTGGCTCGGGGCCAAACCCGGGTCAGCCGCGGCGGGGGCTGGGCAGCGAGGTGATCGGTCGCCAGTCGAGCGGGGAGGAGAGGACCATCGTGCTCGACGGCTGGCCGTACGGGGCGAGCCGGTCGATGACCGCCTCGAAGTCGCCGATCGAGCCGGCGGCCACCTTGAGCATGCTGCACGCGTCGCCGGTGATCCGGTGGATCTCCAGGATCTCCGGCCAGTCGGCCACCGCCGGGTCGTGCAGGATGCAGCGCGCGCCGTAGCAGGACATCCGGATCAGCGCGACAACTGTGCGCCCGGCTCGGGTCAGGTCGACGTGGGCGTGGTAGCCGGTCACCACGCCGGCCTCCTCCAGCCGGCGGACCCGCTCCGCGACGGCCGGCGGGGACAGGTGCACCCGCCGGGACAACTCGCTGAAGGAGAGCCGCGCGTCGGCCTGCAACTCGCGCAGCAGCGCCCAGTCCATGTCGTCCACGCTCAGACCTTACTTTCGTGAACTGATCTCGCCTAGTTGCCTTCGGTTTGCCAAGACAATGCCGCGAGCGCCGTTGATCCGGCATTCCGCAGGCCGATCCGGCCGCGAGATCATGACGTCGACAGGTCCGGGGGAGGGAGACGACTGGTGGATCAGACGGAGCGGCGGGTGCCGAACCGCCCCGCCTCGGTGCGGCCGGTGACCCCGCGACAGCGGGCCGCCCGGGCCGCGCGCAACGGCGGCGAGCCGACCCTGGAGTTCGCCGACCTGGTGCCCTACGACGCGTACGTGCGAGCCAGCGCGCTGCACCAGCTTCAGCAGCCCCTCAGCGACGACCCCGGCGAGATGTCCTTCCTGATGGTCAGCCAGATCATGGAGCTGTACTTCGGGCTGACCTGCCACGAGCTGCGGGAGACCCAGCGCCTGCTCCGCGCCGACCAGGTCTGGGACGCGCTGGCCCCGCTGCGCCGCGCCAAGCTGCACCTGGAGGGGCTCAACGCGGCCTGGCAGGGGCTGCGCTGGATGACGCCGGCCGACTTCAACAGGTTCCGCAACCTGCTCGGCGAGGGTTCCGGCTTCCAGTCGGCGATGTACCGCCACCTGGAATTCCTGTTCGGGCTGCGCGACCCGGCTCTGATCAGGCCGTTCCGCCGACAGGCCGAGGTGCACGGCGCGCTGAGCGCCGCGCTGGCCACCCCGAGCCTCTGGGACGACGTGGTCGCGCTGCTCGCCCGGCGCGGCTTCGACCTCCCCGCCGACCTGCTCGACCGGGATGTGGCGGTGGAGCACGACCCGCAGCCGTCGGTCGAGGCGGCCTGGGTACGGATCTACGCTGACACCGGCCCGGACAACCATCTGCGCCTGCTCGGTGAGGCGCTCAGCGGCGTCGCCGAGGAGTTCGGCGACTGGCGTTGGAACCACGTCAAGGCGGTGCAGCGGACGATGGGCGCCAAGGTCGGCAGCGGCGGCTCCGCCGGACTGGCGTGGCTGCAGCGCAGCATGTCCCGGGTGGTCTTCCCGGAGCTGTGGTCGGCCCGTACCGCGATGTGACCGGAGAGCGAGACATGCACACCCCTCAAGAAGAAGCGCAGCGCCGGGACGAGGCCGATCCCGGCCACCGGCACCTGTTCCACGTGCCGCCGGCCGATGGCGGCGACCACCCCGAGGCGGCGTACCTGGCCGGAAACTCGCTCGGCCTGCAACCCCGGGCCACCCGCGACGAACTCCTCGCCGACCTGGACGCCTGGGCCCGACACGGCGTGGAGGGGCACCTGGAGGCGGAGCGCGCCTGGCTGCCGTACCACGAGCTGTTGACCGCGCCGGCCGCCCGACTTGTCGGCGGCCGGCCCGCGGAGACCGTGGTGATGAACTCGCTCACCGTCAACCTGCACCTGCTGATGGTGAGTTTCTACCGCCCGGCCGGCGTCCGCACCCGCATCGTCATCGAGGACGCGGCGTTCCCCTCGGACAGCTACGCGGTGCGCAGCCAGGCCCGGTTCCACGGCCTGGACCCGGACGAGGCAGTGGTCCGGTTGCGTCCGCGCGCCGGTGAGGACGCCCTGCGCACCGAGGATGTGACCGACTACCTGGCCGCCGAGGGGGACCGGGTGGCACTGGTGCTGCTCGGCGGGGTCAACTACCTCACCGGTGAGCTGCTGGACATTCCGGCGATCACGGCTGCCGGGCGGGCGGCCGGGGCGGTGGTCGGCTGGGACCTGGCCCACGCTGTCGGCAACGTGCCGCTGGCCCTGCACGACTGGGACGTCGACTTCGCCGCCTGGTGCTCCTACAAGTACCTGAACGCAGGACCCGGTGCCCTGGCCGGCGTGTTCGTGCACGAGCGGCACCTCGGCGATCCGGACCTGCCCCGCTTCGAGGGTTGGTGGAGCACCGCAGCGGCCACCCGGTTCGAGATGACAGCGGTGTCCCGCCCACCGGCCACCGTGGAGGCCTGGCAGATCTCCAACCCGCCGATCTTCGCGATGGGTCCGGTGCGTACCTCGCTGGAGCTGTTCGACACGGTCGGCATGCCGGCGCTGCGGGCGCGCAGCCAGCGCCTCACCGGCTGGTTGGAGTCGCTGCTGGACGAGGTCGTCGTCGGCCGGCCGCTGCGGGTGGTCACCCCGCGCGACCCGGCCCGGCGGGGCTGCCAGCTCTCGGTGCGCATCGGCGCCGGCAGCGCCGCCGAGCTGACCAAACGCCTGCGGTACGAGCACGGCGTCATCGCCGACGCCCGGGAACCGGACGTCGTGCGGTTCGCCCCGGTGCCGCTCTACTCCACGTACCTCGACTGCTGGCGGGCCGCCGCCGCGCTGGCGGCGACTGTCGGGCAGGTCAACCCGTGACCGCGCGACGCGACGAGATCGCGATCATCGGCGCCGGGCTGGCCGGCTGCCTGGCCGCCTGTTTCCTGGCCCGGCGGGGCTATCCGGTGGCTCTCTACGAGCGCCGCGCCGACCCGCGCGACGGCACCGCCGAGCGGGGGCGCTCGATCAACCTGGCGCTCTCCGAGCGGGGCCTGGACGCGCTGCGCCGCATCGGGCTGGCCGAGCAGGTGCTCAGCGACGCGCTGCCGATGCGGGGTCGGATGATCCACCCGGTGGTGGGGGAGCAGCAGTTCCAGCCGTACAGCGCGGCCGGCGACCGGGCGATCAACTCGATCAGCCGGGGCGCGTTGAACAACGCCCTGCTGGACGAGGCCGCCGCGCTGCCCGGGGTGCGGGTCGTCTTCGACCACCGGCTGGTCGGGCTCGACCCGACCGACGGTTCGCTGAGCTTCGACACCCCGCAGGGTCCGGTCGCCGCGAAGGCGTCGGTCGTCCTCGGTGCCGACGGCGCCGGCTCCGCGGTGCGCGGGCAACTGCTCGGGTACGGGCTGCTTGACGAGCGCGTGGACTTCCTCGACTACGGCTACAAGGAGTTGACGATCCCGCCGCTGGGTGGGGACTTCGCCCTGGACCCGGACGCCCTGCACATCTGGCCGCGCGGCACCTCGATGATGATCGCTCTGCCGAACCCGGACCGCTCCTTCACCTGCACGCTGTTCTGGCCGAACGACGGCCCCGGCAGCTTCGCCGCGCTGACCGGCCCGGCGGAGATCGAAGAGCACTTCGCCGAGCACTACCCGGACGTCGTCCCGCTGGCCCCGAACCTTGTCGACGACTACCAGCACAACCCGGTGGGCGTGCTCGGCACTGTCCGCTGCGCACCGTGGCAGGTGTTCGGCACGGTCGGTCTGCTCGGCGACGCGGCGCACGCGATAGTGCCGTTCTACGGTCAGGGCGCCAACTGCGCGTTCGAGGACGTTGTCGAGTTGGACCGCTGCCTGGACGAGTGCGCCGACGACTGGTTGGCGGCGCTCCCGCTGTTCCAGCGACGCCGGCAGGAGAACGCCGAAGCCATCGCCACGATGGCACTCACCAACTTCGTGGAGATGCGGGACAAGGTCGCCTCGCCGGTCTTCCAGACCCGGCGGCGGGTGGAGCACGCACTGGAACGGGCCCTGCCCGGCCGGTACGTTTCGCAGTACGAGTTGGTGTCGTTCTCCACCACCCCGTACGCGCAGGTGCGCCGCCGGGTGCGCCGACAGCACCGGGTGCTCGGGGCGGTCGTCGGCGGGGCCGCGCTGCTGCTGGTCGGCGCGATCGGTGCGGCACTGAGCCGAGGGAGGCGCGCATGACCGGCACCTGGGAACCACGACTGATGGCCGGCCACGCGCCCGGTGGCCCGCACCGGTTGCGCAACTTCGTGGGCGGCGAGTTCGTCGACGGCGGAACGACGTTCGCCAAGGCCAGCCCGGTCACCGGGGAGCAGGTCTTCGAGGTGGTCGAGGCGTCGAAGTCCACTGTCGACGACGCGGTGGCCGCCGCCCGGGCGGCGTTGCGTGGGCCGTGGGGCCGGATGGGTGAGCGGGAACGCGCCGAGGTGCTGCGCCGGGTCGCCGACGAGCTGGAGCGCCGCTTCGACGACCTGGTCACCGCCGAGGTCGCCGACACCGGCAAGTCCATCGCCCAGGCCCGCACGCTCGACATCCCGCGCGGCGCGGCGAACTTCCGGGCGTTCGCGGAGATCGTGGCGACCGCGCCCACCGAGTCGTTCACGACTGTCACCCCGACCGGCGGCCGGGCGCTCAACTACGCGCTGCGCAAACCGGTGGGCGTGGTCGCGGTCATCGTGCCGTGGAACCTGCCGCTGCTGCTGCTCACCTGGAAGGTCGCTCCGGCGCTGGCCTGCGGCAACGCCGTGGTGGTCAAGCCCAGCGAGGAGACGCCGGCCTCGGCGACGGTGCTGGCCGAGGTGATGGCCGCCGCGGGCGTACCGGAGGGTGTGTTCAACCTGGTGCACGGGTTCGGGCCGGACTCGGCGGGGGAGTTCCTCACCCGCCACCCCGGGGTGGACGCGATCACCTTCACCGGCGAGTCGGCAACCGGCGGCGCGATCATGCGGGCCGCCGCCGACGGGGTCAAGGCGGTCAGCTTCGAGTTGGGCGGCAAGAACGCCGGCCTGGTCTTCGCCGACGCCGACCTGGACGCCGCGGTGGCCGGCTCGGTGCGGTCCAGCTTCACCAACGGCGGGCAGGTGTGTCTCTGCACCGAACGCATCTACGTGCAGCGTCAGGTCTTCGAGGAGTTCACCGCCCGGCTGGCGAAGCGGGCCGGTGAACTGGCGTACGGCTGGCCGACCGACGAGGCCACCGCCACCATGCCGCTGATCTCCCACCAGCACCGGGCGAAGGTGCTCGGCGCGTACGAGCTGGCCCGCGCCGAGGGCGCCGAGGTGCTGACCGGCGGCGGCGCGCCCACCTTCGGCGACGCCCGCGACGGCGGGTCGTACGTGCAGCCGACGGTGCTCACCGGGCTCGGCCCGGACGCCCGCACCAACCGCGAGGAGATCTTCGGGCCGGTGGTGCACGTGGCGCCGTTCGACACCGAGGACGAGGCGTACGCGTTGGCCAACGGCACCGAGTACGGCCTCGCGGCCACCGTGTGGACCCGGGACGTCGGTGTCGCACACCGGGCCGGTGCCCGACTGGACGCCGGCATCGTCTGGGTCAACACCTGGTTCCTGCGTGATCTGCGTACCCCGTTCGGCGGGGTGAAGGCGTCCGGCATCGGTCGGGAGGGCGGCGTGCACTCGCTGAACTTCTACTCCGAGCTGACGAACGTCTGCGTGGACCTGTCGTGAGCCGTAGCGAGGGAGCGGGCGTGGAAGCTGACATCGAGGCCGCCAACCGGGAGTTGGCCGACGCCCGCAGCACCGGCAAGCCGTGCCCGCCACTGCGCGGGCGGCTGCTGCCGGAGGGCGACGTCGAGTCCGCGTACCGCGTGCAGCAACTCCAGGCGCGGGCCTGGCAGGGCCGCGGCGAACGCCGGGTCGGCGCGAAGATCGGGCTGACCTCCCGGGCGGTGCAGGAGACCTTCGGGGTGTTCCAACCGGACTTCGGCATGCTCACCGACGCGATGGCGGTCGGCGACGGGGTCGAGGTGCCGATCGACCGGCTGCTCCAGCCGCGGGTCGAGGCGGAGATCGCGTTCGTGCTCGACAAGGACCTCGCCGACCCGCAGATCACCACTGCCGACCTGATCCGCGCCGTCGATCACGTGCTGCCGGCGATCGAGATCGTCGACTCGCGGATCGCCGGCTGGGACATCTCCATAGTGGACACCGTCGCGGACAACGCCTCAAGCGGGCTCTTCGTGCTCGGCACCACGCCCCGCCGACTCGCCGACGTCGACCTGCGGCTGTGCGGAATGGTGCTCGAGCACGCCGGTGAGCCGGTCTCGGTGGGCGCGGGCGCGGCCTGCCTCGGCAACCCGCTGCACGCGCTGCACTGGCTGGCCGGCACGCTCGCCCGCGCCGGTGACCCGCTGCGCGCCGGGGACGTGGTGCTCTCCGGGGCGCTCGGCCCGATGGTGCCGGTCACCCCGGGGGCCGCGTACGAGGCACGGATCTCCGGGCTCGGCTCGGTGCGCACCTGCTTCAGCAAGGAGGTCTCGGCATGAGTGAGCGTCAGCGAGCGAATCATCGGCGCAGGTGTGTCGACGCTCAGGGCGGCATGGAGCGAAGCGGAGTGTCGTCATGAGTGAGCGTCAGCGAGCGAATCATCGGCGCAGGTGTGTCGACGCTCAGGGCGGCATGGAGCGAAGCGGAGTGTCGGCATGAGCGTCGGTGTGGCGGTGCTCGGGTCCGGCAACATCGGCACCGACCTGATGATCAAGGTGTTGCGGCTGAGCGACAGCCTGCGGATGGTGGCGATGGCCGGCATCGACCCGGCCTCCGACGGGCTGGCCCGGGCCCGTCGGCTCGGCGTGGCCACCACCGCCGACGGCGTGGACGGGCTGGTCGCGATGCCCGAGTTCGCCGACGTCGAGCTGGTCTTCGACGCCACCTCGGCCGGCGCGCACCGACGCCACGACGAGGTGCTGCGCGCCCACGGCCGCACGGTGATCGACCTGACCCCGGCCGCGCTCGGCCCGTACGTCGTGCCGCCGGTCAACCTCGACGAGCACCTGCACGAGCCGAACGTCAACATGGTGACCTGCGGCGGGCAGGCAACGGTGCCGATCGTCGCCGCCGTCGGCCGGGTCACCCCGGTGGCGTACGGGGAGATCGTCGCGTCGATCGCCTCGAAGTCCGCCGGGCCGGGCACCCGGGCCAACATCGACGAGTTCACCGAGACCACGGCCCGGGCCATCGAGGTGGTCGGTGGGGCCGAGCGGGGCAAGGCGATCATCGTGCTGAACCCGGCGGACCCGCCGCTGCTGATGCGCGACACCGTCTACTGCCTTTGCCCGGACGCCGACGCGGACACCGATGCCATCGCCGCCTCGGTGACCGACATGGTGGCGACGGTCCAGGAGTACGTCCCCGGCTACCGGCTCAAGCAGGACGTGCAGTTCGACCGGGTGCAGGCGTACGTGCCGACGCTCGGGCGGCAGCTCACCGCGTTGCAGGTGTCGGTCTTCCTGGAGGTCTCCGGTGCCGGGCACTACCTGCCCGCGTACGCCGGCAACCTGGACATCATGACCTCCGCCGCGCTGCGTACCGCGGAGCGGCTGGTCGCCCTGCGCTCGACGGGAGCGGTGGCATGACCGACCTGTACATCCAGGACGTGACGCTGCGCGACGGCATGCACGCCATCGCCCACCGGTACACGGTCGACCAGGTGCGCACGATCGCCGCCGCGCTGGACGCCGCCGGGGTGGCCGCCATCGAGGTGGCGCACGGCGACGGGCTGGCCGGTTCCAGCGTCAACTACGGTCACGGCGCGGCCAGCGACGCCGAGTGGATCTCCGCAGCCGCCGAGGCGCTGACCACGGCGAAGCTCACCACCCTGCTGCTGCCCGGCATCGGCACGATCGCCGATCTGAAGGCCGCGCAGGCGCTCGGCGTGACAAGTGTGCGGATCGCCACCCACTGCACCGAGGCGGACATCTCCGCCCAGCACATCTCCTGGGCCCGGGAGAACGGCATGGACGTGTCGGGCTTCCTGATGATGTCGCACATGAACGATCCGGCCGGGCTGGCCGGGCAGGCCAAGCTGATGGAGTCGTACGGTGCGCACTGCGTCTACGTCACCGACTCCGGTGGTCGGCTGCTGATGTCCGACGTTGCGCAGCGGGTCGACGCGTACCGGCAGGTCCTCGACCCGCAGACGCAGATCGGCATCCACGCCCACCACAACCTGTCGCTCGGCGTCGCCAACAGCGTCCTCGCGGTCGAACACGGCCGGATCACCGGCTCCGCGCCGGTCGGCCCCGACGCACCCCACGGCCGGACGGTCCGTGTCGACGCCTCGCTGGCCGGCATGGGCGCCGGCGCCGGCAACGCCCCGCTGGAGGTCTTCGTCGCGGTCGCCGAGCTGCACGGTTGGAAGCACGGGTGCGACGTGTTCGCGCTGATGGACGCCGCCGACGACATCGTCCGCCCGTTGCAGGACCGGCCGGTCCAGGTGGACCGGGAGACGCTCTCCCTGGGGTACGCGGGCGTCTACTCAAGCTTCCTGCGGCACGCCGAGCGGGCCTCCGCGAAGTACGGCGTGGACGTCCGGTCGATCCTTGTCGAGCTGGGCCGGCGTCGGATGGTCGGCGGCCAGGAGGACATGATCGTGGACGTCGCACTCGACCTGGCCGGCAAGGAGCCCTCATGATCGGACCGGACGTCGCAGGGATCGCCGAGCAACTGGGTGTGGCAGCGGCCACCGCCACCGCGATTCCGCAGCTCGCCGCCGAGACCGGCCTGGACGTGGACGCCGCATACGCCGTGCAGGCCGCGCTGCTGCAACGCCGCGTCGACGCGGGTGAGCGGCTGGTCGGGCTGAAGATGGGACTGACCAGCAGGGCGAAGATGGCCCAGGTCGGCGTGGACGAGGTGATCTGGGGGCGGCTGACAAACGCGATGCGGGTGCCCGACGGTGGCGTGGTGGACAGCGCCGCGTACATCCACCCCCGGGTCGAGCCGGAGGTGGCGTTCCTGCTGGACCGGCTGCCCGAGCCGGGTGAGCCGGTCGGCGACTTCGCCAGCGCGGTCCGTGCTGTCGCCCCGGCCATCGAGCTGATCGACTCCCGGTACGCGGACTTCCGCTTCTCGCTGCCGGACGTGATCGCCGACAACACCTCCGCCGCCGCGTTCGTGATCGGGCCGTGGTCGCCGGTGCCCGACGGGTTGGACAACCTGGGCGTGCTGCTGGAGGTCGACGGGCGGGTCGCCCAGGTCGGCTCGACTGCGGCGATCCTCGGTGATCCGCGCCGGGCGCTCGACGAGGGCATCCGACTGGCCGGCCGGCACGGTGTGCGGTTGCAGTCCGGGTGGGTCTTCCTGGCCGGTGCCGCCACCGCCGCCGTTCCGCTGCGTCCCGGCGCGCACGTGCGGGCGGTAGTGGAGAAGCTCGGCACGGCCGCACTTCGGGCGTCGCCGTGACCGCGCGGGTGGTGGCCGGGAAGGCCGTCCCGCGAGGGGCTTTTCCGCACGTCAAGGTGGCGGGTGGGTTCGTCTTCGTCTCCGGTACGTCCTCGCGGCGGCCGGACAACAGCTTCGCCGGTGTCGCTGTCGACGAGTTCGGGACCACCAACCTCGACATCCGGGTGCAGACGCGGGCCGTGATCGAGAACATCGGCGATCTGCTGCGCTCTGTCGGCGCGGAGCTCACCGACCTCGTGCAGGTGACGTCGTACCTGGTCAACATGAACGACTTCGCTGGTTACAACGAGGTGTGGGCGGAGTTCTTCGACGCGTCCGGGCCGACCCGCACCACTGTGGCCGTGCACCAGTTGCCGCACCCGCACCTGCTCATCGAGATCCAGGCCGTGGCCCTTCTTCCCTCGGGAGGTCAGTCGTGAGTGAGATCGCCGAACCGTTCAGCTTTCCGGGCTGGATCGCCGACAACCAGCACCTGTTGAAGCCACCGGTGGGCAACAAGGAGATGTTCCCCGGCGGGGACGACTTCATCGTGATGGTGGTGGGCGGGCCCAACCAGCGCACCGACTTCCACGTGGACCCGTACGAGGAGTTTTTCTACCAGGTCAAGGGCAACATGCACATCAATCTGATGACCCCGGAGGGGCCGCGTACGGTGCACGTGCGCGAGGGTCAGATGTGGATGTTGCCGCGCAACACCCCGCACTCGCCGCAGCGCCCCGAGGCCGGCTCCATCGGCATGGTCGTCGAGCGGGTCCGGGAGGAGGGCACGCTGGAGACGTTCCAGTGGTACTGCCCGCAGTGCGGCAACAAGGTCCACGAGGTGGAGTTGCAGGTCCGCGACATCGCCGCCGACCTGCCGCCGGTGTTCCAGGCGTTCTACGCCGACGAGGCGGCGCGTACCTGCGCGAGTTGCGGCACCCTGCACCCGGGCAAGGGCTGATGTCAGCAGGCGTGGTCGACGTGCACACGCACGTCGTACCGAAGGGGTGGCCGGACCTCGGCGCGGCGTGCGGTGGGTCCGGCTGGCCGTGGCTGCGTGTCGATTCGGAGCGGGCCGCCATGATCATGGTGGGGGAGACGGAGTTCCGCCCGGTCGGCGCCGAGTGCTGGGACGCCTCGACTCGGCTGGCCGACATGGACGCCGACGGCGTGGCAGTGCAGGTGGTCTCACCGACGCCTGTCTTCTTCAGCTACGACCGTCCGGCCGACCAGGCGGTGAAGGTCGCCCGGATCTTCAACGACCTCACCCTGAAGGTCACCGCGGCCGGCGGCGACCGACTGGTGCCGTTCTGCCAGGTGCCGCTACAGGACCCGGACGCCGCGTGCGCCGAACTGGATCGCAGCCTGGCCGCCGGGCACGTGGGTGTCGAGATCGGTAACCACGTCGGCGACCGGGACCTGGACGACGCCGGGGTGGTCACCTTCCTGACGCACTGTGCCGAGGTGGGCGCACCCGTCTTCGTCCACCCGTGGGACATGCCGGGCGGCCCGCGGCTGGACCGCTGGATGGCCCGCTGGCTCACCGGGATGCCGGCCGAGACACACCTGTCGGTGCTGGCGATGATCCTGGGCGGGGTCTTCGACCGGGTGCCCGAGACGCTGCGGATCTGCTTCGCACACGGCGGTGGGAGCTTTCCGTTCTGGCTCGGCCGCGCCGACAACGCCTGGCACCGCCGGGGCGACCTGGTCCGTGGTGCGTCCGCCGCCCCGCCCAGCAGCTACGTCGACCGGTTCAGCGTCGACTCGGTGGTCTTCGCGCCACCCGCGTTGCGGCTGCTTGTCGACACCATGGGGGAGGACCGGGTGCTGGTCGGCAGCGACTACCCCTACCCGCTGGGCGAGCGGCCGGCCGGCGCGGTCGTCGACGCGGCCGACTTCCTCACCGACGCCCAGCGCGACAAGCTCCGATCCGCCAACGCACTGCGCTTCCTGTACGGGCGGCGCTGACGGCGTACCCCTGGTAGCGCCCTCGGACGGCGGACGGCTGCGACGGGCCGACGGACCTGTTCTGTTGCCTTTGCTCTGCTTCAATCCACGCAACACCACGTGTCCGATAATCGGACATCGGCTGTTTCCTCTGTTGAAGCAGAGCAAAGGATGCCGGCGGGTGGTGCGGTCGAGGGCGCAGTCCGATGCCGACGCCGTGTCGGTCCGCTGACAGCCGCTCCCAGCGGGCAGGATGAGGGCATGGCCGAGCCGCACGACCTGACGGCGCTGGAGCAGGCCGCCGCCATCGCCCGCGGCGAGCTGTCCAGCGTCGAGCTGGTCGAGCACCACCTGCGCCGGGTCGCGGCGCTCGGCGACACCGTGGGCGCGTTCGTCACCGTCACCCCGGACCTCGCCCGAGAGGCCGCCCTCGCCGCCGACGCCACCCCCGTTGACCGGCGCGGTCCGCTGCACGGCGTGCCGACCGCGATCAAGGACCTGACCCTCACCGCAGGGGTCCGCACCACCTTCGGCTCCGCCGCGTTCATCGACTTCGTGCCGCCGGTCGACGCCGACGTGGTCCGGTTCATCAAGGCCGCCGGCCTGGTCAGCCTCGGCAAGACCACCGCATCCGAGTTCGGCTGCTCGCTCTACTCGGAAGGCCGGGTCGCCCCGCCGGCCCGCAATCCCTGGCAACTGGCGTACACCGCTGGTGGGTCCAGCGGCGGCGCGGCGGCGGCGGTGGCGGCCGGGCTGGTGCCGGTTGCCCAGGGGTCCGACGGCGGTGGCTCGCTGCGCATCCCGGCATCGCTCTGCGGCCTGGTCGGCTACAAGCCCAGCCGTGGCCTGGTCTCCGGTGGGCCGCTCGGCTCCGGCGCGTTCGGCCTGCCCACCAGCGGCCCGCTCGGGCGCACCGTCACCGACGTCGCCGCGCTGCTCGACGTCATGGCCGTGCCGGTCCCCGGCGAGCCCTACCTGCCGCCAACCCCGCCGCCGGGCGGCTACCTGGCCACCGCCCGCCGCGCCGCGCCCGGCCGGCTGCGGATCGGCAGGTTCACCACGCCGATGCTCGCCGACGAGCCGGTGCACCCCGACTGCGTGGCCGCCGTGGACCGGGCCGCCGCGCTGCTCACCGCGGCCGGCCACGAGGTGGTCGAGGTGGCACCGCCACTCGGGCCGGCGGCGTGGCCCCTGTTCGAAATCCTCTGGTACGTGCTGGCGCTCGTCCCGGTGCCGCCCCCGCGGGAGGTGGAGCTGCTGCCGCTCACCCGGTTGCTGCGAGCCCGGGGTGGCGAGATCTCCGCCGGCGCCCTGGCCGCCACCCTCGGCGAGTTGCAGGCACAGGTCCGTCTCGGCGTCGGTAGCACCGCCGGTTGCGACCTGCTGCTCTGTCCCACCCTGGCGGCTCCGCAGGCGCCCGTCGGCTGGTTCACCGCCGACGGCGACCCGGCGGCCGATTTCGACAGGCAACGCCGCTTCTCGCCGTACTGCGCCATCTTCAACGTGACAGGCGATCCCTCAGTCTCCCTGCCGGTGGGTGCCACGACCGACGGCCTGCCCGTCGGGGTGCTGCTCACCGGCCGGTACGGCGACGACGCGCGCCTGATCGCGACCGCTGCGCAACTGGAGAACTCCAGTGACGGATGGGATCGGCACCCCGCAATCTGGCGGGCCGTCGACTCCGCTAACGTGAATGGTGACGGAGCCGGGTGGTCAGCATCATGATCGTCCACCCGACCCGGTTGTTCGAGGTCGTCCTTCTTCCGCCTGGGGGCGTTGGGATTGTCTGTTACCGAGACGTTGCTGGTCTTCGTCGGCATCCCGTTGGCCGCGGTGCTGGTCATCGCCGGCCTGTCGTACGCCGGTAGCCGTGGGGGTGCCACCGGCGGTGGCGGTGGCGCCAAGCGCTACCGGCCGGGCCGGCCCTTCGACTTCACTCCGGTCTGGTTCGTGGGCCGCCCGGAGCAGCTGGCCGACTCGGCTGGCACCGCGCTGACGGCGGGGGCGCAGGCGCCCGCGCTGACCAGCCACAAGCTTGAGCAGGCCAGCGTCGAGGCGCCGGCCGGTGGAACCGGAGGCGCAAGTGACCGTTGGTGAGAAGCAGGCCGGGTCGGAAAATCCGCCCGAGGTGCTGGACGGGCCCTTCTCGACCCGCCAGCTGCTGCGCATCGACGAGGCGCTGCGCCTGGCTGACAGGGGCACCGGCCTGGTCTTCTCGGTCTTCGTCGGCGGTCTCGACGAGCCGATCCGGGAGCACGCCCAGCGGCTGCACCGCCAGCTCGCCGACCCCGACAAGTCGGTGCTGATCGCGGTCTCGCCCAACCAACGCCAGTTGGAGATCGTCACCGGGCGTTACGCGCGCAAGCGCATCCCCGACACGTACGCCAAACTGGCAGCGCTCTCCATGGCCGGCGCGTTCAGCGGCGGTGACCTGGCCGGCGGCATCATCAACGGCCTCGACCAGCTCGCCAGCCACGCCGGCAAGGGCTGAGCCCCTCGTACGACGAAGCCCGGCCCGCTGGAGAGCGGGCCGGGCTTCGGTGTGTCTGGACGTCTCAGCGGGGCCAGACGGAGGGGTCGAGGAGCATCGGCCACGGCTCGTCGATCTGCACCGGATCGTCCGGGCCGACTGTGCCGAGCAGGTTGTAGTGAACGCCCTTTACCAGCTCGTAGCGGTATACGACGGGACCGAAGTCGCCACGTTCGACACGCCAATAGGCGGGAATGCCTGCCTCGGCGTAGAGCGACGGTTTGGTGAACCGGTCATGTCGACGGCTGCTGCTCACGCCAGCCCCGCTCCGGGGGCTGCCACTGGTAGGTCGGATGCGCCATCGCGTTCACCTCCTTCCGCAACCATAACGGCCCGGGCCGGCGTGAGCTCTCCGCCCACGCCGGCCCGGGCCGGTCACGCCGCTGTTCAGGCGCTCTGCGCGTCCTTGGCGCGGGCCTTGAGCGCCCGCACCACACCGTCGCGGCCCTCGGCGACCAGGCGACGCAGCGGACCCGGGTGGCCGTCCTCGGCCAGCCACACGTCGGTGGCGGCCACCGTCTCGTCGTCCACCAGGTAGACCGGGTACGCGAGCTGGGCGAACTCCTGCGCCGGCTCGCTGTCCCGGCTGGCCCACACCTGGCCGATCGCCGCGAAGTAACGCTCCCGGTAGGGCGCGATCAGGTCCACCTGCGTCGGGTGGGCCAGGCCCTGCAACAGCGCCCGGTTCCGCCAGTTCGGCAGCGCGTCCGGGCCGGTCAGCAGCGCCCACACGGCCGCCTTGTTCTCCGCCGTCGGCACCAGCGCGTGCGCGTACGCGGCCTCCCGCTCGCCGCTGGCCGTACGGTCGCCGGCCAGCTCCGCCTCGATCTCGGGCGCGCCGGCCGCGCCGTTGGCGACAAGCGCGCCGAGCACCGTCCAGCGCAGCTCGGTGTCCACGGTCAGCCCTTCCGGCGCGCCGGTGCCGTCCAGCCAGCCGCGTAGCGTGGCCAGGTCCTCGTCGGAGCGGGCGGCCGAGGTGAACGCCCGGGCCCAGGCGAGCTGGAAGCCGCTGCCCGGCTCGGCGGCGGCAAGCGCGTCCCGGGCGGTGCGGGCCAGGTCGGCCCAGCCGGTCGGCGCCCAGGCCGGATCGGCGTAGAGGGTCAGCGCGGTGGTGGCCTGGCGCAGGGTCGCGGTGACCAGGTTGATGTCGGTCTCTGCGGGCAGCCCGGCCAGCGCCAGCGCCACGTAGTCGCGGGCCGACAGCTCGGCGTCACGGATCATGTCCCAGGCCGCCGTCCAGCAGAGCGCCCGCGCCAGCGACGACTCGAAGCCGCCGATGTGCTGCACCACTGTGGCCATCGACCGGTCGTCGAGGCGCAGCTTGGTGTAGCTCAGGTCGTCGTCGTTGAGCAGCAGCACGTCGGCGGCCCGGACGCCGCGCAGCTCGGCGAGCTCCGTCCGGTCGCCGGTCACGTCCACCTCGTGCCGCTCACGGCGCACCAGCCGGCCGTCGGTCAGGTCGTACAGGCCCACGCCGATGCGGTGCGTGCGCAGCGTCGGGTACGCCGTCGGCGCCTCCTGGAGGACCGCCACCTGTTCGTACGTGCCGTCCGCGCCGATCGTCACCTCCGGACGCAACGTGTTGACCTGCGCGGTCTCCAGCCACTGCGCGGCGAACTTGCGCAACTCCCGGCCCGAGGCCGCCTCCAACTCGGTCAGCAGGTCGTCGAAGGTGGCGTTGCCCCAGGCGTGCTTGCCGAAGTACGCCCGCAGCCCGGCGATGAACGGCTCCTCACCCACGTACGCGACGAGCTGCTTGAGCACGCTCGCACCCTTGGCGTACGTGATGCCGTCGAAGTTGACCTCGACGGCCTCCATGTCCGGCATCTCGGTGTAGACCGGGTGGGTGGAGGAGAGCTGGTCCTGCCGGTAGCCCCAGTTCTTCCGGATGGACAGGAACGTCGTCCACGCCTCGGTGAACCGGGTGGCGTTGGTGTTGCACCAGTGGCTGGCCCACTCGGCGAACGACTCGTTCAGCCACAGGTCGTTCCACCAACGCATGGTGACCAGGTCGCCGAACCACATGTGGGCCAGCTCGTGCAGGATCGTGTTGGCCCGCTGCTCGTACTCGTAGTCGGTGACCTGCGAGCGGTACAGGTAGTGCGACTCGGCGTGCGTCACGCAGCCGAAGTTCTCCATCGCGCCGGCGTTGAAGTCGGGCACCCACAGCTGGTCGTACTTCGGCAGCGGGTAGCGCACGCCGAACTTCTCGTGGAAGAAGTCGAAGCCCTGCTTGGTGATCAGGAACAGGTCGTCGGAGTCCAGATACCGCGCCATCGAGGCCCGGCAGAACACCCCCAGGTCGATGCCGTCGTGGCTGTCGCGCACCTCGTGGTACGGCCCGGCGCACATCGCCGTGATGTAGGTGCTCATCCGGGGCGACTCGGTGAAGTGCAGCGTCTTGAGCCCCTCACCCGCGGGCTCCTCCCGCTGCACTGGCATGTTGGACACCGCCCGCCAGTGCGCCGGAACTGTGGCGTGCCAGGTGTAGACGCTCTTCAGGTCGGGCTGGTCGAAACAGGCGAACACCCGCTGCGCGTCGGCCGTCTCGAACTGGCTGTAGAGGTACGTCTCGCCGTCCACCGGGTCGACCGTCCGGTGCAGGCCCTGCCCGCTCGTGGAGTAACCGAAGTCGGCGTCGACGACAAGGGTGTTGTCGCTCGCCAACGCGGACAGGACCAGGCCCTTCTCGGCGGACCAGTCGGCAAGGTCGACAGGCGTGCCGTTGAGCGTCGCGGACCGCACCGACTCGGCGGCCAACTCGATGAACGTGCTCGCGCCGGGCTCGCTGCAGCGGAACCGGACCTCGGTCGTCGACCGGAACGTGCGGCCCTCGGCCGCCAGCACGGCGCTTGACAGGTCCAGACTGATGTCATACCCCGTCACGTTGAGCAGGCGGGCCCGCTCGGTCGCCTCGACCTGCGTCAGGTTGCGCACTCCCGGCACTGTTTGTCTCCATCCCACATCTCGCCGTACGCCCGGCGGCGCCCGTTCGCCATCCGCTCGTGGCGGTCAGCCCGATTCGAGTCTTCCACGTACGGGCAGCCTGCGGTGGCTGAGGTCACGCTCTCATTCGGGTGCCGATCGACGCGCTGCGGGGTGAAGATTCTCGAAAGGCGTCGGGCTTGCGACGCCAACCGCGCGAAGGGACCCCACCGTGACCGATCGTGTCACCGCCGACATGTGGTTCGACCCGGCCTGCCCGTGGGCCTGGATCACGTCCCGCTGGCTGCTTGAGGTCGAGCAGGTCCGCGCCGTGGACATCCGTTTCCACGTGATGAGCCTCGCCGTGCTCAACGACGGCCGGGACGAGCTGCCCGAGGACTACAAGTCGTTCCTCCGTACCGCCTGGGGCCCGGTGCGGGTCTGCATCGCCGCCGAGCAACGGTACGGCAACGACGCCCTGCGTCCGCTCTACACAGCGCTCGGCACCCGGATCCACCTCGGCAAGCAGGAGCGCAACGAGGAGCTCTACGTCGCCGCGCTCACCGACGCCGGCCTGGACCCGGCGCTGGCGGCTGCCGCCGAGAGCACCGACTACGACGAGGCGCTGCGGGCCAGCCACGAGGCCGGCATGCGCCCGGTCGGGCAGGACGTCGGCACTCCGGTCGTCCACGCGCCCGGCCCGGACGGCAGCCCTGTCGCGTTCTTCGGCCCGGTGATCACCCCGGCCCCGAAGGGGGAGGCCGCCGGTCGCCTCTGGGACGGCGTCCTGCTGGTCGCCGGCACCCCGGGCTTCTACGAGCTCAAGCGCACCCGCGAGCAGGATCCGATCTTCGACTGAGACACGGCGGGCCGCCCGGCCAGTGCCGGGCGGCACCGCGCCGTGCGCGCTCGGCGTGTCGTGGGTCCGCCGTGCCTGCCCCCGTCACCGGTCGACTGCCGGGTCGTTGGCCTGCATGTCCGCCGCAGCGGCCCGCAGGGCCGCACGCCGCAGTTCGTGGAGGCATTCCCGATGGCCAAGCACCGTGCGTCCGGTGACGATCAACTGACCCGGCCGGGGGTGATCGAGACTCCCGGCGCGGCCTACTGGTCGGTCGACGACTCCCGCTGGCCGGCGGTCCGTCCCGACCTTCCCGCCCACGTGGTGGATCTGCTCGCCCCGCCCATCGTGGTCGGGGTGGCCCGGGTCCCGGTGACCTCCCTGCTGACCCCGGCCGAGCCGGCGGCACCGCTCGCCGCTGCCGCGCCGGCCGAACCCGCGCCGCCCCCGCCGGCCCCCGCCGCGCCGCGACCGGTGCCGACACCGCCGTTGAGCCCGCGACCCGTCCCGTCGCCGCCTCCCGAGCGTCCGGTGCCGGGGCCGCCCGCGTCGCCCCGCCGGGCCGTGAACACCGGGCCGATCGGGACCGGTCGACGGGTGAACGCCGGACCGGCGGCGGCGGGCAGGCACCGCCGGGGCACCTCCGACCGCGCCAGCTGACCGGCTCGGCCCCTTTCATCTGGTGGACCCCACGCGGGTCCCCGTCGGCGGCGACACCGCCGCCGGTAGCGTCAGTGGGTATGACCGTCGTGCATCCGATCTCCCGGGCGTGGGTCACCACTGGTGGCACCGGCGCGCAAAACTACGACGAGTTCGCCGACGACGCGGAGATCACCGCGATCATCGAGGCGAACCCGCACAGTGCTCTCGGCATCGAGATGCCGCATCGCGCCCCGCAGAGCCTGGGCAAGTCGTTCCTCGACGCGCTGCCCGACGCGGTGGCCCGCCTCGCCGAGGCGAAGGCCGACGGCAGCTACACCCCCGCCGAGCAGGTGGTGGTGCTCTACCGGATCAGCGCGCCCGGCGAGGAGTCGGCGTACGGGCTGTTCGCGATGGTGGACACCGACCAGATCTCCACCCGGGCCGACGAGCCGGGCCTTGTCATCCGCAACGAGGACGTCTTCATCGCCAAGGTGCGCGAGCGGGTGGCGTTGGCCGACGCGCTGGGCCACCTGCTCTCACCCGTACTCCTGTTGCAGACCGGGCGCGGCGACGAGCTGCACGCCGCGCTCGCGGCGGCGACCGAGACGGCCGGTGCGCCCGTCGCGACGGACACCGACCAGGCGGGCCGCACCCATGCCATCTGGTTGCTCGGTCCCGGCCCGGAGCAGGCGACGCTCACCGCTCTCGCCAGCGGTGGGGAGCTGGTGGTCGCCGACGGCAACCATCGCAGCCTGGCCGCACAGACCGGCGGGCTGCCGCGCTTCCTGGCCGTGGTCACCACGCCCGCGTCGGTGGCCATCCAGCCCTACAACCGCCTTGTCAGTGAGCTGACCACCACCCCGGCCGAGCTGCTCGACCGGCTGCGCGCGGCGGGCGCCGAGGTCACGCCGATCGACGGCCCGGTCGAGGTGCCGGCGGCCGGCGGCACCGTGCACCTCCGCCTCGGCGACCAGGGGTACGCGGTGCGCCTGCCGGCCACGGCCGCCGGTGACCTGGAGAACCTGGACCACGCCCTGGTCGAGCGGCTGCTGCTGCGCGACGCCCTCGGCCTGGACCCGGGCGACAAGCGGATCACCTACGTCGGCGGTGACTACCCGGCGAGCTGGCTCACCGGTGAGGTCGACGCCGGACGGGCCGAGTTGGCGATCCTGATCGCGCCGGTGACAGTGGCGGACTTCGTCGCGGTGAACCTGGCCCGCGAGAAGATGCCCCGCAAGAGCACCTGGTTCACCCCGAAGGCGCGCGGCGGTCTGGTCGTCGCTGAGCTGCCGCGCTGAGCGGTCCCACACCCGACCGTGTGACGAACCCGGCTCTCCGACGCCGCCCGTGCGGCGTCGGAGAGCGCGGCCTGACAGACTGCGCGGTATGCGCGTCTACCTGGGATCCGATCACGCCGGTTTCGAGTTGAAGGTGCACCTGGCCAACCACCTGGCCAAACAGGGGTACGACGTGGTCGACGTCGGCCCGCACAGCTACGACCCGGACGACGACTACCCGACGTTCTGCCTGCACACCGGCGACCAGGTGGTGGCCGACGAGACGGGCCTCGGTGTGGTCATCGGTGGGTCCGGCAACGGTGAGCAGATCGCCGCGAACAAGGTCGCCGGGGTCCGCGCCGCGCTGGCCTGGAGCGTGGAGACCGCTCAGCTGGCCCGCCAGCACAACGACGCGAACGTGGTAGCGATCGGTGCCCGCCAGCACACCTTGGACGACGCCACAGGCATCGTCGAGGCATTCCTGAACACGCCGTTCTCCGGAAACGAGCGGCATGCCCGTCGGATCGCCCAGGTGGCCGACTACGAGAAGACCCGGCAGCTGCCCGACCTGCCCTGACGGGTCAGCGCGGCGAGCGGGGCAACTCCTCGCGGGGCACCCAGTTGCGTCGGACGACCACCACCCGGGCCTCCGCCTCGGCGAGGTCGTCGTCGGTGGGCCGGGCCGCGTCCCGGGCCCGTAGCGCGGCGCTGAGCCCCACCTGGGACGACCCGGAACCGACCAACCCGCGCAGGCCCCGCTCGCCGTCGCGCTCGTCACCGCCGAAGTTCCGCCGGCGCGGGGGCGGGTCGTCGCCGTCGTGCACGCCGGCGGTGCTGGCCGTCGGGCTGTCGGCGCTCCGACCGGCCGCCTCACTGTCGGAATGGTGGCGTAGCCGTCGCCGTCGTCGGTCGGGGTCACCCATCAGCCGACCGTACCCCGCCCGGCGGACGATTCGGCACTGTCGTGCCGGTCCGCGTCCCGGGCGGGTTCGGCGACCTGTTTGTCGGCTGGTTACGCTCGGATTCAGGCGGCGGTGATGCCGTCGGTCAGGGGGAGGACGAGATGGCAGACCAGACGCAGCCGTGGGCGGAGCGGACCGTGGAGGTGCCACCGCAGGCCGGCGTCGGGGTGCCGCCGCAGCGTGACGGGTTTCGCCGGGGCGTTGCTCCGGTGGGTCAGCCGCGCAGCCCGCGGACCGAGCCGTTCCCGGTGGTCGAGCAGGAGCCGACCGGCACCGGCTGGCCCGGTGAGCCCACCCCGCGCCGGCCGCTGAGCTGGCGGATGGCGCAGCTGCGGCGCGGCGGTGAGTGGAGTTCGGCGGCTGGGATGTTCGCGTTCGTCTGCTGGGGGATCTGGGCGCTCTCCGGCCAGGGCGACCTGAGTGGCCCGCTGCTGGTGCTGGTGCTCAGCCTGCTGGTGGCGATCGGGCTGTTCGCCCTGTCCCGACTGGTCGGCCGGGTGGTGTGGGAGCGGCAGCTCGGACGGGTGCGGCGCAGCGCCCGAGGCGCTCACCTGGCGACCGCGGTGTTCCTCGTCGGCCTGGGCGTGGCGTGGCTCCAGCAGACCGACTGGGTCGTGTCGGCCTGGAACTGGATCTCCTCGAACTGATCGCGGGGCGCGTACGGGCGGGTCGGCTCGCCGCCCGCCCGTACGCCCGTTCGCGGCACGCCGCGACACCGGTCGTCTCCCCACCAGGCAAGGCTGCTGCTTACCCGGCCGGCCACGGTTCATCCGTGTCCGGCCGATCCGGCTGTCACCTCGTTCGGGGTCCTTCGATCCCGGCGGTGGCGTCAGTGGCTGCCGCCGTGCCCCTCGGCGTCGGCGCGGGGCGAGACGACCCGGGCGGCCGGATCCTCGACGCCAGGCTCGCCGCCGTCGGGGGCCACCATCCCGTCGTAGTTGTAGAGCGGCTGGCCGTCGTCGTGCTGCTTGGTCGTCTTGATGTAGCGGTGCATCATGCCGTCGTTCTCCACCTCGACGAGGGCCTCGCCGCCGGTGTCGTGGGTGCTGCCGTCGTAGGGGCCGCCAATGAGGTGGGCTGTCGTGTTCGTGTCCATGCACTAGGCCGTACCCACGGGTCACTGGGCGGAAACTGGCGAAATGTCGCCGGCTGCTCCGATGGCTCCCGGAGCGGTGTCGTGCCCCGGCGCGGACACGACACCGCCGAGAGGATCAGGGGGCGGGCTGGGCCGCCGCGTGGTCGCGGGCCACCCGGACCAGTTCCACAAGCCCGCCCGCGTACTCCTGGGACTCGCTGTGCGCCTCGTCGAACGGCGGCTGGAAGCCGACGCCCTCCCACTCGCCGGTCGCCGGGTTCCACAGGTCGTTGCCGACCTCGAAGTCCCAGGCGAAGATGCCCAGCTCGTAGTAGAGCTGGTCCGCCGAGTTGCCGGCGGCGGAGTACAGCACGTCGGCGACCGGGCCGGTCTGCGACGGCCAGGTGACGGTCCCGCGTTCCTGCGCGATGGCGCCGACGATCCGCCGGGCACTGTTGAGGAACAGCGTCGACTCGTCGATCGACGGTCGCGGCAGGGTGATCCGGCCATCGGCCCGGTACGCCCCCGGCGGCCACATGAAGTACCCACCGTAGGAGTGCACGTTCATCGCGAACCTGATGTTCGGGTGAGCCTGGGCGAGCGCGATCACGTTGCTGCTCTCCGCCTCGGACAGCTCGGCGGTGCCCGCGTAGGTGCCGGAGAGGCAGTTGGCGCTGGCGCCCACGTACCCGTCGAAGTACGACCCGACTGTGTAGTTGCGGTTGACGTCCACACCCCACGAGGTGCGGTACTTCGGGTCGCGGGTCGCGCCGGTGCAGTGGTTGACGAGGTTCTTGCGCTGCATGTTGAAGTCGTTGAACGAGTAGTTCGCGCCATCCGGGTTGACCGTCGGGATGACGAAGATGTCGACCTGTTCCAGCAGCTCGCGGGTAGCCGGGTCGGTCCGGGAGTTCGCCAGCATCCGCTCGGCGAACTCCAGCGTCACCAGCGGCGTGGCCCACTCCCGGGCGTGTTCCTGGGAGTACGCGAGCACGCCGACCCGGGAGCCGTCCCGGTGCACGCCGAGGCGCAGCGCCTGCACCGTCCACGGCCGCTTCGGCACCTCGGTGCCCTGCAGTCCGTCGTCGAGCCGGGCCGGACCGGCGACCGGCATGGGCAGCCCGGTCGAGCCGTCCTCGACGGTGGCCCGGAACCGGTTCGGCTGGCGGGCGTTGATCGCCGCGGCGACCTCGTCGGTGGTGCTCACCGTCTTGCCGGCGGTGTCGGTGGCAAGCGACACGGTCAGCACGCGATCGCGGTAACCGACGGTCAACTGTCGGTTCCGCCGACCCGGGTCGACAGTCCGCACCTGCACCCCGTTCATGCCCTGGTCGCCGAAGCGGACCGACTCGACCACCACGGCCGCAGCCGCCGGATCACCCAGGTACGCGACGGCGTTGCGCCGGTACCCCTGGGTCTTGTTCGGCAGGTCGATCACGTCCACCAGATCCCGGTACTGGCGGGCCAGTCGCTTGATCCGCGCCTGGATGTCGGTCGGCGTGAGGTACGCGTCGATGAAGTCCTTCTGGTAACCGGTCGGCAGGGGCGGTGGGGTCGCGTTCGGCCAGAGCGTCGGCGTGATCACGCGGCTGACCCCGCCGAGGCTGGAGGTGGCGGTCAACTGAACCGGCCGGCTCGGCACCGGCTGGGGCAGGTTGTAGTGGTACTGGTACTCGCCGGAGTCCTCGAACCGGTACAGCGGGAACGACCCGGTGGCGCCGTCCGCCGTTCGCCAACTGACGGTGATCTCCACGTCCGGGTCGTCGGTGGCGGTGGTGGCCACCTGGGCCTGGAGGAACGTCTGACCGTTCGTGGTCCACCAGTACGCCTGCTGCACCTGGAGGGTGTCCACTGCCGCGGCGGCGGTGGTCCGCTGGCCGGCGGCCGGAGCGCGCAGTCCGGCGGCGGTGCGGGCCTGCGCGGCGCGCACGCTCTCGGCATGGTGGCGGCTGCCGTCCCCGGCGCGCTGCACGACCTGTACGGCCTTCGCGCCCTGGGCGGTCAGCTCGGCGAGCTGCGTGCCGCTGAGCACGAGGTCGGCGATGATCCGTCCGTCCCGCGCCCGGGGCCGGTTGGCCAGGTCAGCACCGGTGGCGACGAGCCGGTCGAGCTGTGCCTGGTCGCGGAGCTGCACCCGGACCAGTGCGGTCTCGGTGGCGCTCAGGGTGATCTGTGGTGCGGGATCCGCGGGTGCCGCGGTTCCCGGAGAGGGGTGGGACAACACTGCGCTGAACAGGATCGCTGTGGTGGCGGCAGCTGTCCACCGTCGTCGGACGATCATGTGCCCTCCTGACGGACATCGATGTGCCTGGTCCTTACACCAGTGCATAGATCGACACCTGTCAAGGTGAGGTGGCGCGTCCAGCGACTTCCCGGCGCGCCTGGCGTCCTCCCGGCGCGTTTATCCCACCGAGAAAAGTGTCCGACTTCCAAAGCAACCCATCCGGTCGGACCCCGCGTGACTATCTCGACACGGGGATCGGAGGCCTGAATGAGCGACCGCGACAAGGCGTTCGCCGAGTACTTCGCGGCACGGTCCGCTGCCATGCGCTCCACCGCGTACCTGCTGTGTGGCGACTGGCATCGGGCGGAAGACCTGGTGCAGACCACTTTTGTCAAGCTCTACCGGGTCTGGCACCGGATCTCGCGGCACGAGGTGCTCGACAGCTACGTCCGGCAGATCCTGATCCGGACGTTCCTCGACGAGCGGCGTCGCGGTTGGTGGCGGCGCGAGCGGGTGGGGAGCGAGGAGGCCGAGCCGGCGGCTGTCGCCGACTCGCCGGAGAGCCGGCTGGTGCTGCTCCAGGCGCTGGCCCGCGTCGCGCCGCGTCAGCGGGCCGTGCTGGTCCTCCGCTACTGGGAGGACCAGTCGGTCGAGGACGTCGCGGCGCTGCTGGATTGCTCTGCGGGGACGGTGAAGAGCCAGGCGGCTCGCGGGCTCGACACGCTGCGCGGCCTCCTGGCACCCACCTACAGCGGGATCGAGATGGGGGAACGATGAACGGAGAAGAGTTGCGCGACGCGTTGCGCAGCGAGATGGCGAGCACCACCCCGCCTCCACCGCCGGATACGGAAGCCACGCTCAGCGCGGCGCGTCGGGCACACAGGCGCCGCCGTGCGGTGTGGGCGTCGCTCGGATCGGCGGCGGTGGTGTTGGCGGTAGCCGGCTTCGCGGCCGTCGGCAGCCCGGAGGGCCCTCTCTACCAGCCGGCGGGCGGCGGGTTCCCGGCCCCGGGTTCTTCGACAGACACCAAGCAGCCGTGGCCGACCGGGCCGGACGGTCAACCGCAGGAGGACCGGACCGCGCGGGCCGGCTCCAAGTACGACAAGGGGGTCCACCTGCTCAACGAGGTCGTCGCAGTGGTACCTGCCGGCTTCACCGCGCCGGAGGATCCGGCTGACCTGCCGGCTGACGAGCGGGTGTTGCGGACCCACCAGGCGCAGTTCGAGGAGAAGGTCGACGGCGTCGACAGGTGGAGTTACCTCTCCTCGGTCGCCGTGGCCCAGGGCAACGGCACCGGGCGGGTGATCGTCGAGGTGCACGACGCCGGCACCCGGTTGCCGACCGAGCCGTGCGCTCTGGCCCGCAACTTCTGGGGCATGCAGGGCGAATGTCAGGTCGAGACCGTCGGAGCGGCGCAGGTCGGCGTGGTGGTGCGACCGGGCAACGACGACCGGCTCGACCAGTGGTCGGCGTACCGGCACCCCGACGGCGTGGTGGTCTACGTGGCGCAGGGCGCGCAGCTCGACGAGACCCGGGCGGCGTTGGCCAGGTTGCCCTTCTCCGTGCCGCAGTTGGCGGCCCTCGCGGTCGACGACCGGTTTCACCTGCGGTGATCCGCTCCCGCCCGGGTTCCGGCCCGGGCGGGGCGTCGGCCTACTCGACGTAGGCCAACTGCACGAGCGTGGTGCGACGGCCACGACGCACCAGCCGCCCCCGGCCGGGGGGTTGGACGGAGAGGTGGGCCTGCGGCCAGAGCTGGCCCTCCTGCCGCTCGCCGGAGAGCAGCAACCCGGCGCAGCCGACCTCCTTCATCCGCTGCGGCACCGGCTCGTGAATGGCCCGGCCGGCGCCGCCGCTGCGCCGCGTCAGCACCAGGTGGAAGCCGAGGTCCTTCGACTGCGGCAGGAACTCCAGGAACGGCCCCAACGGGCCGGCGCCGCCAGTGGGCAGCAGGTCGTAGTCGTCGCAGAGCACCACGATCTCCGGCCCCGTCCACCACGACCGGCTGCGTAGCTGATCGACGGTGAGAGTGTCGGGTGGTAGCCGGTCGTGGAGTACCGAGGCGAGATTCTGCACCAGGCCCTGGGCGGCCTTGGCGGTGCCGGCGTACGCGCCGAGATAGGCCTCGGGCACCGCGTCCAGCATGGTGCGCCGCAGGTCGATGACCGCGAAGACCAACTCGTCGTCGGTGAACTGCGCGCTCAGGTCCCGGACCAGCAGGCGGAGCAGCGACGTCTTGCCGCTTGCCGAGTCGCCGAAGACGAGCAGGTGCGGGTCGGTGCCGAACAGGTCGAGCATGGTGGGTCGCAGCTCGGCCTCGTCGAGCCCGAGCCGGACCCGCCGGTCGGCGGGGAGCCCGTTGGCCACCTCCCCGTACCCGATCATGGTGGGTAGCATCCGGATGGCGGGCGCCGACGGGCCGGTCCAGGCCGTGGCCACCCGGGACACCAGATCGTCGAGCCCCTTCGGCAGGGTGGTCACGTCGTCGCTGCCATCGATGCGGGGCAGCGCGATGTGCGCGGTCAGCGCGTCCTGGGTCAGGCAACGGCCCGGGGTGTCGGCGCGCAGGTTCTCGGCGGCCTGCCGCTTGATGGTCGAGTCCAGCGGGTCGTTCAACCGGAACTCGATCTTCGAGCCGATCACCGCCTGGAGCTGCATCCGCAGGTCCGACCATCGACCGGCGGTCAACACCAGGTGTACGGCGTAGCCGAGCCCCCGCGAGCCGATGTCCTGGACGAGATCGGCCAGATCCTCGAACTCTGTCTTCAGCACCGGATAGTTGTCGATCACCAGCACGACGTCGGCGGCGGCCAACTCGGGCAGTCGACCCTCCCGGTGCATCCGCCGCATCGTGTCGATCGAGTCGATGCCGTGGGCGGCGAACAGCTCCTCCCGCTCGGTCATCAACATGCTGACCTCGGTCACCGTCCGGCGGATCCGGTCCGGGTCCAGCCGACCGGCCACCCCACCGACGTGCGGCAACCCGGCCAGCGCGTTGAGCGCGCCGCCACCGACATCGACGCAGTAGAACGCGATGTCCTGCGGCGTGTGGGTCAGCGCGGCACCGGACACCAGGCTGCGCAGCAACGTCGACTTGCCGGTCTGCGGCGCGCCGAGCACACAGACGTGCCCACCCGCACCGGAGATGTCGAGCACGAACGGTTCCTGTTTCTGCTCGGTGGGTCGATCGAGCAGGCCGAGCGGAATCCGCAGCCGCCCGCGCCGCTCCACCGGGGCCACCAGGCCGTACGCCGGGTCGATCTCCAGCGGGCCGACGACGGAGTCCAGCGGCAGCGCGGCAGGTAGTGGCGGCAGCCAGATCCGGTGCGCCTGCCGCCCGTGTTCGCGCAACCGGTCCACCACGACGTCCAGGGTGCTCGGCGCCGAGACGCTCTCGTCGGCCGCCGCTGACTCCTCGGTCGTCAACGGCTTCGGCAGGTGCCGGGCCACGTTGTACATCAGGAAGACCGTCGGGTCGGGTGCGGCGTCCACCACCTCCTCGCCGGCCGGCGGCCGGTACGTGCCGGACACGTACGCGGCCTTGAACCGCTCGAAGACAGTGGTATCGACCTTCAGGTAGCCCGATCCGGGCAGCGGCGGCAGCCGGTACGCGTCGGGCACCCCCAGCACGGTGCGGCTCTCCTGCTCGTTGAAGGTGCGCAAGCCCAGCCGGTACGACAGGAACGACTCCAACCCGCGCAGTCGACCCTCCTCCAGCCGCTGCGAGGCGAGCATCTGGTGGATGCCTATCGATCGGCCGATCCGGCCGATGGCGATGAACAGCTCGATGAAGTCCGGTTTGGCGGTCAGCAGCTCGCTGAACTCGTCGATGATCACCATCAGGTTGGGCAGTGGCGGCAGCGGCCGGCCGGCGTCCCGCCGCCTGTTGTACTCGGTGATGTTCGCCAGTTGCCCGGCGTCGAGCAGGATCTGCTGGCGGCGCTTCATCTCGCCCTGGATCGCGTCGTGCAGCCGGTCCACCAGGCCGGCGTCGTCGGACAGGTTCGAGATCATCGCCGAGGTGTGCGGCAGGTGTTCCAACCCGGCGAAGGTCGCGCCACCCTTGTAGTCGACGAGCACCAGGCTGAGCCGCTCGGGCGGATGGGTCATCGCCAGGGTGAGCACCAGCGTCCGCAGGACCTCGGACTTGCCGGAGCCGGTCGCGCCGACGCAGAGCCCGTGCGGCCCCATGCCGCCCAACGCGGACTCCTTGATGTCCAGGTGCACCGGGTTGCCGTCCGGGCCCACCCCGAACGGCACAGTGAGGAAGTCCGGGAGCATCCGGGGCGCCCACAGTGAACGCACGTCGTAGCTCGCCTCGTCCACGATGCCGAGCAGGCCCCGCAGGTCGACTGTCGCCTCCAACGGGGCGTCGTCCACCGTGTCGGCCACCAACCGCAGCGGCGAGACCCGTCGGGCCAGCAGCTCCATCTCGGCCAGGTCGAGCTGGTCGACCGTCCCGGCGGGTGCGCCGCGCAACCGCTCGCGCTCGGCCAGGATCGCCTGCGCCCGGGTATCGGTGACCTTGCGCAGATCCTGCACGGTGACCTGGTCGCCCTCGCAGAGCACCCGGACGTCGACCTGGGACGGCTCGTGCTGCTGGTCGTCGACGAGCACCACCACCGCCATGCCCAGGTCGTCGGGGGCGAGGCCGGCTTCGAGGTGACCGAGCGGGTCGGCCCGGCCGGCGGAGATCTGGTCGACCACGACCACCAGCCGACTGCCCCGGAACCGGTGCTGCGGATCGCCAAGTCGCCGGGCCCGGTTGACCTCACCGACGCGCCGGGACAGCTCCGCGGTGAGCAGCGACGCCAGCGCAGTCGGCTCGGCGGCCACCAGTCGCTGCGGGGCCGGGCCGTCGTACTCGCTGGGGTGCAGGCAGTGCGGCAGCCACTTCAGCCAGTCGAACTCCGGCCCGGCGGTGCCGCCGAGCAGCCACGCGAGGCGTACGTCGTCCGGGGCGTGCAGGGTGGCGAGCTGCGCCACCAGCACCCGTACCAGATTGCGGGTGGCGGCCGGGCTGCCGACCACCGACACCACACCGGTGACCGGCACCGCGACCGGCATGCCGTCGAGCAGTCGGTCCCGGTCGACGACCAGCCGGGCGGCGGCCAGGGTGACCGGGTCCAGATCGACCATCGGATTGTTCTCGTCGGCCTGCAGAGTGACCCGACGCCACAGCCGATCCTGTCCGTGCCCGACCCGTAACACCAGGAAATCCGGGTCGGCCAGCCGTCGCTCCCACCGTCGGTGCGGGTCACGGAGCAGGTCCGGCAGCACCTCCGGAGCGGGGTGCCGGTGCTGGGCAGTGGCCCGCTGGGTGACCGCGTCCGCCCGGATCTGGTCGCGGATCCGGTCGATGTACTCCAGGTACCGCTGCCGTTGTCTGGCGAAGCGACGGGCCGCTCCGGTGCGCTGGGTGACGTACGCGGCGATCCCCCCGAACACAGTGGCGACCAGCATGCCGAGCCCGGCGATCATCATGATCGGGTTCTGGTTGGCCATCATCATGAGCAACATGCCGGCCCCGCCCATGATCGGGAGGAAGACCTGCATGACGCCCGCGAACCCACCGCCGCCGTCCGGCACCGCCGGTGGCGAGACCACGTCGAGCGCTGTCGACTCCGGCTCCGGTGGTGGGACCCGGGCCGGTCGGTGAATCACCCGCTGCGTCATCGCGACCCCTTCCGGGCCGAACCGATCGGTGCCTTCGCCGGGTTACCGGTAGTGCTTCGACTGCCTAGAGTAGTACCGGTCCACACAGTGAGCCGACCGTGCGGGGACGGAGGGTCATGGCAACCCGATTCACCCGAGTGACAGTGGTGGCTGGCGGACGCAGCCTCGACATCAGCCTGCCCGCAGCCCGCCCGGTGCTGGAATTCGTGCCGCAGGTGTGCGAGCTGCTCTCGCTCGCGCCCGAAGCCGCCGGGCGCTGGCGACTGTCCACGGTGGCCGCCGGTGGTCTGGACCCCCGCCGCTCCCTGGACGAGGCGGGCATCATCGACGCCGAGACGCTCTACCTGACCCCGCCCGAGCAGGCACCCCTGCCACCGTTCGTCGACGACGTGGTGGACGAGGTCCAGTCCACGTTGGACGGCGACGGCAGCGAATGGCGCGACGCCGCCCGGGTGACCGGCAGCGCGGCACTTGCCGGTGTCGCGGTGCTGACCCTCACGTACGCGCTCACCACCATGCCGGTGCCGGTGGCCGCGGCGCCGGCCATGCTGTTCGTGGTGGCCGCGCTGGCGGTGCTCGCCGGCCGGATGCTCGGCGGGCCCGGCGGCACACTCCTGATCGCCTCCGCCGTGCCGGCCTGGCTGGTCGCCGGCGTCGCGGTGGCCCGGGCGGCCGACTGGCCCGAGCCGGCCTGGTTCACCGCCGGTGCCCTCGGTGCCGGTCTCGGTGCCGCCCTGTTCGTGCTGGCGGGGGAGCGATGGTACGGCGTCGCCGCTGGCGGGCTCGCGGTGACGGTGCTCGGCGGGCTCGGCACCGCGCTGCTCGCCGCCGGGCTCGATCCGCAGCAGGCCGCCGCCGTCGGGTCCGTCGTGGTTGTCTTCGCGGTGGGGCTGGCGCCACAACTCGCGCTCGGCTCGGCCCGCCTCGTCGATCTGCTGCGCCGGCAGGAGGAGAGCCAGTGGGTCGGTCGGCACCTGGTCGCGGCGGCGGTCCGCCGTGGGCAGAGCGTGCTGTCCGGTGCCGTGGTCGGCGTCGCGCTGGCCGCCACCGCCGCCTGCGTGGTGCTGCTGACCGGCCCGGCCGGGGTCGGCGTGCTGCTCGGTGCGGTGCTGGGGCTGGTGTTCGCGCTGCGGTCGCGGGTCTTCACCCGCTTTGGTCAGGTGCTGCCCATGCTCGTGCCGCCGGTGACGGCGGCCACCGTGGCGGTGCTCGGTGCCGTCCGGCTCGCCGACGCCGACGAGGCGGTGCGGGCCTGGTTGGCGGTGGTCGGTGTGCTGGTGGTGGCGGGTGCCGTGCTCTGGGCGGGCCGTCCCCGGTTGGACGACGTGGGTGCGGCCCGGTTGCGACAAATCTTCGACCTGGCCGAGGTGCTCGCGGTGGTCAGCCTCGCGCCGCTGGTGATCGCGGTCTTCGGTGGCTTCGACTGGGCGGCCGGCTGAGCCGAGCGCCGACCGCATCCCCTGATCAGCCGATCAACGCGGTGTGGTCGCCGTGGTCGGCCCCGACCAGCTCGCCGGCCGCGCCGATCGCAGCAGGAGGGGACGCGAAGCGTCCGACACCTGTTCCGTGGCGCTGGTCGGGGCCAGGCCCCTTTTCTGGCGCTGTTGAGCGAGCAGACCGCCGATGCTCGTGATCGCCCAGACCGCGATCAGCAACAGGGCACCGACGACCAGGCTCGCGATCACCGTCGCGTAGGGACGGCGCAGGTCACGTGGGCCGCGCCGGGACCCGTGCAGGAGCGCTGCCTTGGCGGTCGCGGTACGCAGGGCGTGCGCCTCGACCACGACTCGGTCCCGCCCGTCAGCCACGACCGCGCCCAACCCGGTCGTCAGTCATCGTCGCGCCCGGCGTCGTCACTCCTGGCCTCGTCGTCGTTTCCGGCCTCGACGTCGCGCTGGGCCTCTTCGTCGCGCCTGGCCTCGTTGGCCGCCGCCACGTCATCGGGGTCAGCCGGCCTGATGCTCTGGGCCACCGCCACGATCACGTCGTTGAGCACCTGCTCCATCTCGGGGTGCGGTGTTGCGGCGCTGAGCACTGCCGTCCAGGTGGTGCCGGGTAGCGGCAGGAACAGCTGCAACACTGTCGAACGGACCCGGGTCAGGCCGCCCGGCGGCACCGTGGACGCGACGTCGCGATGCAACACCCCCGGCCCGGCCGGCGTCTCGACCTCCTCGGCCGTGCCGGTGCGCGGCAACGTCTGCCGGACCAGGGCCAGGCCGGCCGGCTGGGGGGCCGAGTTGAACCAACCCAGGTGCAGTCCGGCGCTGCCGACCGCACCTGTGGACATCCGACCGAGCTGCACCAGGCTCAGCGACGCGCCAGCGCGTTGACAGTCGGCGACGAGCTGCTCGACGAACTGGAGGACCTCCCGGCGCTCGGCGGCGCGTAACCGCTGCCCGAAGAAGCGATCATCGACCATCCGGGCGGCGCTGCGCTGCCAGGACTCCGGATTGGTGTCGAGCAGCACCCAGTCTGAGGGGACCCCGATGAACCACGGGAAGTCCGGGTGCGGGGCATGCGGGTTGAGCTTCAGGTCGTGGGCGGGCAGCGGATCGAGCATGGAGAGGTCGCTCACGCGGGCACCCCTACGATTCGGTGGGACGCAGCGCGGCGGCGGTCTGGGTGTCGAAGTCGGAGACCATCTTGCCGATCGCGGTGGAGAGCCCACCCCACTCGCCGATGTTGTTCATCAACTCGAGCAGGCTGGTCTTCCACTCGTCGCGAAAATCGGATATCGCGCTCTGGATGTCAGCATGATCATCGGTCAGACCGGCGCAGTCGACCACCCCGCGATGGTCCGTCTCCAATTGATCAGCGAGGGTGGTCAAGTTTCCACCTAGGCTCACCAGCGTCGCGTAAGGATACTGAACGTACGTCATCCCGCCTCCCCGTCATCGCTCGTCAAGGCTAACAACTAACGTCTATACGGGGGACCCCGATGACCGAGTACCGACAGATCGGCCGGACGATGGTGCGAGCCCTCGACCCCCGCATCACCGCACGGCTGCGGGCCGAGCGGGAGCGCGAGGAAACCCTCTCCGCCCGGCTGCGGCCGGGCGTGATCGCCGTGGTCGGGCCGGGCTCGGGCACCGGCCGCTCGACAGTGGCCGCACTGGTGACCTCGGTGCTGGCCCGCCACCAGGGCACCAAGGTGCTCGCCATGGACACCGGGCACGGCGGCGGCCTGCACGCCCGGCTGGCGGTCCGGGCCGGTGGGTCCACCGCGGTGGTGCTTTCCGGTCTCGGCCTGCGCGGCGCCACCGCCGGTCGGCGGCCGGCTGTGGGCCAGCGGTGGCTGCGGGAGCGTCTCGCCCTGGCCGAGCGGGCGATGCTGCTGGCGGGCCCCCCGGGCGACGCCGAGCCACCGGTCACGGCAGCCGAGTACGGCACGGTCTCGGCCACCCTCAGCCGCTGGTTCCCCGTGCGGGTCGTCGACACCCCGCCGCTCACCGATGATCCGGTCGTGCCGGCGGTGCTGACCCGAGCCGATCGGGTGGTGCTCGTGGCCCCGAACGACGAGCGCGGTCTCCGGTCGCTTGTCGGCTGCCGGTCCTGGATCGCCCCGCTGCTGCGCGAGCCGCTCGACCGGGTCGGCGTCCAGGTGCTTGTCGACAAGGACCCGCAGCCGGGCGCTGCCGCGTCCGGGCCGTCGCTCGGCGATCTCCCCACTTTCGTCCTGCCGTTCGACCCGGCCCTGCGGACCACCGATGCGCTGCACTGGGCTGATTTCGCGAGCGGTACGCAGGAGATCGTTCTTGGCCTGGTCGCGCAGATTGTGCGAGATATGCGACTCGGGTAGCACGTGAATGTCGTTGGGTGTCTATGTTCGAGTGACTGTGGGTCGAGTTCACGGGAGGGGCTTCGGATGGGTGCGAAGTTTTCGATCACCGACAATGCGGTCAAT
>NZ_JBEZFA010000012.1:0-185510 GCF_040649215.1 Micromonospora sp. NPDC049044 | reverse complement strand
TCGACAGCGCATCCCACTCGACATCAGACAACTCGTAGCGACGACCCACGCGCTACATCATCCGACATCAAGATCCTTTGAAGACACGGCCTAGGGCTCCGCCCGGCGGACCGGTCGACCTGTCGATAGGCTGCTCGATCGTGGATGTCAGCAGAGTCGCCAGCCCGGTCACCGGAGTCGTCGGCCGTTTTCTCGCCGGGGCGGGGCTGCTCCTGCGCGGGCTGGGTCTCTACGTCCGCAGCCCGGGGTTGATGCTGCTCGGCATCGTGCCGGCGCTGATCTCCGGCGCGCTCTTCCTGGCCGCGCTCGCCACCCTCGTGTACTTCGTGGACGACCTCGCCGCGCTTGTCACCCCGTTCGCCGACGACTGGTCGAAGACCGGCCGCAGCCTGGTCCGGGTGGTCGCCGGGCTGGCCTTCCTGGGGCTCGGCGGGCTGCTCGGGGTGCTCACCTTCACCGCGGTGACCCTGGTCATCGGCGACCCGTTCTACGAGAAGATCTCCGAGCAGGTGGAGCTGCGCTACGGCGGCACCCCCGGCGCTGTGGACGTGCCGTTCTGGTCGTCGCTGCGCCGCAGCCTCGCCGACTCCGTACGCCTGGTGGCGCTCACCGCGCTTGTCGGCATCCCGCTCTTCCTTGCCGGTTTCATCCCGGTGGTCGGCCAGACCGTCGTCCCGGTGATCGGGGCGGCCGTGGGTGGGTGGTTCCTGGCTGTGGAGCTGGTCGGTGCGCCGTTCTACCGGCGTGGGATGCGCCTGCCGCAGCGTCGGACGATCCTGAAGGCCGACCGGCCCACCGCGCTCGGCTTCGGGGTGGCAGTCTTCCTCTGCTTCCTGATTCCGCTCGGCGCAGTGCTGATCATGCCGGCGGCGGTCGCCGGTGCCACCCTGCTGGCCCGCCGCTCGCTCGGCCAGCCGATCGACGGTCCACTGTCCGCGCCGCCCGCCGGCCGGCCCGTCGAGAGGAGCTGACCGTGGAGATCACAGTGGTCGAGGGGGACATCACCGCCCAGCGCGTGGACGCCATAGTGAACGCGGCGAACTCGTCCCTGCTCGGCGGCGGTGGTGTCGACGGGGCCATCCACCGGCGCGGCGGCCCCGCCATCCTGGCGGAGTGCCGCGCGCTGCGGGCGTCCCGCTACGGCAGAGGCCTGCCGACGGGGCAGGCGGTGGCGACGACTGCCGGCGAGCTGCCGGCCCGCTGGGTGATCCACACCGTCGGGCCGGTCTGGTCCGGCACCGAGGACCGCTCGGCGCTGTTGCGCGACTGCTACGCCAACAGCCTGCGGGTGGCCGACGAACTGGGCGCGACCACAGTGGCCTTCCCGCTGATCTCCGCCGGCATCTACGGCTGGCCGGCCGACGACGCGGTCCGCCAGGCCCTCACCGTGCTGCGCTCGGCCACCCCGACCGCCGTCACCGAGGCCCGCCTGGTGCTGTTCGGGGCGGACACCTACGCGACCGCCCGCCGCGTCTTCGGCGACGCCTGATCACTACCGGGCGATGAGCTCGCCCAGGGGCTGTTTGCGCAGCGTGCGCTGTGGCGGAGTCGACAGCGGAGCACGCCGGCTTTTACCAACACCATGTTGATAACATGTCGACATGATGTCGATAACCCACGTGGGTGGGCGCTGATGTTCCTCGCCATTCGTGAGCTGAGCTTTGCCCGCCTGCGGTTCGCGCTGATGGGCGCGGTGATCGCGCTGATCGCCGTGCTGATGGTGATGCTGTCGGGGCTGTCGGTCGGGCTGGTCCGCGACGGGGTGTCCGGGCTGCAGAACCTGCCCGTCACCTCGTTCGCCTTCGCGCACGACGTCCAGCGTGACTCCGCGTTCTCCCGCAGCGTCGTGGACCTGTCGGCGGTGGACGAGTGGGCCGCCCAGCCCGGCGTGGCCGACGCGGCACCGTTCGGCAACACGCTCGTGAACACGCGTACCGACCGGGGAACCGAGATCGACCTGGCACTGTTCGGAGTGCCGTCCGACTCCTTCCTGTCGCCGGCGGTCAGTAAGGGTGAGCGACTGGGCACCGAGGACGGGATCGTGGTCAGCCCCACGGCGCTGGACGCGGGCCTGCAGTTGGGCGACACGGTCACCATCGACAGGCTGGGCACGCGGCTGCGGGTGGTCGGCGTCACCGAGCAGCAGGACACCTTCGGTCACGTGGACGTGGCGTACGTGCCGCTGGCGGCGTGGCAGGCCATCAAGTCCGGCACCGCCCCCGGCACGGCGCTGCCGCAGCGCGCCGCAACGGAGATCACGGCGGTGGCGATCCGCGCGGACGACGGGAAGTCCGTCGACCTGGCCGCCGGGGACACCGCGGCCGGCACCGAGAGCCTGACCCTGAAGGAGTCCTACGGGGCCTCGCCGGGATACACCGCCGAGACGACGACCCTGCGGCTGATCCAGGGATTCCTGTACGCGATCTCGGCGCTGGTCGCCGGCGCGTTCTTCGCGGTGTGGGCGATCCAGCGCAAGCCCGAGGTGGCCGTCCTGCGGGCGCTGGGTGCCTCGACCGGCTGGGTGCTGCGGGACGCGCTGACCCAGGCACTCGTGCTGTTGGCGGCTGCCGTCGCCATCGGGGTGGGGATCGGGCTCGCACTCGGTGCCCTCATCACCGGCAGCGGTATCCCGTTCGCCCTGAGCATGCCGAGCATCTCCGCGGCCGGGGTGGGCCTCGTCGTCCTCGGTCTGGTCGGCGCCGGCGCGGCGGTCATCCGCATCACCTCTGTCGACCCGGCCACCGCTCTGGGAGGAAACCGATGAGCAGCCGTCCCGCTCCGACCGCTTCGACCACACCCGCCGACGACGCGTCCGAGCGGCTCGGCCTGGTGATGCGTGCGGTGTCCCTGCGGCACGGCAACGCCGCCGAGACCGTGCAGGCGCTCGACGACGTCGATCTGACGGTACGACCCGGTGAACTCGCCGCGGTCGTGGGCCCGTCCGGTGCGGGCAAGTCCAGCCTGCTCGCCGTCGCCGGCGGGCTGGCCCGGCCCGACCACGGCACCGTCACCGTGGCCGGTCAGGACATGACGGTCCCGAGTCGCCGGACGCGCACCGAGTTGCGCCGCCAGCACGTGGGGTTCGTGTTCCAGTCGGGCAACCTGCTGCCGGCGTTGACCGCCGTCGACCAGTTGCGGCTGCCCCTGCGGCTGGGGCCTCGCTCGCAGCGGTCCGGCCGGGACCCGCTGGAACTGCTCGCGGACGTCGGCATGGCGGACAAGGCCGACCGCCGCCCCCACCAGCTGTCCGGCGGCGAACGTCAGCGCGTCGGGATCGCCCGCGCGCTGGTCACCGAGCCCAGCGTGCTGCTTGTCGACGAACCGACGGCGGCGCTGGACCGGGCACGCAGCCACGAGATCGTGCAGCTGCTGGCCCACGAGGCCCGGCAGCGGTCGGTAGCGGTGGTTATGGTCACTCACGACCACGACGTCCTGCAATACTGTGACACCGTCTACGAGATGGTCGACGGCAAGCTCGCGGCCAGCAGCTGACGCGACGACGGGGCGGGCCCGGCCGCAGGGCCGGGCCGGCCACGCCCGTCCGGAACGAGGGGGGCGGCGTGCCGAAGATCCAGGCCGCGACCGTCGCCGAGCACCGGGCAGCCCAACGTGCCGCGCTGCTCGACGCGGCCCGCGCACTGCTGTCGGAACACCCCGAGCAGATCCCTGGTCTGGCCGAGGTCGCCCAGCACGCAGGTCTCGCCCGGTCCAGCGTCTACTCGTACTTCAAGTCCCGCGCCGACATGTTCGACGCCCTCGTCACCGAGACGTTTCCCCGCTGGTCGGCCTACGTCGAGAAGCGCATGGACGCGGCCGGCACGCCCGGACAGAAGATCCAGGCGTACGTGGACTCCAACCTACAACTGGTTGCCCGAGGCGACCACGCCCTGGCCCGCGCGCTCGCGTCAGCCGGCAGCAGCGAGACGCTCGCCAGCTCCAGCCGACTCATGCACGACCGGCTGGAAGCCCCGCTGCGCGCCGCGCTCACCGACCACGGCTCCTCGGACCCGGTCCGGGTGGCCGAGCTGGTGCAGTCGATCGTCTACGCCCTCAGTCGAATGATCGAGGGAGGGCTCGCGCTGGACGAGGCGACCAGCCTCGGTCGCGAACTGCTCGGCCCGTACCTCGATCGCGACAGCGGCTGAGGCTGCGGCCCCCTGTCAGGCCAGCTCCGCCAGGCAGGTCCACTGGGATGCCACCGGGCGGTAGCCGAGCCGGGCGTTGATCGCCAGCATCGGTGCGTTCGCCTCGTCGTTCGAGGTGTACGCGACGCGCACACCGTTGGCGGCGGCCCGGTGCAGCGCCGCCGTCTTGGCCAGTCGGGCCAGCCCGCGTCCCCGGTACGCCGCAATGGTGCCGGTGAAATCCGACCACATCCGGCCCCCGTCCCGCTTCACCAGACTGAACGCGACGATCCCGCCGTCGATCTCGACGACGGTGCTGGCCGTCTTGTCCAACCCGACGTTGTCCCAGACGTCGTACCGCCAGCTCTCGTAGCTGATCGCGTCGACCGGCACGTCGCCGGGCTCGTCGGCCGCCGAAGCGATGTCCGCCGTGTACAGCAGGTGTGGGTCCAGGTCGGCGATCGGGAGCAGCCGTACGCCCGGCGGTGGCTCGGGTAGCGCGGGCACCCGGTCCAGGTCGAGCGCCGAATATCGCAGCTCGCGGCTTGGCTCGTAGCCGTGCCGGCGCGCGAACGGCAGCCCGTCCGGCAGTGCCGTGCCGCGAACCCGGCGGATCCCCAGTGGGCGGAGGTGGTCGGTGGCGGCGGTCAGCAGGGCGGTGCCGACGCCGCGTCGCCGGTGCTCCGGGTGCACGTGCAGCAGGTTCAGTTCACCGAAGTCCGGTGTGGAGGTCCAGCCGGCACGCTGCGCCGACACCCACCCGACCACCTGGGCGTCTACTTCGGCGACGAAGGCGGTCCAGCCCTCCTCGGGTGGCGGTTCGGCGATCATCTTGCGGGTCGACTCGACACCGCGCACCAGGTACGGGTAGACCAGCGTCCGCAGCGCCACCACTCCCGGGGCGTCG
Source organism: Micromonospora sp. NPDC049044 (assembly GCF_040649215.1). Lineage (NCBI taxonomy): Bacteria > Bacillati > Actinomycetota > Actinomycetes > Micromonosporales > Micromonosporaceae > Micromonospora > Micromonospora sp. NPDC049044. The sequence goes on along the minus strand of NZ_JBEZFA010000012.1, from coordinate 180,479 downwards.
TCCGGCCGCGCCGTACGGATCCGCATGTCAGGCCCCCGTCCGTACGGCGGCGACGGCCTCGACCTCGACGAGCTGGTCGGTGTAGCCGAGCACTGCCACCCCGAGCAGGGTGCTGGGCGGATCGTGGTCGCCTGGCACGACAGTAGGCCCCTCGTCGTCCAGCGGGCACGCGCCGGCGGTGAAGACCAGCCGCGCGGGCGGCTCGACGGTGGCCGCGTAGGCGTACTCGGCGACGTCGGAGAGGGCGGCGACGTGCAGCAGCGCGACAGGTTCCGGCATGCCGCGAGGCTAACCACGTTCGCAGACCCGGGCGACGCAATAACGTCGCGACCCACCTCGGCCGGAGGCGACAGCTTCAAGGAAACAGTCGCCTCGGGGCGTCCTGAGGGGCCTATTTCCCTGAAGTGGCGCGGATCCTGCCGTGCCCGCCGGTACCGGGCGGCGACGCGCGTCAGGCGGAGGCGCGACGGATCAGCTCGGTGGGGAGCATGACCGCCTGCTCGATGGTCTCCCCGGCGGCCAGCCGGAGCAGTTGGCGGGTCATCCGGCGGCCGAGTTCCACGATCGGCTGCCGGACGGTGGTCAGCGGCGGCTCGGTGTACGCGGCGGTCTCGATGTCGTCGAAGCCGACCACCGCCACGTCGTCCGGCACCCGTCGACCGGCCTCGCGCAGGGTCCGCAGGGCGGCGTGCGCCATCAGGTCGGAGGCGGCGAAGACACCGTCGAGGTCGGGATGTTCGGTGAGCAGGCGGCGCATCGCCGCCGACCCGGATTCCCGGGTGAAGTCACCGATGGCGATCAGCTCGGGCAGCCCCGCGTCGGCGACCGTGCTGCGGTAACCGCTGAGCCGCTCGATCCCGGCGACCATGTCCTGCGGCCCGGCGATCGTCGCGATCCGCCGACGACCGCTGTCGATCATGTATCGGACGGCTGCTGTCACACCGGCCACGTGGTCGACGTCGACGTACGGGACGGGCACGTCGCCGAGTGGCCGGCCGCTGACCACCACCGGGATGCCGAGTCGGGCGAGCGTGCCGGGCAGCGGGTCGGCACCGTGCAGTGACGCGAAGAGCACGCCGTCGACGTGCCTGCCGGTGGTGTACCGCTCGACCCGATGGTGCCCGGCCGGTGAGCCGGCGAGCATCAGCACCAGTTGCTTGTCGGCCGCCTCCAACTCCTGGCTGACGCCCCGGATGATGCCGGGGAAGACCTGGTCGTCGGAGAAGACCCGGGTGGCCGCCTCCGGCATGACCAGGGCGATCGAGTCGGTGCGTTGGGTGACCAGACTGCGGGCGGCCAGGTTGGGGACGTACCCCAACTCGGCGACCGCCCGGGTGACCGCCTCGCGGATCGGTTCGGCGACGGTGGTGGAGCCGTTGACCACCCGGGACACTGTGGCGCGGGACACCCCGGCCCGCGCTGCCACCGCCTCGAGCGTCGGCCGCTGCGCCGTCGTCATCGCGCCTTCCCCCCCCGCTCGTCACAGCCCGTTCCGGGAGATCACCTCCTGGTACCACCGGGCGCTGGCCTTCGGTGTGCGCCGCTGGGTCAGGTAGTCGACGTGCACGATCCCGAACCGCTTGCGGTAGCCCTCCGCCCACTCGAAGTTGTCAAGTAATGACCATACGAGATAACCGCGCAGGTCGACGCCCCGGGAGATCGCTTCGTGCGCCGCGCGGAGGTGCCCGTCGAGGTAGGCGATGCGATCGCTGTCGATCACCTGCGCCGGACCGTCGGGCGAGTCGGCGCCGGGTTTGTCGGGGAACGCCGCACCGTTCTCGGTGATCAGCAGCGGCACGCCGGGGTAGTCGGCCGCGATCCGCTCCAGCAACCGGGTGAGCCCGGCCGGCTCGATCATCCAACCCATGTCGGTAAGCGGCCCGGCCGGTGGCAGGAAGTGCACAGCGCCCTCGGTGCCCGGATAGGCGCCGTTGCCGGCGCCGTCGGGTCGACCGGCCACGTAGGTAGGGGCGTAGTAGTTGATGCCGAGCAGGTCGATCGGCGCGGCGATCAGCTTCTCGTCGCCGTCGCGGATGAACGTCGGCTCGACGATCCGGGCCACGTGCTCGCGGACGTCGTCCGGGTAGCCGCCGGCCAGCAGCGGGTCGAGGAAGATCCGGTTGTGCAGGCCGTCGACCAGGCGGACCGCCGCGGCGTCGGCAGCGCTCTGCGGGTCGGCCGGGCGCACGTCGGCCGGGTTGACAGTGACGCCCACGCTGCGCGCGCCGGCCGCCCGCAACGCCCGCGCCGCCAGGCCGTGCCCCAACAGCAGATGGTGTACGGCGGTGAAGGCCGCCGCCGGATCCTGCTCACCCGGCGCGTGCACCCCGTTGCCGTAACCGAGGTAGGCCGAGCACCACGGCTCGTTGAGCGTGGTCCACACGTCGATCCGGTCGCCGAGGCGGGCGTACACCGCTGTGGCGTAGGTGGCGAAGTGCTCGGCGGTGTCCCTGTTGGTCCAGCCGCCCCGGTCACCGAGGGACTGCGGCAGGTCCCAGTGGTAGAGGGTGACGATCGGGTCGATGCCCCGAGCCAGCAGCGTGTCCGTGAGCCGGTCGTAGAAGTCCAGCCCACGGGGATTGGCCGGGCCGGTGCCGTCGGGCTGGATCCGCGGCCAGGCGACCGAGAACCGGTACGTCCGCAGGCCCAGCTCGGCCATCAGCGCCACGTCGTCGGCGTACCTGTGATAGTGGTCGCAGGCGACGTCGCCGGTGTGGCCCTGGTACACCTTGCCTGGCGTACGGCTGAAGGTGTCCCAGATGGACGGACCGCGACCGTCGTCGCGGGCCGCACCCTCGATCTGGTACGCGGCGGTGGCCGCCCCCCAGAGGAAGTGCTCGGGAAACCGGATCTCGTTCACGCCTTGACCGCACCTTCCATGATCCCGCCGATGATCTGCCGGCCGAACAACACGAAGACCAGTAGCAGGGGCAGTGTCGCGATTGCCGTCCCGGTGAACACCTGCGACATGTCCTGGTAATACCCGTCCGACAGTGCGCGTAGGGACAACTGCACCGTCGGATTCGCCGGATCGTTCAACACAGCGTACGGCCAGAGGAAGTCGTTCCAGGTGGTCATGAAGGTGAGCAGTCCGAGGACTGCGGCGGCCGGACGCAGGGCGGGCAGCACGACGTGCCACCAGATCCGGGCGGTGCCACAGCCGTCCATCCGGGCGGCCTCGATCAGTTCGTCGCTGATGGCCTGGCCGGCGTACTGCCGCATCATGAACACCCCGAACCCGGTGACCAGCACCGGGACGATCACGGCGGGCAGCCTGTCGTTCCAGTGCAGCCTGCTCATCAGCAGGTAGAGCGGGATCACGCCGAGCTGGGTCGGCACCATCATGGTCGCGATGATCAGCAGCAGCAGGGCGTTGCGGCCCCGGAACCTCAGCTTGGCGAAGGCGAACCCGGCCAGGCTGGAGAAGAACACCACGGAGACCGTCACCGTCGTCGCGACGATCGCCGAGTTGATCAGGCCGGTCAGGAAGTACGCGTCGGTGTTGTCGAACAGTCGGGCGATGTTCGCGCCCAGGTTGCCGCCCGGGGTGACCGGAGGTGGCAGTTGGCCCATCGCGTCGTTGCTGCGACTGGCGACGACGAACATCCACCAGATCGGGAAGATCGACAGGGCGGCGGCGAACACCAGGGCCAGGTAGGTGAGCGGGGTGGCCCGCCAGAGCCGGCTCATCGGGTGGATTCCTTCCGGGTGCTGCGGCGCTCTCCGCCGCCGAGTCGGCGCAGGATCAGCACGTTCACCGCTGCGACGATCGCGATGAGCGCGAAGAGAAGCCAGGCAACCGCCGAGCCGTACCCGAAGTTGTAGTGCGGGGCGAAGGCGTTCTCGAACATGTACATGGTCAGGGTCTGCGACTCGCGCAGCGGCCCGCCGCGGATCGGGTTGGTGCCGGAGTTGAACATTCGGGGTTCGGTGAAGAGTTGCAGGCCACCGATGGTGGCGATGATGGCGCAGAAGATGATCGTCGGTTTGAGCAGTGGCACGGTGACCTTCCAGAACTGCCGGGCCCGGCTGGCGCCGTCGATTGCCGCCGCCTCGTACAGGTCGCGGGGGATGGCCTGCATCGCGGCCAGCAGGATCAGCGCGTTGTAGCCGGTCCACCGCCAGTCGACCATGGCGGAGATCGCCACCCAGGAGGCGACCCGGTTGGACTTCCACTCGATCGCGTCCATCCCGACCAGGTCGAGCAACCAGTTGATCATCCCGAACTCGCGGCCGAAGAGCACCCCGAAGACGATCGCCACGGCGGCCGTGGAGGTGACGTTCGGGACGAGCACCGCCATCCGCCAGCCGGTGCGGGCGCGCAGCCCCCGGTTCAGGAGGTTGGCCAGCCAGAGCGCGGCGAGCAGTTGCGGCACCGTGGAGATCACGAAGATGCCCAGCGTGTTGGCCAGCGCGTGCCAGAAGTCGGCGTCGGCGAGCAGTCGGGTGTAGTTCTCCGCCCCGACGAACGGGTGGTCGGTGCCGAGCAGGTCCCAGTCGTGCAGCGACACCCAGAAGGTGTACGCCAGCGGGTACGCCCCGAAGACGCCGAAGATCAGGAAGAACGGGGCGATGTAGAGGTACGGCGAGAAGCGGGTGTCGAACCGGCTGAGCCGACCCGAGGGCTGGCGTTTGTTGCGGGTTGCCGGCGGGACCGGTGGACGGGCGTCGAGTTGGACGGTCATGCCCGAGAACTCCTTTCCGTCGTGCGGGCGGGACCCCGGCTGCCGAGGCCCCGCCCGCACGCTCGCTCGGGCTACTTGGCGGCGGCCTTCTTGGCGTTGTTCACCGCGTCCGTCCAACCCTGGTCGGGGTTACGCTGACCCAGCTCCACGGTCCGTACGGCGTTCTCCACCTCGGTGCGGACGGCCTGGTTCTTCGGGCCCATGTAGACCGGCTTCAGGCTCTTCGCGCCGGTGCCGAAGATCGAGCCGACGGGCGCCTCGGAGAAGTACGCGTTCTTCGCGCCGGTGATCGCCGGGTCGTCGAGCGCCTGCGGCGAGGAGGGCAGCGGGCCCTTGGCCTTGAACGCGCCGATCTGGCCCTTGGCGCTGGTCAGGAACTTTGCCAGCTCGATCGCCTCGGCCTGGTGCTTGCTCTGCTTCGGCACGGCGAGGTGCGACCCACCCCAGTTGCCGCCGTTGCCGGGCACCCGGGCGATGTCCCACTTGCCCGAGGCGGTGGGGCCGGCGTTCTGCTCGATGACCCCGGTCATCCAGGCGGGGCAGGCGATGGTGGCGAACTTCGACTGCTTGAAGGCGGACACCCACTCCTCGGACCAGGAGCCGTACTTGCCGGAGAGGCCCGAGTCGATGATGTCCATCGTGGTGTCCCACGCCTGCCGTACCGCCGGGTTGCTGTCCACGACGAGTTTCTCGCTGGTGTCGTAGTAGCTGTAGCCGGTGGTGTTGCCGGCGTTCTGGAGCAGGATGGTGTTGAAGGTGTTTGTGGCCGCGTCGAGGAAGGACGCGCCGGTCTTGGCGGCGGCGAACTTCTCGCCGGTGGCGATGTAGTCCGGCCAGGTCGGCCAGAGCTGGGAGACCGCGTCCCGCTCGGTGGGCAGGCCGGCCTTCTGGAAGAGGTCCTTGCGGTAGCACATGGCGATGCCGCCGACGTCGGTGCCGAGGCCGATGAGCTGCTTGCCGTCGGCGGTCAGACCGGCGTTCCACTTCCACTCCAGGAAGTTGCCCTTGAGGTCGGCGGCGCCGTGGTCCAGCAGGTTGACGAAGTTGCCGGGGTTGGCCTTGTACTCGACAAGCAGGCCCTCCTCGATGGCCACCACGTCGCCGGCACCCCGGCCGGCGGCGAGCCACTGGGTCAGCTTCGGTGAGTACTCGTCAAGGTTGGTGCCGGTGCCGCGCTCAACGATCTTCACGTCGGGGTTCGCGGCCATGTACTCCTGATAGAGCTGCTCGTAGCCGAACTGGCCGAAGACGTCGACGGTAAGGGTGATCGGTCCGTCGCCCGGTTCATCGCCACCGCCGCAGCCAGCGGTGACGAGCACGGCGGTGGCGGCGGCGAGGGCCACCGCGGCGAGGCGGCGGCGCGGGAAGGCAGCCATGGGTTTCGACCTCTCTCCAGAGGGTGGGGGTGCTGGCAATGACTCAGAGAGCGCTCTCCCGACAGGTTGGTGGGTGGCCGACCACCTGTCAAGAGAGCGCTCTCTCAGCGTTGCGTTCCCGTGATCAACGGTCGCCGTGCCCCGGTAACGCGGGGACGCCCCAACATCGACGAGGGCGCCACCCCCGCAGGGGTGACGCCCTCGTTCGTGGCCGGTCGGTCAGCCGGTGCGCAGGCCGTCCAGCAGGATGCGGTCGCCGGCGACGTCAAGCGTCTCGAAGCTCACCCGCCCCCAGAGCGCCAACAGCAGGTCGCTCGCGGTGCCACTGACCTGGGCGCGGGCGTGGTGATCGTCGTGGTCGAAGATGGTCGCGGTGTCGAGCAGCGCCACCCCCTCGCCGCGCAACCGCAGATACCAATCCTGGGCCGCGTCCGTCGCGCAGAGCTGCACCACACCGTGCCAGTCACCCGGCACCTGCCGCCGACCCGCGGGCAGCCAGGTGTCCAGCACCTCGCTCACCCCGTCGGCCGCGAGCTTTGCCTCCACCGGGTCACCGGCAGCGATGGCGAGTTGGGCATCCCAGCGGTGCACAGCCGTCTCGTGCGCCATCCGACGCGGCCAGAAGCCCGCCTTCTTCGGCTGCGGGGCCCAGTTCCACGCCGGCGCCTCCGGGTCGAGCCCGTCGAAGACGGTCATCACCCGGTCGTAGCCCTGCCGCCACAGTTGGAGCGCGTCCACGCCCGAGTCGGCCTCGAGCTTCTCCCGTCGAGGCGGTTTGCCGGTCTGGCCGGAACCGGCGAACGACGACACCCAGTGGTAGATGCCGGCCATGTGCAGCGTGAGGTCGTTGACCGTCCAGCCCGGACAGGACAGCACCGGTGTCTCGGGTGGCGCCTCGGCCACAGCTGCCGCGAAAGCCGGGCCCTCCGTCCGGAGCGCCCCGATCCAGAAATCCTTGCTGCCCTGCAGTCTGCTCATCGCCATCCTCCCGGGGGTGCCGGGCGACCAGTGGGTGCCACGGCTACTTGTCAGCCTAAGGTGAAGGGCGTGCCAGACGCCTCCGCCCAGCCGACAACCGACGCCGATCGTGCCATCCCCGGTCCACTCGCCGGCCACACCACCCTGCGAACGGGTGGGCCGGCCGAGCGGATCGTGGCCGCCGGCAGTGCCGACGAACTCGTCCACGCGGTGCGGGCCGCGACAGAGCCGGTCCTGGTCCTGGCCGGGGGCAGCAACGTGGTGATCGGCGACGCCGGGTTCCCCGGCACCGTCGTCCTGGTGCGCTCCCGTGGCGTGCGCGTCATCGCCGAAGACCCCACCTCGGTCACCGTACGGGTCGACGCCGGCGAACCGTGGGACGACCTGGTCGCGGCGACCGTCGCCAACGGCTGGGCTGGGTTGGAGTGCCTCTCCGGCATCCCCGGCTCGACAGGCGCCACCCCGATCCAGAACGTCGGCGCGTACGGCCAGGAGGTCGCCGAGACCATCACCGGCGTCGAGGTGTACGACCGGGTCGAGGGCACCCGCCAGGTCATCCCGGCCGCCGACTGCGGCTTCGCCTACCGGGGCAGCATCTTCAAGTACGCGGACCGCTGGCTGGTGCTCTCGGTCGACTTCCGGCTCACCCGGTCTCCGCTCTCCGGGCCGGTGCGCTACGCCGAGCTGGCCAGGGCCCTCGGGGTCGAGGTGGGCGACCAGGTGCCGCTGGCGGACGCCCGAGCGGCGGTGCTGCGGCTGCGTGCGGGCAAGGGGATGGTGCTCGACGCCAACGACCCGGACACTCGCTCGGTCGGCTCGTTCTTCACCAACCCGGTGCTCGACCGGGCCACCTACGACCAACTCCTGGAACGCTGCGCCGAGCTGGGCGACCCGCCCGCCTGGCCCGGGGCGGACGGTCTGGTCAAGGTGAGCGCCGCCTGGCTGATCGACAAGGCCGGCTTCACCAAGGGCCACCCCGGCGCGGGCGGGGTGGCCATCTCCAGCAAGCACACTCTGGCGCTTACCAATCGCAGCGGCACCGCCCGCACCGCCGACCTGCTGGCCCTCGCCCGCGACATCCGCGACCAGGTCCACGCCCGCTTCGGCGTCACCCTCCACCCCGAACCAGTCCTAATCAACTGCACCCTCTAACCACCCCACCCCACCCCACCCCACCCCGCCCCCGCCCCGCCCCGCCCCCACCCCCGTCGATCATGGAGTTGTGGTGCTGGGCAAAGGGGATTTCCGGGGTTAAAACACCCACCACAAGTCCATGATCGACGGGGCGGGGGGCGGGGCGGGGCAGCGCGGGGCGGGGCGGGTTGGGGCGGGGTTAGGGGAGGGGCCAGGGGAGGGTTAGTTCGCCTTGGCGCCAGCGGGTGGGGTGGTCGAGGACGGGCCAGCCGGTTTCGCGCAGGCGGGTCACCGCGCGTAGCCAGCGTTGGCGGGGGCCGAAGGTGGCGTACGGGGCAGCGGCCTGCCAGGCGTCGTCCAGGGCGCGGATGAGAGCGTGCACCGGCTCACCGGGAACGTTGCGGTGGATCAGCGCCTTGGGCAGCCGCTCGGCCAACTCGGCGGGGCTGCCCAGGGTGGTGAGCTTCGCGGCCAGGGTCAGCGTCCGGGGCCCCTCGGCGTCGATCAGCAGCCAACTGGCGAGCCGCCCCAACTCGTCACACGTGCCCTCGACCAGTGCTCCGCCGGGGGCGAGCGCCGCGGTCATCGTCTGCCAGGCCCCGGCCACCTCGCTCTCGTCGTACTGTCGCAGCACGTTGAACGCGCGGACCAGCACCGGCCGGAGCCCGGCCAACTCGAACCCACCCCGGGCGAACGTCAGCCCGGGCGGGTCGGCGGACGGCGCCGCGGCGGCCACCCGGGCGGCGTCGATCTCCAACCCGACCAGCCGTACGTCCGGACGCACCCCGGCCGCCAGTCGAGCGCGCAACTCCACGGCGGTCACCGGGGTGGCGCCGTAGCCGAGGTCGACAACCAGGGGGTCGTCCGCCGCCAGCAGCCGGTCGGAGCAGGTGGCGACGATCCAGTTGTCCACCCGGCGGAGCCGGTTCGGGTTCGTCGTGCCGCGGGTGACCACGCCGAACGGCCGCCGTCGCGCCGCAGGGCTCATGTCAGGAGACTCGGTGCACCTTGTGCTGGGCGGCCTGTGCCCGTGGCCGGACCACCAGCCGGTCGATGTTGACGTGCTCGGGACGGGTGGCGCACCAGGCGATGCAGTCGGCGACGTCCTCGGCGACCAGTGGCCCCGGCACCCCGGCGTAGACGGCGGCCGCCCGTTCCGCGTCGCCCTCGAAGCGCACCAGCCCGAACTCCTCGGTCTTCACCATGCCCGGGTCGATCTCGATCACCCGCAGCGGTCGGCCGCACAGCTCCAGGCGCAGCGTGCCGGCGATGGCGGTCTGCGCGTGCTTCGCGGCGGTATAGCCGCCCCCGCCCTCGTACACGGTCAGACCGGCGGTGGAGGAGACCACCACGATGGTGCCGGCGCCGGACGCCTCCAGCGCGGGCAGCAGCGCCTGGGTGACCCGCAGGGTGCCGAGCACGTTGACGTCGTACATCCACTGCCAGTCGGCGACCGAGCCGGACTCCACCGGGTCCAGCCCGCGCGCTCCACCGGCGTTGTTGACAAGCAGGGTGACCGGTCCCGGTGCCCGGGCGGCGGCCTCGGCCAGCCCGGCCACCGACTCGTCCGAGGTGATGTCGCAGGTCACCGCGGTGGCCTGACCGCCGGCGGAGGTGATCTCGGCGACCAGGTCGGCGAGCCGCTCGGCGCGGCGGGCGGCGGCGAGCACGTGGAAACCCTCGGCGGCGAGTCGGCGGGCGGTGGCCGCGCCGATCCCGCTCGATGCTCCGGTGACGATGGCGACAGAGGTCATTCCGACATTGTCACCCTGACCGTGGGGCCCGATCCGACCGGGCGGGGCGGCCGTCGTCCGGAGGGCGGTGATGAGGTCCGTCACCCCCGGGGGCCGCGCCGGGGAATTTCCGATGCCCGATGGGGAAGATGACACCTGGCGTACAGGTTGACCGAGAAGCGCCGGTCGTGCGGGACGGCATCTACCGTGACAAAGGAGCGGATGTGGCGGAAATGCACACCGGTGTCGGGCGTCAGCGAGGTGCCCAACCGTGGCCCCGGCCGCGCCGCATCGCCACCCTGTCGGTGCACACCTCACCCCTGCACCAGCCCGGCACGGGCGACGCCGGTGGCATGAACGTCTACATCCTCGAGGTGGCCCGGCGACTCGCCGAGGCCAACGTCGAGGTGGAGATCTTCACCCGGGCCACCTCCGGCGACCTGCCCCCGGTCGTCGAGATGGCGCCCGGCGTGCAGGTCCGGCACATCACCTCCGGCCCGCTGGAGGGCCTCACCAAGGAAGAGCTGCCCGGCCAGCTCTGCGCCTTCACCGCCGGGGTGCTGCGCGCCGAGGCGTCCCGCCCGCCCGGGCACTACGACCTGATCCACTCCCACTACTGGCTCTCCGGGCAGGTCGGCTGGCTGGCCAAGGAGCGTTGGGGGGTGCCGCTGGTCCACACCGCCCACACGCTGGCGAAGGTCAAGAACGCCCAACTCGCGGCCGGTGACCGGCCGGAGCCCAAGGCGCGGGTCATCGGCGAGGAACAGGTGGTCGCCGAGGCGGACCGGCTGGTCGCCAACACCCGGGTCGAGGCCAGCGACCTCCTCACCCGCTACCACGCCGACCCGGGCCGGGTGAGCGTGGTGCAGCCGGGTGTCGACCTGCGTCGGTTCCGGCCCGCGCCGGGCAACCGGGCCGCGGCCATCCGCGCGGCGCGCCGCCGGCTGGGGCTGCCGGCCAACGGGTACGTCGTCGCCTTCGTCGGCCGGATCCAGCCGCTCAAAGCCCCCGACGTGCTGATCCGCGCGATTGCCGCGCTGCGCGAACGCGACCCGGCGCTGGCCGACCAGGTGACAGTGGTGATCTGCGGCGGACCCAGCGGCAGTGGGCTGGACCGGCCCACAGCGCTTATCGAGTTGGCCGCCACGCTCGGTGTCACCGACGGGGTGCGGTTCCTGCCCCCGCTCACCGGGGACGACCTGCCGGCCCTGTACCGGGCGGCCGACCTGGTCGCGGTGCCGTCCCACAACGAATCGTTCGGGCTGGTCGCCCTGGAGGCACAGGCCAGCGGTACGCCGGTGCTGGCCGCCGCCGTCGGCGGGCTGGTCACCGCCGTGCGGGATCAGGTAAGCGGCGTACTGATAGACGGTCACGACCCGGTCGACTGGGCTCGGGCGCTGGGCTGGCTGCTGCCGGACCGAGCCCTCCGGACGGCACTTGGCCGGGGGGCCGAGCAGCACGCCCGGCACTTCTCCTGGGACCGTACGGTCGCCGGTCTGCTCGACGTCTACGGCGAGGCGATCGCCGCTCACCGCGCTCGACTCGCGGCCGACCTGGCGGCCGACCCCGCGCTCTCCTGCTCCTGGTGACCGCCGGGCGTCGCTGTCGACGGGTGCGCCGGGCGGGTCGGTCGTAGAGTGGGCACGGTGAGCCCGAAGAGTGATCTTGCCATCCTGATCGAGTCGGTCTGCGCGGAGCGGGAGTTGGCCTGGGAGTCGACCGGCCCCGACTCGTACGCGGTGACCCTGCCGGGCACGCACAAGCTCAAGACGGTCTGCAACCTGATCATCGGCGAGCACGCCCTGCGGGTCGAGGCGTTCGTGATGCGCCAACCGGACGAGCGCCGCGAGGAGCTGTGGGCCTGGCTGTTGCAACGCAACGCCCGGATGTACGGCGTCTCCTTCTCCACCGACGCCGTCGGCGACGTGTACCTGACCGGGCGGGTCAACCCGGCCGGCGTGGACGCCGACGAGTTGGACCGGCTGCTCGGCTCCGTGCTCACGTACGCCGACGAGTCGTTCGACACGATGCTGGAGATCGGCTTCGGAAGTTCGATCCGCCGCGAGTACGAGTGGCGGGTCAAGCGTGGCGAGTCGACCGCCAACCTGGCCGCGTTCGCCCATCTCTTCGAACCCTCCGGCTCAGGCCTCGACCAGTCCTGACCGCGCCCCGGAGGCGCGCCTCGCGCCCGCTCCCCGCGCCACACGGCTGATTGGCCGTGGTTCGGACCGCTCCTGACGGGTATGCCGCTCCGCGCGGTGCGGCGAGGGACCCCCGCGCGCCGAGGACGGAGTGTCAAGGAGCGGAGCATCCCATGGCTCAGCGGAACAGCTCAGGTCGCGGCGCGACTGCGACCAGGACGAAGCGACAGGCCGGCAACCAGACACCGGGTACCCCGGGAGTCTCCGAGTCGGAGATCTCCCGGATGCGGGTGGACGACATCCGGGGACAACTGCGCAAACGCGGGGTTTCCGGGATCTCCGCGCTGCGTAAGCCCGACCTGGTGAAACAGTTGGTGCGCTCGATGCGGGCCGGCGCGGGTCGCAGCAGCACCGGCCCGACAGGTCGGGCCACCGGCACCAGAGCGTCGGCCGGTCGGGCCGCCGCCACGAAGAAGTCGGCGTCGCGGGCCGCGCCGAGTCGCGCGAAGGCCGCACCGGCGAACAAGAGCGCTCCCGCGAAGCGGGCCGCCGCGAAGAAGGCGAGCGCCGCGAGGACGACGACTGCCGCGAAGAGGGCAACCGCCGCGAAGAAGGCGACCGCTGCGAAGGCGACGACTGCCGCGAAGAAGGCGACCGCCGCGAAGAGGGCGACCGCCGCGAAGAGGGCGACCGCCGCGAAGAAGTCGAGCGCCGCGAAGGCGACGACTGCCGCGAAGAAGGCGAGCACCGCGCGGAAGTCGACGAGGGCGGGTAAGACCGCTCCCGCCAAGAAGACGACAGCGGCGGGCAGGTCGACGACGGCCCGTACCGCATCTGCGGGTAAGGCGCCGGCGAAGCGGGCCCCGGCGCGGCCGGCGGCGAAGCGGGCGGCCCCGACCAAGCGCACGGTCTCCCGGTCGGCCAGCAGCGGTACGTCGGCCGGTGGGATCCGGACCGGACGAGGCACCGGACGGTCGGTCCGTAGCTCGCAGGTGATCTCGTCGGTCATGGACCGGCCGGAGCGGCCCGGGCGAAGTCTGATCACCGCGAATCACGAGGTGATCAAACGGTGGGCCCAGGAGCGTGGGGCCAGGCCGGCAACCATCGCGGGCACCGAGCGCGACGGCCGGGCGGGCGTTCTGACCTTCAACATCCCCGGTTACCGGGAAAGTAGCCGAATTCGCGAGATCACCTGGGATGAGTGGTTCTATACCTTTGATCTGCGCCGGCTGAACCTGATTTACCAGGAACAGTTGCGCGACGGGCGGCAGAGCAGCTTTTTCCGGACCGAGTCGCCCGATCGGGAGGACGGTTGAGGTGTTTGCGGGAATGCCTGACGGGTACGCGGCTGTTGCCAGAGATCGAGGCCCGAAAAACGGATACTCGTCAGTTGTGACCGGCGAGACAGACGTTCTGGGTTGAATCCAGAATCCGGGCGAACTAACTTTATTGCACCGCGCCACGCTTGGAAACGTTCGGGGGAGCGGCGGATCGATCAGATCCGCGCACCAGGCGAGGCGCGAGGGGACGGGTGGATCAACCGTTGGGGGACGGTGCCCACCTGTTTGGACCGGCGGCTGAGCGGGCGATGCTTACGGGGGTGAGTGTTGCCCGCCGCCGCCGGCCCCACGGCGGGCGCCCACTACGACCTCAGGGACGTGGTGGGCGCTTTGCCGTGTCAGGGGTCAGGCCACCGGCGCCCGGTCAGCGGAGGCCGTCTGCTTCCGGCGCAGCGCGGCGACATGCCGTTCCCGGGCTGGTCCGGCGACCAGATGCCCGACCGCCGCCGCCAGGCCCAGCCCACCCACCAGCAGCCAGTGCCGGTCGCCGAGGTGTTGCAGACTCACCCCGCCGAGGGTGGGCGCGACGAACGCGGCAGCCGGGAACGTCAGGTAGAAGACCGCCTGGTACCGGGCGCGCAGCTGCGGCGGTGCGAGGTCGGCGTTGATCTGGGCGTTGGGTGGGGCGGCGAGCATCGAACCGATCGTCCAGACCGCCGCAGCACCCAGGTAGACGGCCAGGTCGTCGGCGACGACGAGCACCCCGAAGCCGAGCGCGAGCAGCGCGGTGGAGGCGGCAAGTACGACGTCCTTGCGGTGCCTGTCGATCAGCCTCGGCACGAACAGTTGCCCCGTCACGATCAGCGCGCCGCCGAGCGCGACCACCAGACCGTACGCCGATGGACCCAGACCGTCAGCGCGCATGGCCAGCGGCATGATCGTCGACGTCTGCATGGTGAGGACGGCCAGCACGAAGGTGAGCCCGACGAAGACCAGGAAGGTCCGGTCGGTGAGCGCGGTGTGCAGCCCCTCTCGACGGGGCCGGAGCGACGCGGGGGTGGCCGGCGGGGCGTCGGCCGGCGGGGTGGCCAGCCGTAGGGTTTCCGGCACCTTCCAGCCGATCACGGCGGCTGCCGTCAGGGTGGCACCGGCGTCGACGAGGAACAGCGCGGTGAAGCTCGCCTCGGCCAGCACCCCGGCGAGCAGCGAGGCGACCGCCATGCCCAGGTTGAACGCCCAGAACTGGAGGTTGAACGCGCGCGACCGACGTTCGGCGGGCACCACGTCGACGATGGCCGCGACGAACGCCGGACTGGGCATCGAGTGGACCACGCCGACGAGCGCGGCGAGCACCGCGATCAGGAGCAGGTGCTGGCTGAAGGCGAGCGCCACCATCAGGGCGGCCGTGCTCAGGTGCGCGGCGAGCAGCGTCTTCCGGCGGCCCCACCGGTCGGCGAGGACACCACCGAGCAGTACGCCGCCCGCTCCGCCGGCCCCGTACGCGCCGACCACTGTGCCGGCCAGCCCGATGCTCGCTCCGCGTACGTCGGTGAGGTAGAGCGAGAGGAACAGCATGGCGAACGCGCCGGCCCGGTTGATCAGGAGGCCGGCCCAGAGGTACCAGAAGGTGGCGGGGAGCCCGCCTGCGGTGTCGTGCCACCAGCGCCGCAGGGCGTGCACTCGATCCTCCATACAGTTTGGTTTATTAACTGTTTCGAGTGCAGCGTAGAAACTCGGACCGTCCGGCGCCAGTGGTCAGGCGACCGCCTCGGCGGATTGCGACGTCCGGCTGGTGTCGACAGGTGTCAGCGTCGCGCCGGAGTGGCGCAGTGCGGCGGCGCGGCGCTCCCGGGCCGGCCCCGACACCAGGTGGGCCACGGCAGTCAGGACGCCGAGCGCGGCGCAGCCGTACCAGAGCGCGTCGTTGCCGGCGTGCTCGCGCACCAGGCCGCCGAGGATCGGCGCGCTGGCCCCGGCGATCTGCCAGGACAGGGAGAAGACGCCCTGGTAGCGACCGCGCAGCTCGGCCGGGGAGAGTTCGGCGATGAGCGTGGAGTTGGACGGCGAGTTGAGCATCTCGCCCACCGTCCAGATCAGCACGGTCAGCCCGTAGAACCAGGCGGTGCCGGCGAACGCGGTAAGCCCGAACCCGAGGCCCATCACCACTGACGCCAGGGCCAGCACGTGTGAGCGGCTCCGCCCCCGGATCAGCCGGGGCACGAAGAGTTGGCCGACCACGATGAGGATGCCGTTGAGTGCGATGACCGAGCCGTAGGTGGCCGGGCTCAGCCCGCTGTCGCCCATGGCGATCGGCAGCATCGAGATGTGCTGGAGGAACACCAGTGCGGCGAACAGGTTGAGCGCCACGAAGCCGAGGTAGACCCGGTCGGTGAGGATCGTGCGCAGGGCGCCGCCCGACACTCCCGCCGTGGCGGGGGCGGACGCGGCGCTCCCCCCGGTCTCCGGGACCTTGACGAAGATGATCAGCGCGGTGATCAGCATGGTGCCGGCGTCCACCACGAACAGCAGCAGGTAGTCCGCCTGCGCGGCGAGGCCGGCGAGGACGGCGGCGCACGCGAAGCCCAGGTTGATGGCCCAGTAGTTGAGCGAGAAGGCGCGCAGTCGGTCCTTCGCCGGCACCACGTCGATCATCATCGCGCCGAACGCGGGCCGGGCCGCCTCGGCGAACATGCCGAGCAGCAGGGCGCCCAGCGCCACCGCCCAGAGGTCCCGGGCCAGGCCGAGGCCGAGCATCATCGTCGCCGCACCCACGTGGGCGGTGAGCAGCGTCGGCCGGCGACCCCACCGGTCCGCGAGGGTGCCACCGGCGGTGGTGCCGAACGCGCCGCCGACGCCCCAGAGGCCGATCACCAGGCCGGCCTGGGAGGCCGAGAAGCCGCGTTCCTGGGTGAGGTAGATGGCGAGGAAGACGAGGACGAACGAGCCGAGCCGGTTGATCAGGGTGCCGGACCAGAGGTACCAGAAGGTGGTAGGTAGGCCGCCGGTGGTGTCCCGGAACCAACTCCGCATCGTCCGCATATGGCGCCCCGCTTGTAAGTAATGACCGATGTGACTAACGCGCCTTACAACCCTAGTGGCGGACGCTGCCGCTGGTCATCCGCATTTTCACGTGGTGGTCGTCACGACGGGTGCCCGCGTGTCCACCCGGCGGTTGAGGCAGGATGATCCGCATGACTGCGAGCGAAGGGCCCACCGTCGGGACGCTGGTCCTGCTGCGACACGGTGAGAGCGACTGGAATGCCAAGAACCTCTTCACCGGCTGGGTGGACGTCGACCTGACCGAGAAGGGCGAGGGCGAGGCGCGGCGCGGCGGCGAGCTGCTGCGCGAGCACAGCCTGCTGCCGGATGTCGTGCACACCAGCGTGATGCGGCGCGCGATCCGCACCGCCGAGCTGGCGCTCAACGCCGCCGACCGGCACTGGATCGCGGTGCGCCGGTCGTGGCGGCTCAACGAGCGGCACTACGGCGCCCTGCAGGGCAAGAACAAGAAGCAGACCCTTGATGAGTACGGCGAGGAGCAGTTCATGCTCTGGCGCCGCTCGTACGACACCCCGCCGCCCCCGATCGACGACAACGACGAGTGGTCGCAGGTGGGTGACCCCCGCTACGCGCTACTGCCGACCGAGCTGATGCCGCGTACCGAGTGCCTCAAGGACGTCGTCGAGCGGATGCTGCCCTACTGGTACGACTCGATAGTGCCGGACATCCTGGCCGGCCGGACGGTGCTGGTGGCGGCGCACGGCAACTCGCTGCGCGCCCTGGTCAAGCACCTCGACCAGATCTCCGACGAGGCGATCGCCAAGCTCAACATCCCGACCGGCATCCCGCTGCGCTACGACCTGGACCCGCAGCTGCGCCCACTCACCCTGGGCGGCACCTACCTGGACCCGACGGCAGCGAAGGAAGCCGCCGCCGCGGTCGCCAACCAGGGCCGCTGAGCTGACGACGAAGGCCGCCGGGGACACCGGCGGCCTTCGTCATGCCTGGATCAGCTCGCCGAGGGCGCGCTCTGCCCGGTGATCAGGTAGATCACGTGCTCGCCGGCGTTCACCGCGTGGTCGGCGAAGCGCTCGTAGAAGCGGCCCAGCAGGGTGGCGTCGATCGCGGTCTCCACCCCGTACGGCCAGTCGTCGCCGAGCAGCACCGCGAACAGGTTCTTGTGCAGCTCGTCCATGGCGTCGTCGTCGCGGTCCAGCTCGCCGGCCAGGTCGACGTCGGGCTTCGCCAGCACCGAGCCGATCTTCACGGCCATCCGGTCGGCGATCTCGGACATCTCGGTGAAGACCGTCCGCAGCTCGGCCGGGACGGCGGGGGAGGGGTGCCGGCGCAGCGCGGTCTTCGCCACGTGGTCGGCGAGGTCGCCCATCCGCTCCAGATCAGCGGCCACGTGCAGCGCCGTGATCATGGCCCGGAGGTCGGAGGCGACCGGCGCCTGTCGGGCGAGCAGGTCACAGACCCGCTCCTCGACGTGTCGGTAGAGGTCGTCGATCTCACCGTCCCGCTCGATGACCGTCTCGGCGGCCTCCCGGTCGGCGGTGAGTAGGGCCCGGGTGGCCTGGCGCATGGCGGCGCGGACGCCCTCCGCCATGTCCACCAGCAGTTGGCTGACGATCTGGAGGTCGGCCCGAAACTCGTCGCGCATCATCACGTCCTGTGGTCGGTCGCCGCCGGCGGGTGCCGGCGCAGGGGGGTTGAGCAGGTGCGACGCCAACGGTATGGGGCGCGGGCGGACCTCGGATGAACCACGGTGAACGACGCCAGACGCGGGGGTGAACACTTCTGAAAGTGCGGGTGGTTCGTCCCGTTCTGTGTGGTAGCCAGGTTAACAATGACCCTACGATCGCCGGGTGGAATGGACGGTGGCGGTCGTGGTGGCCGTGGCGTTGGTGGCCGGGTTGGCCGCCGGTCTCCTGCTGCCCCGGTTCCTGCCCAGGCGGGACGCTCGTTCCACGTCGACGGGGAGCGCCAGCTCCCGCTGGAGCAGGGGGAGGCCCGCGATAGCCGACGAGCAGCAGGCGGGGCTCGGCCGCCGGACGATCGACTCGCTCCGGGCCGGTGTCGTGGTCCTGGACAACGACGACGTCCCCGTTCTGATCAATCCGGCCGCCCGCGCGATGGGGCTGCTCCGGACCGGCAGCACCCCCGGCTCCATCGCCGCGCACCCGCTGATCCGTACCCTCGCCGGCCAGGTGCGACGCACCGGGGTGCGGCGCGAGATCGAGCTGGACCTGCCCCGAGGTCGCGACAGCGCGGGGGAGAACCCGCTCGGCGTGCACCTGCGGGCGATGGGTCTCGGCAACGGCTTCATCGCTGTGGAAGCGGTAGACGTGACCGAATCGCACCGGCTGACCCGGGTCCGACGCGACTTCGTGGCCAATGTGAGTCACGAGTTGAAGACCCCGATCGGCGCGCTTCAACTGCTCGCCGAGGCGTTGCTCGACGCCACCGAACCGGCCGACGCGGCGGCACCCGACCTCTCCGAGGACCTGGTGGCCGCGCGCCGGTTCGCCGAGCGGATCCAACACGAGTCGACCCGGCTGGGTCGGCTGGTGCAGGAGTTGCTGGAGCTGACCCGGTTGCAGGGCGCCGAACCGCAACCGCCACCCGAGCCGGTCGCGCTGGACTGGGTGATCGCCGAGGTGGTCGACCGGACCCGCACCACGGCTTCCGCCCGTGGTGTCGAGGTGACAGTGGACGGGCAGCGCGGCCTCACCGCGTACGGCAGCGACTCGCAACTCGCCACGGCGGTGGCGAATCTGGTGGAGAACGCCATCAACTACTCGGGTGAGGACACCGCGGTGCGGGTCACCCTCCGCGGTGACGACGAGCACGTCGAGATCGCGGTCGCCGACCAGGGCATCGGCATAGCCCCCACCGACGTGGACCGGATCTTCGAGCGGTTCTACCGGGCCGACCAGGCCCGTTCGCGTGCCACCGGCGGCACCGGACTCGGCCTGGCGATCGTGAAACACATCGCGAGCAACCATGGCGGACGGGTCGAGGTGTCGAGCACTCTTGGTGGTGGATCGACGTTCACCCTCCGGCTGCCCGCCAGCCCACCGGACGACCTGCTGGCGACACTGCCGCCGGTTGGGATCGAGTCCGGTCCGGCTGGGCTACGGCAGGTCTGACAGCAATGAAAGGAAATCCCCGTTGAGCCGCGTTCTGGTGGTCGAGGACGAGGAGTCGTTCTCCGACGCCTTGTCGTACATGCTCCGTAAGGAGGGCTTCGAGGTCTCGGTCGCGGCGACCGGCACCGACGCCCTCACCGAGTTCGACCGGACCGGCGCCGACATCGTGCTGCTCGACCTGATGTTGCCCGAGATGTCGGGGACCGAGGTCTGCCGACAACTGCGGCAGCGCTCGGCGGTGCCGATCATCATGGTCACCGCACGGGACAGCGAGATCGACAAGGTGGTCGGGCTGGAGATCGGCGCCGACGACTACGTCACCAAGCCGTACTCGCCGCGCGAGCTTGTCGCCCGGATCCGGGCGGTGCTGCGCCGGCAGAGCCCGGAGGTGGCCGAGACGGGGGCGCCGACGCTGGCCGCCGGACCCGTTCGGATGGACATCGAGCGGCACGTGGTGACCGTCGAGGGCGGGGCCGTGCAGCTGCCGCTCAAGGAATTCGAATTGCTGGAACTGCTGCTGCGCAACGCGGGCCGGGTGCTCACCCGCGGCCAGCTCATCGACCGGGTCTGGGGCGCCGACTATGTCGGTGACACCAAGACGTTGGACGTGCACGTCAAGCGGCTGCGCTCCAAGATCGAGCCGGAGCCGTCCGCGCCCCGCTTCATCGTCACCGTCCGGGGTCTGGGCTACAAGTTCGAGCCGTGATCGGCGTACCCGAAGGGGGTCTGCGCTCGGCGCAGGCCCCCTTCGGGCTGTTTCCGCTCGGTCAGCGGACGACCTTGATGTTGAAGATGGCGGTGTCGAGCCGGCCGTAGAGCCGCAACCAGAGCGGCATCAGCATCTCCGTGCCCCGCGCGGTGGAGAGGTCACCGAGGTCGATCACGTCGGTGTGGCCGAAGCTGACCAGCAGCCCGGTGACGATCCGCTTGGCCTCCGCGTCGTCGCCGGAGACGAAGACGCTGTGCTCACCCTCGGCGAGCTGGCGCGGGCGCACCATCAGCTCGGCGGTCATCGTGTTGAGCGACTTGACCACTCTGGCCTGCGGGAACTCCCGCTGGATCCGTTCGGCAAGCGAGTCGGTGTCGGGCACCGTCAGGGTGGGCGGGAAGCCCGCGCTGAAGTCGAGCGGGTTGGCGATGTCGAGCAGGACCTTGCCGGCCAGGTTCGTCGTGCCGGCCGCGGTGAGCGCCGGCAGGGACCCGGTGCCGCTGGTGGCGTTGACGACCAGCTCGGCGCCGGTCGCGGCGTCGGCGAAGGTCGCCAGGCCGACCTCAGGATGCTGCGCCGCCCAGTGGGCGTGTTCGCCGGCCCGGATGGCCGCGACATCGCGGGTGCCGATGGTCACCTGGTGACCCAACTCCGCCAGGCGGGCGGCGATGGTTCGACCGACCGAGCCGGTGCCGAGAACTGCGATACGCATGTCGATCGATCCTCCGTCGGGATATCGAATCGGCTCGTGCCGATTGCGAGCAGGCTAACAGACAGGTCTGTCTATTGCTGCCCCTGTCGAGTCGCAGAGGCGTCGACGCGCAGCCCGTTCTCGACGTCCGGAGGGCACCAGTGCAGTTGGCGTCCCTTGGACCTGATGTGGCAAACGAATCGCCGCCCGCCGCCCGTTCCCCGCCGCCCGTTCCCCGCCGCCCGTCCCCCGCCGCGCGTCCCCCGCCGCCCGCCGTCGTCCGTGGTCCGCTGCCGGCGACGTGCCGGCCCGCTGGGTGATCCACACCGTCGGGCCGGTCTGGTCGGCCGACGAGGACCGGTCGGCGCTGCTGCGCGACTGCTACGCCAACAGCCTGCGGGTCGCCGACGGGTTGGGTGCGTCCACAGTGGCGTTCCGGCTGATCTCCGCAGGAATCTACGGCTGGCCGTTCGACGACGCGGTCGGCCAGGCCCTCGCGGTGCTCAACACCGCCGCCCCCGCGGCAGTCACCGAGGCCCGCCTGGTCCTCTTCGCCCCCGACACGTACGCGGTGGCCCGCCAGGTGCTCGCGGCCCAGCCTCGTTGATCATGGAGTAGTGGTGCCCGAATTTACGTGATGCGGAGTGCTTCGTCACCCACCACAACTCCATGATCGACGAGGCGGTGCGAGGCGGTGCGAGGCGGTGCGAGGCGGTGCGGGGCGGTGCGGGGCGGTGCGTGGTCAGGTCAGGTCGGTCAGGCAGGACCATTGGGCTGCATTCGGGCGGTAGCCGAGCCAGGCGTTGATCGCCAGCATCGGCGCGTTCGCTGCATGGTTCGAGGTGTACGCGATCCGTACGCCGCCGCCCGCCACCTGCCGCCCGCCGCTGCCGCCTGGTGCTCGCGCTGCCGGGCGGTGCTCGCGCTGCCGGGCGGTGCTCGCGCTGCCGCCAGCCGTCGCCGCCCGCCGTCGCCGCCGGCCGGTGTCTTCTGCCGATGTCGTAAGCGATTCAGCTCCAAAGCGCCGTCAACCCACATCCCGCCCCTCGTCCGCGCGGCCCTCGCGGGGGTCGCCGAAGCGGCGGGTGCTGCCTCCGTAGACAAAGCTGTCTATAAGATCGGGGCTGTCATCAGCAGAACGAGGGAGCACCCATGCCCGCGCCCCGCACTCCGGCCGGCTCGGCCAGGGAACGAATCCTGGACACCGCGTTCCGGCTCTTCTACGCGCACGGACCGCGCGGCGTGGGGGTGGACACGGTGATCGCCGAGTCGGGGGTGGCCAAGGCGACGCTCTACAAGCACTTTCCGCGCAAGGACGACCTCGTGCTGGCGTACCTCGATCGGGTCGACCAGGCGTGGTTCGGCGCGTTGCGGTCTGCGGCCCGGGATGCCGGCCACGCGCCGCGCGACCAGCTGGTCGGGATGTTCGACGCACTGGCCGGTGCCTGCCGCCGCGACGGCTACCACGGCTGCGCGTTCATCAACACCGCCGCCGAGTCGTCCGCCGGTGGCGAGGTGCACGTCCGGACGGTCGAGCACAAGACCGTGGTCCGGGCCTGGGTGACCGAGCTGGCCCGTCAGGCCGGCGCGGCCGAGCCGGAGCTGCTCGCCCGCCAGCTCACCCTGCTGCTGGACGGCGGGCTCGCCGCCGGTGTGCTTGACGGCGACCCGCTGATCGCCGACGCGGCGCGGCGCAGCGCACGCACGCTCGTCGACGAGGCGCTGCGCTAGATCTCGTCGGCGGGGTGGGGAGCGATCATGCCCTGCCTGGTTCGGGCCGCGCACAGCTCGGCCAGCCGCTCGTAGGCGGCTGCGCCGATCAGCGCGGTCAGCTCCGGGGCGTACGACAGGTACATCGGCTCGGCACCGACGTGCGCGTCAGTCGAGGAGGTGCACCACCAGTCCAGGTCGTGCCCACCGGCGCCCCAGCCCCGCCTGTCGAACTCGGACAGCGTGGAGACCAGCACCTTGGAGTTGTCCGGCCGTTTGACCCAGTCCTGGTCCCGGCGGATCGGCAACTGCCAACAGACGTCCGGCTTGTATTCCAGCGGGTGCACCCCGTCGCGCAGCGCCTGGGCGTGCAGGGCGCAGCCACCCCCACCGGGGAAGTCGGCGTCGTTGAGGAACACGCACGGGCCGTCCGCGCCCTGGGTGGCGGTGCGACGGGCCGGGTTCTTGCCGTCGATGGTGTCCTCGTCGGTCCAGTTCTTGAACCCGCGCCGGAAGTGCTGCCAGCTCTCCGGGGTGAGCCGCTTGACGGCGTTGCGGACCCGCTTCTCGTCGTCCGAGTCGGTGAAGAACGCCCCGTGCGAGCAGCAGCCGTCGGCCGCCCGGCCGGCGATGATGCCGTGGCAGCCCTTGCCGAAGATGCAGGTCCAGCGGGAGAGCAGCCAGGTCAGGTCGGCGCGGATCAGGTGCGTCTCGTCGGCCGGGTCGGTGAACTCGATCCACTCCCGCGGGAAGTCCAGCGGCACCTCGCGGCTGCGCGGGTCGCCTGGGTCGTCCACCAGCACACGGAGCTCCATCGTCACCCGGCCCAGCGTACGCGCGGTGGCGCACGCAGGCCGGTGAGCCGCGCAAACGTGTTGCACCTAGGGTCTTCATCATGCGACTGGGTGTCCTCGACGTCGGATCCAACACGGTGCACCTTCTGGTGGTGGACGCGCACCACGGCGCGCACCCGTGGCCGGCGCACTCCGAGAAGGTCGTACTCCGGTTGGCCGAGCAGATCGGCCCGGACGGCGCGCTCACCGCGGCGGGCGCGGACGGCCTGGTCAAGGCTGTGGGCATGGCCAAGACGGCGGCGGAGGGGTTGGCGACCGACGACCTGATCGCC
The DNA here is from genome assembly GCF_040649215.1 of Micromonospora sp. NPDC049044. Lineage (NCBI taxonomy): Bacteria > Bacillati > Actinomycetota > Actinomycetes > Micromonosporales > Micromonosporaceae > Micromonospora > Micromonospora sp. NPDC049044. Next base: position 156,764 of record NZ_JBEZFA010000012.1, on the reverse strand, counting down.
TTCGCCACGTCCGCCGTGCGCGACGCCACGAACGCGGCAGAGGTGCTGGCCCGGGTCCGCGACGAGACTGGCGTACGTCTGGCGGTGCTCTCCGGGGCGGACGAGGCGCGGTCGACGTTCCTGGCCGTCCGGCGCTGGTTCGGCTGGTCCGCGGGGCGGCTGCTGGTGCTGGACATCGGGGGCGGCTCCTTGGAGATCGCCGCCGGCATCGACGAGGACCCGGAGGTCGCGGTCTCGCTGCCGCTCGGCGCCGGTCGGCTGACCCGGGAGCGGCTGCGGGTCGATCCGGCCAGCGCGGTCCCGCCGTCGGCGGAGGCGGTCGAAAAGCTCCGGGAGTACGTGGACGGTCGGCTGGACAAGGTCGTCGACCAGATCACCCAGGTCGGCTGGGACCGGACGGTGGCCACCTCGAAGACGTTCCGCACGCTGGCCCGACTGGCCGGCGCCGCGCCCTCCGGTGCCGGGCTGTGGGCGCGACGCAGCCTGACCCAGGCCGGTCTGCGGCAGGTCATCGGCTTCATCCGGCACATCCCACCGGCGCAGTTGATGGAGCTTGAGGGGGTCAGCACGGGTCGGGCCCATCAGCTGCTGGCGGGTGCCGTGGTCGCCGAGGCGGTGATGCGCCGCCTGGATCTGGACTCGCTTGACATCTGCCCCTGGGCGCTGCGTGAGGGCGTCATCCTCCGCCGGCTCGATCAACTCGAACCGATCTGAGGGCGCTGGCGGGCTACGCTGACTGATGTGACTTTCCGCGTTCCGGTCCTCCTGTCCAGCTCGTCGGTCTTTCCCGAACCGACCGCGGCGGCCTTCCAACTGGCCGCGGCGCTCGGCTACGACGGGGTCGAGGTGATGGTCTGGACCGACGTGGTCAGCCAGGACGCGGGCGCGCTGCGCGGCCTGTCCGCGCACTACGGCGTGCCGGTGCGCTCGGTGCACGCGCCGTGCCTGCTTGTCACCCAGCGGGTGTGGAGCCCGGACCCGTGGGAGCGGCTGCGCCGGGCCGCCGAGTTGGCCGAGACGCTCGAGGCGCCGACGGTCGTGGTGCATCCGCCGTTCACCTGGCAACGTGACTACGCGCGCAACTTCGCCGAGGGGTTGGCAGGCGTCGCGGACCGGTTCAGCGGGCTGCGGTTCGCTGTGGAGAACATGTACCCGGTGCGGATGGCAGGTCGGCAGTTCGTCCCGTATGTGCCGGGATGGGATCCCACCGACACCGGCTACCCGTCGTACACCCTGGATCTGTCGCACTGCGCGGCCTCGCACAGCGACCCGCTGGAGATGGCCGACCGGATGGGTGCCGGGCTGGCGCACGTGCACCTGGGCGACGGCACCGGCGAGGGCCGCGACGAGCACCTGGTCCCCGGGCGCGGCACCCAGCCCTGCGGTGAGCTGCTCTCCTCGCTGGCCGGGCGGGGCTTCACCGGGTCGGTGGCGGTGGAGGTCGCCACCCGGGGTGCGAAGAGCCGCGCGGTACGCGAGGCGGACCTGCGTGCCGCGCTGGAGTTCGCCCGTCAGCACCTGACCGCGTCGTCCCCGGTCGACGCCTGACCACGCCCGCCCGCGCCGGGCGGTGTGTCAGCTGACCGGTGAGAGCGAGTCCACGGCGCTCGTCGGCTGGGCGGCGACAGTCACCTGCTCACCGACCGCCGCCCGCTTGCGGGCCCGGTGCGCCGCCACGTGCGAGCGGGTGGCGCAGCGCTCCGAGCAGAACCGCCGGCAGCAGTTGGACGACGTGTCCAGATAGACGTTGCCGCAGCGCTCGTCGGCACAGACCCCGAACCGGGCACTGCCGTACTCGCAGAGCCAGACCGACAACCCCCAGACCGCGCCGGCCAGGTATTCCGCACTGACCGAGGCGCCCCGGCTGGTCACGTGCATGTGCCAGTCGCTGGAGTCGTGCCCGGAGATGCGCGGCTGCACCGGGAACGCCTCCAGCAGCGCGTTCAGCTCGGTGACCGCCTGGCCGTCACGCCCCGAGGTGCCGTACTCGAAGACGTCGCGCAACCGTTTCTGGGCCCGCCGGAAGATCGCGACGTCCCGGTCCGCGACCTCGTCGCGCATCCAGGCGTTGTCGTCGGGGAAGAGGGCCCGCAGGTCGTCGAGGTCGTCCAGGCGGGCGTTGACCAGGTCAACGCCGGTCCGGGCGTACGCGTCGAAGTTCACGCCCCCAACGGTAGACGACTCATGCGCTGCGCGGCGCGTCGATGTAGTGCGGCAGGAACCGCGCGTAGCCGTCGGTGATCAGACTGGCGCTCTCCCGCACCCCCACCCCGGCCGACTCACCGTCGACGATCCAGCTGCCCAGCACCATCCGGTTGCCGGCGAACTGCGGCAACGCCCGGAACTCCTGGTAGCACCAGCCCTCGTCGCCGTAGATCCCCGGGTTGGTGATCTCCTGCTCGGCGGTGACGACGCGGACCGAACCGCCCTCCCGGCCGAGCAGCGGCTTGGCCACGTACTCCGGCATGCCGCGCGGCGAGTCGAGGTACGCCGGGAGCAGGTAGTCGTGGTCGGGGTACAGCTCCCAGAGGACGGCGAGCAGCGCCTTGTTGGACAGCAGCAGCTTCCAGGCGGGCTCGATCCAGGTGGTCGGGGTGCCCGGGGCCAACGCCGCCGGCCCGTACGGCTCGGCCAGCATCCATTCCCACGGGTAGAGCTTGAAGCAGGTGGTCACCGGGCGGTCGGCGGCGTCGACGAAGCGCCGGCCGTCCCAGCCGATCTTCTGGATGGGCTGCAACTCGACGTCCAGGCCGGCCTGTCGGGCGGTCTCGGCCAGGTAGCCGGCGGTCATGTGATCCTCGCCGGACTCCTCCTCGTTCGACCAGAGCACGTGCACCCGGGGATCGTGCAGCCCAGCCCCGATCTTGGCCCACGCGGCGACCAGCCGTTCGTGCAGGCTGTTCCACTGGTCCAGCTCCGGTCGGGTCTGCTCCAGCCAGTACCACTGGATGATGCTCGCCTCGACGAGCGCGGTCGGGGTGTCCGCGTTGTACTCGAGCATCTTCGGCGGCCAGGTGCCGTCGTACGCCAGGTCGAAGCGGCCGTAGAGGGTGGGTGGTGCCTCCCGTAGCGACCGGGCCACGGCTTCGGCCGCCCACTGCGGGATGCCGAACTCGGCGTACCGGTGGTGGGCCACCACGTGTTCGGCGGCGGCCACCGACATCCGGTGCAGCTCCTCGGTGGCCTCCTCCAGCCGCAGCACCTCGTCGAGGTCGAAGGCGTACGCACCGGTCTCGTCCCAGTACGACGTGATCCCGCCGTCGGGCAGCTCGGTGTCGACGTAGACCAGCCCCTGCTCCCGGATGGTGGCGTCCCAGTCGGGTCGGGGGGTGACCGTCTCGCGGCGCACCTCAGCCGCCGCAGGAGGCGAGGTGGGTGCCGAACCCGCCCCGGTCGGGCACGGCGGCCGTTGCCGGCTGCGGTGCGGCACGGCCGGTGGCCGGGTCGGGAACCCGCATCGCCAACGCGACGGTGTCGCCGCCGCCGACCGGCCCGAGGGCGCAGTCGTCGTCATCGTCGTCGTCGGCGGGCATGTTGCAGCCGGAGAGGGCGAGCGCGAGAGCGGTGAGCGCGCCGAGCTGCACGGAGGCCGACCGTAGCCGGCGGCGGGGGCGTTGGTCCACGGCATCGTTGTAGCCCATGCGCGCCACCACCGCAGCCCCGGGCAGGCGAGGCCCCTTGTTGTCGGTTTTGTTGTACCGGGGCCCTTCCCCGCGGTCGGGACGGGTGGTACGGCCGCCCCTCGGCGGGGGCCCTGGCAGGGGCGATACGCTCGGCTCATGCTCCGTTCCGTCATTCTCGCCGCCTCCCGGTCATCCCAGGTCGAGCGGCTCGTCGCGACCGCCCCGTACACCCGGGACGTCGTCCGCCGGTTCGTCGCCGGCGCCAGCACCGACGACGCGTTGCGCGCGACCCGCGGGCTCGTCGACGACGGTCTCGCGGTCACCCTCGATCACCTCGGTGAGGACACCGTCACCCCCGAGCAGGCCATCGCCACCCGCGACGAATACCTGAGGCTGCTGAAGATGCTCGGCGGTGCCGGGCTGACCCCGGCCGCCGAGGTGAGCGTGAAGCTCTCCGCTCTCGGCCAGATGTTCGACGAGCAGTTGGCGTACGACAACGCGCGGGCGATCTGCGCGGCGGCGGACGCGGCGGGCACCACCGTCACCCTGGACATGGAGGACCACACCACCACCGACTCGACGTTGGAGGTGCTGAGCCGGCTGCGCAAGGACTTCCCGTCGACCGGTGCGGTGCTCCAGGCGTACCTGCGCCGGACCGAGTCGGACTGCCGGGAGCTCTCCTCGGCCGGGTCGCGGGTGCGGCTGTGCAAGGGCGCGTACAAGGAGCCGGAGTCGGTGGCGTACCAGTCGGCCCGTGAGGTGGACAAGTCGTACGTGCGCTGCATGAACATCCTGATGTCCGGTGCCGGCTACCCGATGCTCGCCACCCACGACCCTCGGATGATCGCCATCGGCGAGGACCGGGCCCGCTGGTTCGACCGGGGGCCGGAGCGCTTCGAGTTCCAGATGCTCTACGGCATCCGCCCGGAGGAGCAGGCCCGCCTGGCCGGCGAGGGCTACACGGTGCGCACCTACGTCCCGTACGGCGACGAGTGGTACGGCTACCTGATGCGCCGGCTCGCCGAGCGCCCGGCCAACCTGGTCTTCTTCGGCCGTGCCCTGATCTCCAAGAAGTAGTTCCTCCGGGTCGGCCGGGGCGGCTTCGCCACAGCCAGCGAATGGTCGTACCCTTCGGCGGGTGACTGACGGGGTGCAGCAGCCAGCACCACGGCGGCTCTGGCCGCTGTGGACGGTGCTCATGGTGGTCGTCCTGCTGCTGGGCTGCGGCCTGCCGGCGCTGCTCGTCGTCGGAGTGATCCGGGAGAGTGGTGCCCGGGCCACGATCAGCCGGGCCGGTGTGTCGACTGCCGACGATCCCGCCACCGTGGCGGCCCGAGAGCTCAGCGACCGGATGACCGCACAGCTCGACCGGCAGTCCACCGCGCTGCTCGCCGGTGACCGCGCGGGTTACCTCGCGATCGCCGAACCCGCGGTGCACGCCGAGCTGCGTCGCCGCTTCGCCGCACTGCGCGAGCTGAAGGTGACCGTCTGGCGGGCCGAGCCGAGCGGCCTGCCCGCGCCGATCGTCGGCAAGCCGGGGGAGTGGCGGCTCCTGGTGCGCTTCCAGTACTGCTTCGTCGCCCCGAACTGCCGGCCCAGCCCGGTGCTGATCGGCACCCGCTGGCGGGAGTACGGCGACCAACCCCGGTTGATCGCCGTCGAGGAGTCGAAGTCGGTGGAGACCGGTACCCGGCCGTGGGAGGTGAGCGAGCTGGCCGTGGCGATCGGCGCGCGGACCATCGTCGCCACCACCCCGGCGCTGCGGGGCAAGCTGCCCAGCCTGCTCGCCCAGGCCGAGGCGGCGGCCAAGGTGGCCGACGGGTACGTGGTCACCGGCTCGCCGGTGGACCGCTACCGGGTCTTCTACGCCGGCCGCGCCGAGTGGAAGCGCTGGTACGGCGGGGACCGGCCGGAGTGGACCGGCGGGTACGCGGTGACCGTGGGCGGCGGCCACCACGAGGTGGTGCTCAACGCCGAAGGGCTGCCCAGCAGCGGCACCGACGACCTGCTCCGGCACGAGTTGACCCACGCTGCCTCCCTGCCGGATCGCGGCTACCCCGGCAAGACCACCTGGTGGCTGGTGGAGGGGCTGGCCGAGTTCGCCGGCACCGGCGGCCAGGCGGTCGACAGGTACGAGGGGCTCGCCGAGGTGCGCAAACTGGTCCGGGCCAGGTGGGACGGCCAGTTGTCGGGTGTCAACCCGGCCGACGACGCCTCCGCCGAGCAGGTAGCCGGCAGCTACGGCGTCGGCTACCTGGCCGTCCGGCACCTCGTCGACAGGTACGGGCCGCAGCGGTTGCTCACCTTCTTCAAGGCGGTTGTGCACGAGCGCAAGACCCTCGACGTGGCCGCCGAGGAGGCGTTCGGCGAGCAGTGGTCGACGTTGCACGACGAGTGCGTGGCGTACGTCCGCAGCGCCGCTGCCTGACGTGCTCGCGGGTGGCGAGACGGTGCGCCGTACCATCGATGGGTGCGCCGCCCCCAGTCAGCTCGGCCGGGCAGCACCGTCCGGCCCCGCCTGCTCATCGCCCTGACCGCCGTCGCCGTCCTCACCGCCACCACCGCCGCGTCGTGCGGTGACGACAGCCCCGACCTCGCGCTCGCGTCGGCGGCCCGTAACCCGGTGAGCGAGGTCATCGATGCCCCGGCGACCGTCACCGCCCGCGCCGCCGCGACCCTCACCGCGCCTGCCGACGGCACAGTGGTGAGCCTGCGGGTCCAGCCCGGACAGCAGGTCAGGGCCGGTCAGGTCCTCGCCGTTGTCGACTCGCCGGCGGCCCGGCAGCGGCTGCGTCAGGCGAAGGAGGCGTTGGACGCGGCGAAGCGCGCCGGTCGGGGTGTCTCCACGGGCAACCTGACAAGCAGCCGACGGGGCACCGACAAGGCCGCCGACGAGGCGTTCGACGCGGCCCGGCACGCCGCCGACAAGATCGCCGACCCGCAGTTGCGGGACGCCCTGTCGACCCAGGTGACCTCCGCGCAACGGCAGTACGCCGCCGCCGCGCGCAGCGCCGACCAGGCCGTTCGCGAGGTGCAGCGCGGGATCAACGGGCTGAGCTCGGCCGTCGGCGCGCTCTCCGCGGCGCAACGGCTCCAGGCCCAGCAGGCGTACGACCTGGCGAAGGCGAGCGTCGACGCGCTCACCCTGCGCGCCCCGATCGCCGGCATCGTGCAGCCGGGCGGCACCCGGGCCGGCGGTGGTTCGACCGGTGGCCTCGCTGGGCTGTTGGCGCAGGCCGGTGGCCCCCAGGCGGCCAGCGTCGACCCGTCCGCGTTCACGTCCGGCCAGGGCGGGCCGCCCGCCGGGGTGGACGACGCTGTCGCGGTCGGCGGCCAGGTCACCGCCGGCACACCGGTGCTGACCGTTGTGGACACCGGGCAGTTGGGGTTGCTCGCCGAGGTGGACGAGACAGACGTGCTGCTGGTCAAGGCCGGGGTGACCGCCACCGTCGAGTTGGACGCCGTCAGCGGGGCCAGCTACGAGGCGACGGTCCGCTCGGTGGACGTGCTGCCCACCAACTCCGCTCAGGGCGGGGTGACCTACCGGGTGCGTCTCGCGCTCGGTGCCGGAAAGCTGGCCGAGGACGAGCCGGCCCCGACGCCCCGCCCGGGCATGAACGCGATAGTGCACCTGCGGGTCCGGGAGGCCGCCGACGCGGTGACCGTACCGGCCTCCGCGGTGTTCTCCGCCGACGGCCGGGACGCGGTCTGGGTGGTCCGCGACGGCCGGGCTGGTCGGGCGGCGGTCACGGTGGGCGTACAGGGGTCGGATCTGGTGCAGATCCTCAACGGCGTGCAGCCCGGCGACCGGATCGTGGTGCGCGGCACCGACCAGGTGCGCGACGGCCAGGAGGTGCGGTGACCGACGCCCCGCCGGCGATAGAGGCGGTGCAGGTGTCCCGGACGTACCAACTGGACGGGGTGTCCGTCGAGGCGTTGCGTGGGGTGTCGCTCGTCGTGCGACCGGGTGACTATGTGGCCCTGGTCGGTCCGTCCGGCTCGGGCAAGTCCACCCTCATGCATCTCCTCGGTGGGCTGGACCGGCCGACCGGTGGCCGCCTGGTGATCGGTGGGCGGGACGTCAACGCCCTCGCGCCGCCGGAGATGGCGGCCCTGCGCAACGAGACGATCGGTTTCGTCTTCCAGGCGTTCCACCTGCTGCCGCGTACCTCGGCGGTGGAGAACGTGGCCCTGCCGCTTGTCTACCGGGGTGTGTCGGCACGGCAGCGCCGGGAGCGGGCGGCGGCGATGCTCGGCCGGGTCGGCCTCGGGCACCGACTGGACCACCGGCCCAACCAGATGTCCGGCGGTGAGCAGCAACGGGTCGCGATCGCCCGCGCGCTGGTCACCGAGCCGACGGTGCTGCTGGCCGACGAGCCCACCGGCAACCTGGACAGCGTCACCGGCGCGGCGGTGCTGGAGCTGTTGGAACAGTTGAACGTGGAGTCCGGCGTGGCGTTGGTGATGGTCACCCACGATCAGGAGGTGGCCGCCCGAGCCCGGCGGCGGATCACGATGCGCGACGGGGTGGTCGTGGCGGACAGCGCCGACCTTCATGATCGACCGCCGTCCGTCGATCCCGGCCGACCTGCGACACTGGTCCCCGCTCCCAGCGCGGAGCCCCGGTCCGCGTCCGGAAGCGGCCCGGGGCACCCGCCCGGTGGCTCCGGTGGCGCCGCCGGAGCCACCGGGCGCCTTCCGCGGGAGGCCGACCCGGGCCGGCCCGCGCTCGACCCGCCGGAGGGCGCGGCGTGAGGGTCGCCGAGGCGTGGCGGGTGGCGCTCGACGCCCTACGGGCCAACCGGCTGCGCAGCGCGCTGACCATGCTCGGGGTGATCATCGGGGTCGCCTCGGTGGTCCTGCTGGTGGCCATCGGCACCGGCACCAAACAGAAGGTCGAACAGCAGGTCGAGGGCCTCGGCTCCAACCTGCTGCTGGTTGTCCCCGGCCGGATCGAGGTGGGCAACGCGCCGGTGGTCTCGCCGCTGACCCTGAAGGACGTCGACGCCGTCAGCCGGGTGGTCGGTGACCCCGATCGGGTGGCGGTAACCGTCGCCTCCGGGGCGACCGCGCGGGCCGGTGCCCGTTCCGACTTCACCACAGTGCAGGGCGTGCTGGAGACCACCCCGACGGTGTTCACCAGGTCGCTGGCCCGGGGCCGCTATCTGACCGGCACCGACGTGGACACCAGCCGGCGGGTGGCGGTGCTCGGCGACTCGGTGGCCCGCACGCTCTTCCCCGACCGGGACCCGCTCGGCCAGCAGGTGACGCTGGCCGGGGTGCGGTTCCGGGTGATCGGCGTCTTCGCACCACTCGGGCAGAGTCTCGGCGTCGACCGGGACGACGAGGTGCACGTGCCGGTCACCGCCGCGCAGCGGCTCTGGGGCACCCAGCGGGTGGACGGCATCGCGGTGAAGGCCCCGGACCGGGAACGGATCGACGAGCTGGGCGAACGCATCGTCGCCGAGCTGAACCGTCGGCACCCGGACACCGAGTTCAGCGCGGTCACCCAGCAGCAGATCCTCGGTGTGCTCGGCGACATCCTCGGCGTTCTCACCGGCGTACTGGCGGCCATCGCCGGCATCTCCCTGCTCGTCGGCGGTGTCGGGGTCTCCAACATCATGCTGGTGAGCGTTCGGGAGCGGACCCGGGAGATCGGGCTGCGCAAGGCCGTCGGGGCCCGGCCCCGCGACATCGGTGTGCAGTTCCTGCTGGAGGCGGTGCTGCTCACCACTATCGGTGGGGTGACCGGGATGGCGCTGGGCGTGGGCACCGCCCTGCTCGTCGACGGGCTGTCACCGATCCCGGCCGCGATCACCTGGTGGTCGTTGGCGCTCGCCTTCGGCGTGTCCGCGGTGGTGGGCATCGTCTTCGGGGTCGTTCCGGCGCAGCGCGCCGGCCGACTCGACCCGGTGGTCGCGCTACGTGCCGAATGACCAGGGCGGGAACAACCGGGACGTCGGGCGCGGGCGGGGCGATTCCGGGAGCGTGGATCGGGTGAACGGCGAGAAGAAGCATGATCAGTTGTACGAAGGGATCGCGCCGGTCACAGCCGCCCCGCTACCGTACTGGTAACACGCGCGTCGCCGCCCGGCCCGGAGCATCCGTCGGGTTGGCCCGCGCCGGGCATGGGATGGGTTGGTGAGCCATGGCCGGGTCACAGTCCGACGGGCGGCTGTCGGAGGTCAGGTTCCTGACCGTCGCGGAGGTGGCGACGGTCATGCGGGTCTCGAAGATGACTGTCTATCGCCTGGTGCACAGCGGTGAGCTCACCGCCGTCCGGGTCGGCAGGTCGTTCCGGGTGCCGGAGCATGCGGTGCACGAATATCTCCGGGGCGCTTTCCAAGAGACCGCCTGAGCCACCGCTGCGCCCCTGCTGGTGCCGGCCAACCGGCATCGACGGGGGCGCGTTGGTCCGGCTGAGGCCCTCCGGCTACCCTGGAGCCCGACCGAGACCCCACCGGTGCGCCCCGCCGCCCAGACTGGTCCGGTCCGTTGTCCGCACGCGGTCGCCGTCGCCACCTGGGTGGTGTCATCCGGTCCGCCCCGCACGTTGTATCGAAAGGCTGTCGTATGGGCTCGGTGGTCAAGAAGCGCCGTAAGCGCATGGCTAAGAAGAAGCACCGCAAGCTGCTGCGTAAGACCCGCGTCCAGCGTCGCCGTCTCGGCAAGTGATCGCCGCCGGGCTCGACGGACAGGCCGGCGGCGCATGCTGCGCCGAAGCGCGCCCGGCCCGTCCGACCGCCCGGCGTCCGGCGGCACTTGCCAAACTGTCGACCCCCGGAGGCTCAGGTGATCAGGCCGTGGTCGTCCCGGCTCGGTCCTTCCTGCCGGGGTAGGTGCGTCAGATGACCCCCGGTGGCACCACAGGTGCTCCGGGGGTCGTCCTCGTCACCGGGGTCGGCCGCTACCTCGGTGCCCACGTGGCGGCCCGGCTGGCCGCCGACCCGCGCATCGAGCGGGTCATCGGTGTCGACGCACCGGACTCCGGCACCGAGTTCACCGACCTGCTGGACCGGGTCGAACGACTCCGCGTCGACCCCGGCTCACTCGGGGGCCTCCTCGCCGACCTGGACGTCGACGCCGTCGTGCACCTGGCCCTGGTCAGCTCCCCCGACCCGCAGCACGGTGGTCGGTCGGCGATGAAGGACCAGAACGTCATCGGCACCATGCAGCTGCTCGCCGCCTGCCAACGGGCACCCCGGCTGCGCAAGCTCGTGGTCCGTTCCTCGACCGCCGCGTACGGGGTGTCGTTCCGGGACCCGGCGGTCTTCACCGAGGAGACCGAGCCCCGTGAGGTGCCGCGCGGCGGGTTCGGCCGCGACATTCTCGACCTCGAGGGGTACGTCCGCGGCTTCCGCCGCCGCCGGTCCGACGTCACCGCGACGGTGCTGCGTTTCGCCCCGTTCATCGGCTCGACCGCCGACACCACGTTGACCCGCTACTTCGCGCAGCCGTTCGTGCCGACCGTCTTCGGCCGTGACCCCCGGTTGCAGTTCCTGCACTTCGACGACGCGTTGGAGGTGCTGCACCGGTCGATCGTGGAGGACCACCCCGGCACGTACAACGTCGCAGGTCCGGGGGTGCTCTCGCTGTCGCAGGCGATCCGGCGGGCCGGTCGGGTCGCCGTCCCGGTGCTGGAACCGGGTCTCTCCGGTGCCGCCGCGCTGGCCCGCAACATGGGCTTCGGTCGTTACGGCCTGGACCAGGTCGACCTCTTCGTGCACGGCCGGGTCGTCGACACCAGCCGACTTGAGCAGGAGTACGACTTCACCCCCCGCTCCACCGCCGAGGCGTTCGAGGATTTCATTCGCGCCCACCACGGCGGGGTGGTGGTCACCCGCGAGCAGTTGGCCGCCGCCGAGCAACTGGTCCTGGACGGCATCCGGCAGGTCCGCTCCGCGGTGCGGGAGCGCTCGTCGTGAGCGGGCCGGGGGCATCGTGACCGGGCCGGGGGAGGGGCGCGAGCCGCGGGGGGTCGGGCGTTTCGACGTACCCCAGCCGACCGCTGCGGACGCGGACCCGGCGCGGCGTAACGGGCATCGACCGGCCGACCAGGTCGCGTCGACACCTACCGACGGGCCCGACACCGCGGCCAGCTACCGGCCCGCCGGTGACCTCGTCGACGCCCCGCCCACGGGCGGCACCGAACCGGTGGTGCCGGACCGGCCGGGGGACCACTGGGACCGCAAGGTCGCGAACGGGCTGGCCTTCCTGCGCCGCCGGCTCGCCGGCGACTACGAGGTCGACGAGTTCGGCTTCGACTCCGAGTTGACCGACGCGGTCTTCCACCCGCTGCTGCGGCTGCTCTACCGGGACTGGTTCCGCACCGAGGTCAGCGGCGTCGAGCACGTGCCCGTCGACGGACCGGCCCTGGTGGTCGGCAACCACTCGGGGACGGTGGCGCTTGACGCGTTGATCCTCTCGGCGGCGCTGCACGACAAGCATCCCGCCCACCGCTACCTTCGGCTGCTCGGCGCCGACCTGGTCTTCCGGATGCCGGTGGTCTCGGAGCTCGCCCGCAAGACCGGCGGCACGGTGGCCTGCAACCCGGACGCGGAGCGGCTGCTCGGCGGGGGTGACCTGGTCGGTGTGTTCCCCGAGGGCTTCAAGGGGATCGGCAAGCTCTACGCGGACCGGTACAAGCTGCAACGGTTCGGGCGGGGCGGGTTCGTCTCGGCGGCGCTGCGCACCGGCACCCCGATCGTGCCGGTAGCCATCGTCGGTGGCGAGGAGATCTACCCGATGCTCGCCGACATCAAGCCCCTGGCACGGCTGCTCAAGTTGCCCTACTTCCCGGTCACGCCGACCTTCCCGTGGCTCGGGCCGTTGGGCATGGTGCCGCTGCCCAGCAAGTGGCTCATCGAGTTCTGTCCGCCGATCCCGACCGCCCACCTGACCGACGCGGCGGACGACCCGCTTGTGGTCTTCAACCTCGCCGACCAGGTGCGGGAGACGATCCAGCAGACCCTGCACGCCCTGCTGGAGCGACGGCCCGACCCGTTCGGTCCCTGACCTGGCTCAGCCGGCGCGGCGGCGGCGCTGCAACGCCAGCCCGGCGGTGACCGCGCCGACCACCAGCCCGGCCGCCGCGGTGGACGGTACGGCGATCTTGACGGCCCGCCGGCCCGTGCGGAAGTCCCGCACCTCCCAGCCGTGCTGGCGGGCCTGCCGCAGCAGGGCGGCGTCGGGGTTGACCGCCACCGCCCGGCCCACCGCGGAGAGCAGCGGCAGATCGTTCGCCGAATCGCTGTACGCCGCGCAGCGGACCAGGTCGAGCCCTTCCACCGCGGCGAGCTGGGTGACCGCCTCGGCCTTCGCCGGCCCGTGCATCAGGTCGCCCACCAACCGCCCGGTGTACGCCCCGTCCACCACCTCGGCCACCGTGCCGATGGCACCGGTCAGGCCGAGCCGGGCGGCGATCACCCGGCCGATCTCGACCGGGGCGGCGCTGACCAGCCAGACCCGTTGGCCGGCCGCCAGGTGCCGTTGCGCGAGTTGGTGGGTGCCGGCCCAGATCCGGGGTGCCATCATCTCGTCGAAGATCTCCTCCGCGAGGTGCTCCACGTCGTCGACCCGCCAGCCCTGGACGAAGGCCAGTGCGGCCTCCTTGGCCAGGGACATGTCACCGGCGTGCTCCCGGGCCAACAGTCGGAACCGCAGCTGCTGCCAGGCGAAGCGGGCCAGGTCGGCGGTGGTGAAGTAGTTGCGGGAGGCGAGCCCACGGGCGAACCAGTAGATCGACGCGCCCTGCATCATCGTGTTGTCCACGTCGAAGAAGGCCGCGGCTGTCGGGTCCGGTACGGGGGCGACGGCCGGGGTCAGGTCGGTCTCCGCCCAGCCCGCGGTGTGCCCCGCGGCGTCGGTGCTTACCGTCACCTTCCGGCTGCGCGCCACGCGACTCCCTTCCTCACCGGTACGACGGATGCCTCAGGCGAGGGTAGCCGCCGCGCACTGTCGACCGGCCTGGCACAGCACGAACTGTGGCGAGGTCGGTCGGACGTGCGGTATAGGGGGTGGGCGTCAGCGAGCCTCGGGGCAGGCGCTCGGATCCGGGCCGAGGGTGTCGCTGGCGGTCGGGGCCGGCAGGCCGCAGGCGATTGCCGCCCGCAGCGTGTCCGAGCGCTCCCGGATGCTGTCCAGGAGGCGCAGTGACCGCTGGGTCCGTTCCCGGTCGATGCGGGTGGTCCCGTCGAGCAGGCCGCTCACCGCCCGGCGTTGGCCGGTGACGAACGTGTTGAGCGTGTCCAGGCTGCCCGGATCGGCCCGCTGTGCCGCGGCGGTGGTCAGCAGGCGAACACCCTGCCGGGTGTCGGCGTCCATGTCGTCGAGGACCGCGCTGTAGCCGATCCGGTCGCCGCGGAGCTCGGCGGCCTCGCCGAGCCGGGTCCGGGCGAAGTCCAGGAAGAGTTGACCGCGGCTGATGTCGGAGCTGGCCAGGGCGAGTTGCGCCCGTTCGGTCGAGCGCTTCATCCCGTACAGCGCGTCGCCGGGCACTGCGTTCTCGCTTGCGGCGGAGATTCCGGAGACCGCGATGGCGCCGGCGGCGACGCCGACCAGGATCGCGCCCCGGGCTCGGGCCCGCCGGGCGGTGGCCGCCGGCAGCAGCCGCCCCCGGGTGGTCGTGGCCGGACGCGTGGTGTCCGGTTCGCTGGCCGCCGGTGTGCTGCCCAGTCCGTCCCGTTCGGCGGTGGCGAGCAGCATCGCCCGCAGACCGGTCCGGAAGTCCTGGTCCACCTCGACGGTCGGGGGGTCGGTGCTGATCCGTTGGCCCACCGCGACGAGGGGCGCGAGTTGACCGTCCACCCGGGCTCGTACGTGGTGTCGCCGAGCGCCGTTGGCCTCGTCGAGAAGCTGCGCGAAGCGCTCGGCGCGCCGGCGGGAGAAGAGGATGTCGTCCACCGCAGGCACCTCCTCTCGCTGGTCACGGCCGGTCGGCCGCCGTCGTTGCCGGGGACCGGGCGGCAGTGTGACACCACGGAGGTGAGGTGCCGCCGGCTCGCCGGTCGGACCTCGGTGACCCGGCCTGCCGGGACAACCACCGGTCGCACCCGAAGAAACGCGGCGGACCGGGCACGGGTTACGGGCCGGGCGGAGCGGAAATTACAGAAAGTGATCGTCATCACCGGGCGGGACCGACAGCGAGCTGCCCGGACGTCGATCGACGTCCATCGGTCCCGCCGGGAGAAACTACGGCTGGAAGCCGTCCGGGAGCAGCCGGGCCAGGGCGCGCACGGCCCGGTACTGAAGGGCTTTGATGGCACCCTCGTTCTTGCCCATCGCCCGGGCCGTCTCGGCGACGGAGAAGCCCTGGAGGAAACGGAGCACGATGCACTCCTGCTGCTCCGGGTTGAGCTGCTTCACGGCGGTGAGCAGCGCGACGTTCGTGATGTGTTCCACCACCGCCGCCTCCGGGCTGCCCTCGGGGCCCCGGTCCTCCCGATCGGCGTCGAGCACGTCACCAGTGGTGACCTCCAGCCGGTACCGGCCGGACTTGAAGTGGTCCGCGACCAGGTTGCGGGCGATGGTCACCAGCCAGGCGCCGAGATCGCGGCCCTGCCAGGTGAAGCTGCCGATCCGCTTGAGCGCCCGCAGGAAGGTGTCCGAGGTGAGATCCTCGGCGAGTTGGCGGTTGCCGACCCTGAAGTAGATGAACCGGAACACGGTGTCCACGTACCGGTCATAGATCAGACCGAACGCCTCGGACTCGCCGGCCTGGGCGCGTTCGATGAGCGTCCAGACCTCGGTGGCCGGGTCGGACGGGTCCGGGCGGCTCGGAAAACCGGTAGGGGTCGTGGGGGTGGTGGCCGGCACCGCCGGGATCACCGCCGTCTCGCCCGCCGCCGGATCGGTGGTCACCGTCGGTGTGTCGCTGACCCGTCGGCCCTGCGACGGCATTGTCGGTCGGGCCGGAACGGCGACCCGGCCGCCGGTCGGCCGCGCGTTCCCGCCGGGCACCACGGGCCGCGGCGGCGGCTCGTTGTGGTGTGGCCGGCTGCGGGTGCGTGGGGCCGCGCCGTCGCCCCGCACGGTGCCGCCGTGCGGTTCGTCGAGCGGGGTCCGAGCCGCCGGTCTCTCGTTGACGTGTGCGCGCGCTGGCTGGCCGGTCAGGCCGACTGGGCGTTCCGCGTAACCGAAGGTGGTCACCGTGTTGCCCCCGTCCCGTCGGTCGCCGAATGGGCCGGTCTGTGCGTGGTCGGGGCGGACCGACCGGGGAGCCGGCCGGGCAGGACGGTCGCGGGGCTTGCCGAAGGACGGCAAATCCCCTGGAGGTGCTGGTCCAATGCGCTAACAGGCACGGGGGCCTCCTCGGGCTGAGGGGTGTCGACTCACGGCAAATGGGGTGAGCCGACCCGAGTGATGATAGGGCCAACGTCACCCGCGCGTGGCAAGTCCGTTACACAAGGCGGAAGTATTTCCCGCTCCGTCGCACCCGTGCCGGACCGGTTGTCCGTCGTGTGCGATTGACTTTCCGTCGACCCGGTGTTCCTGGATGGATTCCCTGGTCGGGGTGGGTCACCCGGTCGGTTGACCCGGTCGCCGCCGGTGGCCGCACGGGCGCACCGGCACGCCTGCGAACGGCGCCACCCATCCCATCGGCGGGACTTGATCGGACCGCCGATGGCACACCGGAGTGTCCCGTGCGCGGGACGGTTCGGGCGGCCCGCCCGAGTACCGCTCACGCCGTCGGTCGCCGGCCGCTGTGGCAAACTTGATCACCGCGCCGGCCGAGTCCGCGGTACCGGGTGTGCCGCACCCGCGAAGCGGCCAGACTGTGCGGGCGTACGTGCTGGCGGCCTCGGCGCGACACCTGCCTACCGAGCTGCCGGCGAACGCCGAAACCCCTACGGAGGTAACCGATGGCAAGTGACGCCCGGCTCGCCCTGATCACCCGACCCGGCTGCCACCTGTGCGACGACGCCAAGGCGGCACTCGACCGGGTGGTGGCGGTCACCGGCGACAAGTGGGTCGAGTGGGACGTCACCGACGACGAGGGGCTGGAACGGGAGTACGGCGACCGACTGCCGGTGGTGCTGCTCGACGGCAAGGAGCACGGCTACTGGCGTGTCGAGGAGGACCGGCTGCTGCGGGACCTGACCACACCACAGCTCTGAGAAGTGCCTAGGGTGCACTGATGACCCCTGCGCACCCGCACCTCGTCTGGGACTGGAACGGCACCCTGCTCAACGACCTCAGCCTCGTGGTGTCGGCCACCAACGTGGTGTTCGCCAGCCTCGGCGGGCCGACCGTCACCCCCGATGAGCACCGGGTGCGGTTCCGCCGCCCGATCGCCGAGTACTACGCCGACGTGCTCGGTCAGGCCGTCGACGACGACGAGTTCGGCCGCCTGGACCGGATCTTCCACGACGCGTACCGCACCGGCCTGACCACCTGCGAGCTGGCCGCCGACGCGCGCACCGCGATGGCCGCCTGGCCGGGCAGTCAGAGTCTGCTCTCCATGTGGTTCCACGAGGAGTTGGTGCCGACAGTGCACACGTACGGGTTGACCGGCCACTTCACCCGGGTCGACGGGCTGCGGGCCACTGTCGGCGGCGACCGCAAGGCCGAGTCGCTCAAACTGCACCTGGCCGAGCTGGGCGTGGACGGCACCTCGGTGGTGCTGATCGGTGACTCCATCGACGACGCGGACGCGGCGACAGCTGTGGGTGGCCGCGCCGTGCTCTACACCGGCGGGTTCACCGACCCGGCCCGGCTGCGCGCCTCCGGTCACCCGGTGGCCGACACCCTCACCGACGCTGTGACACTTGCCCGACAGGTCAGTTCCGCAGGTAGGTGAGGACGGCCAGCACCCGACGGTGCTGCTCGGTGTCCGGCGGCAGGGTGAGCTTGGTGAAGATGTTGCGTACGTGCTTCTCCACCGCCCCGTCGCTGACCACCAGGGCGCGGGCGATGGCGGTGTTCGAACGCCCCTCGGCCATCAGCGCGAGCACCTCACGCTCGCGGGGGGTCAGCTCGCGCAGCGGGTCGTCGCGGCGACGTCGGGCGAAGAGCTGGCCGACCACCTCCGGGTCGAGCACCGTGCCGCCGGCCGCCACCCGGCGTAGCGCGTCCAGGAACTCGTCGATCGCGGCCACCCGGTCCTTGAGCAGGTAGCCGATCCCGCCGCCGGAGCCACCAGTGGTGGCGAGCAGATCATCGGCGTACGAGACCTCGACGTACTGGGAGAGCACCAGGATCGGGGTACGCGGCACCAGGCGGCGTGCCTCCACCGCCGCCCGGAGTCCCTCATCGGTGTGGGACGGCGGCATCCGGACGTCGACGATCGACACGTCCGGCTGGTGCGCCACCACCGCCTCGACAAGTGCGTCGCCGTCCCCGACGGCGGCCACCACCTGGTGCCCACTCTCGGTGAGCAACCGGACCAGCCCCTCCCGGAGCAGGACGGCGTCGTCCGCGATCACGATGCGCATGGCTGTGTTGTCTACCACGTCCGGCCCGCCGTGCGGGTGTGGCGCGGGGCTGGTCACAGCGGAAGCTCGGCCCGGATCTCGGTGGGGCCGCCGGGCGGGCTGACCACCACCAGCTCACCGCCGGCGGCCCGGACCCGGTCGGCGATCCCGGCCAGACCGTGACCCTTGGCGAGGTGGGCGCCGCCCTGCCCGTCGTCGCCGACCCCCACCTGGAGGTGGGCGCCGTGCCGGGCGACGGACACCGTGGCCTCGGTGGCCCGCGCGTGCTTGGCGACGTTGGTCAGCGCCTCGGCCACCACGAAGTACGCCGTGTTCTCCACAGCCGGGTCGAGTCGACCGGCCGGGGTGCCGAGCTGTGGATCGACCTGGAGCTCGATCGGGATCAGCCCGCGGGCGGCGATGGCGGCCAGGGCGCTGGGCAGACCCCTGTCGACCAGGATCGGCGGGGCGATGCCCCGGGACAGCGCCCGCAGTTCGGCCAGCGTGTCCCGGGTCTGGGTGACCGCCTCGTCGATGGTCCGACCGGCCGCCTCCGGGTCGGAGGCGAGCTGCATCCGGGCCCGGCTGAGGTCCATGGCCAGGCGGACCAGGCGCTGCTGCGGGCCGTCGTGGATGTCGCGTTCCAGCCTGCGCAGCGCGGACGCCTCGGCGGACACGGCGGCCCGCTTCTGCTCCTCGAGCACTGTGATCCGGTCGCGCATCTCGGCCACCCCGGTCAACATGGTCTTGGCGAAGCTGGCCTGCAACAGCGCGCAGCCCCGGACCACGATCGGCAAGGTGATCAGGAAGAACACCCCGAGCGCGGTGTTCAGGCCGATCCGGGCGGTGGTGGAGTCGCCCAGGCCGAGCAGTTGTGCCAGGTCCTGGTCGCCATCCCCGGACGAGCGGGGGAGCGCCCAGTCGTAGGCCCAGTAGAGCGAGCCGGCTATCGCGGCGGCCCACCAGGCCAGGGTCACCACGAAGGTGCCGATCGCCGCGATCAGGCGCAGGATGCCGTGGGCCAGGTCGAGCCACGACTGGGCGTCCCGGATCGGCACGAAGATCCGGCGCCAGGCGTTCGCGCCCGCCTCGGGCAGTCGGTAGTTGGGCCGGATCCGGGGCTGCCGGAGCACCGCGGCCATCCGTAGCCGCTCGATGTCGGCCAGGCCGCGGGCGGCGTACAGGGTGCCGCTGAGGATCGGTAGGCCGATCACTGTGACGACCAGGCCGATGCTCACCGAGAGGCCGACGATGAGGACGACGAAGCTGGCCACCGCCAGGGGCAGGCCGAGCAGTACGTAGCCGGAGTCGACGAAGAGTTGGCGGGGAATGCTCGGTGCCAGTGTCGGCTGGTCGGTGGTGGCGGCAACGGCGGTCATGCGAAAAGGCTAGGCATGCCGGGTTCCGGTCCCCATCCCGAAGCCCTGCCTCTCCCCCGTAGTGCTGCCCCTACCACCTGCGGAGCCGCCCCGATCCGGCCCGGCGCGGGATTGGTCAGAGAAGTCGGGATTGCGCAATAATCGGCCGGGCGGCGCGGGCGAAAGTCGCTAAATCGATCTTGCGGAATGGAGGAGCTGGTGGCGTCGCGGCGCGCAGCGACAAGATCGCGATTTGTGCACGTCTTCACAAGCGCCTACGCTGTGACTCCGACGCGCCCTGCTAGCACAGCCGGCATCCTCGGTCGCCAGCGGGAGTCCACAAGCGGCCGACCAGCGGAGTTGGCCGAGGATCGCACCGCACGGAGTCTCATGAGTCAGCACCGTCACCCAGGCGCGCCCGGCCGCGCCGGTGCCGTACCAGCGCTCCCGGATCTGCCCGAGGCCACCGTCGCTCGGCTCCCGGAATACCTGCGCGCGCTGCACAACCTCGCCGACACCGGGCACGAGACGGTCTCCAGCGAGGGCCTCTCCGCGGCCGCCGGCGTCAACTCCGCGAAGCTTCGCAAGGACCTCTCCCACCTCGGCTCGTACGGCACCCGTGGCGTCGGCTACGACGTCGCGCTGCTGATCGAGCAGATCGAGAATGTGCTCGGGCTCACCCAACGGCGGGCGGTCGCCCTGGTCGGCGTGGGTAATCTCGGTCACGCTCTGGCCGGGTACGACGGCTTCGCCGGCCGGGGCTTCCGGATCGCCGCACTGCTCGACGCCGATCCCTCCCGGGTCGGCGAAGAGATCAACGGGCTGGTGGTCAGGCATGTCGACGAGCTGGCGACGGTCGCCGCGGAGGAATCCCTCGCGATCGGCGTGATCGCCACTCCGGCCGCCGCCGCCCAGCAGGTCGCCGACCAGCTGGTCGCCGTGGGCGTGACGAGCATCCTCAACTTCGCGCCGTGCGTACTCTCGGTTCCGGAGGGGGTCGACGTGCGCAAGGTCGATCTCGCCATCGAGCTGCAGATTCTGTCCTTCCACGAGCACCGCAAGGCATCGCTGACCGCGCTGCCCGCCACCGGCGGGTCCGCTCTCACGGCCCTGCCGGGCGGGTTCGCGGCCACCGACACCCAGGAGGCGATCGGCACGTGAAACTGCTCGTCGTCGGCGCGTCCTACCGGACCGCCCCGGTCGCCACGCTTGAACAACTGGCCGTGCCTCCCGCCGACCTCACCCGCACCCTTGATCGCCTGATCGCCCAGCCCTACGTGGCCGAGGCGGTGATCGTCTCCACCTGCAACCGGGTGGAGGTCTACGCCGCCGTGTCCGGTTTCCACGGCGGGCTCGGCGACGTCTGCGCCATCCTGGCCGAGCAGGCCGGCAGCTCGCCGACGGCGCTCGCCAGCCACCTGTACGTGCACTACGACACCGCTGCCGTGGAGCACGTGTTCCGGGTCGCCACCGGTCTGGACTCGATGGTGGTCGGCGAGGCGCAGATCCTCGGCCAGTTGCGTGACGCGTACCACTGGGCCACCGGCGCCGACTCGGCCGGCCGCCTGCTGCACGAGCTGATGCAGCAGGCGCTGCGGGTCGGCAAGCGGGCCCACGCCGAGACCGGCATCGACCGCGCCGGCCAGAGCGTCGTCACCGCCGCGTTGGAGTTGGCCGCCGGGCACCTCGACGGCGATCTCGCCGGCCACCCGGCCCTGGTGGTCGGCGCCGGCGCGATGGGCTCGCTCGGGGTGGCCACGCTGTCCCGGCTGGGCGCCGGCCCGCTCACCGTCAGCAACCGGGGCGCCGACCGGGCCGTCCGGCTCGCCGAGTCGTACGGGGCGTCCGCCGCGCCGATGGCCCAGCTGACCGACACCCTCTCCACAGTGGACATCGTAGTGGCCGCCACCGCGTCCACCGAACCGGTCCTCACCCGGGCGGTGGTCAGCGCGGCGCTCGCCGAACGGGACCCGCTCCGGGGCCCGCTGGTCCTGCTCGACCTGGCCGTCCCGCGCGACGTCGGGGACGGGGTCGCCGAACTGCCCGGCGTCGAGGTGATCGACATCGACCGGATGGCGGCGTTGCTCGCCGACGGTCCGGCCGCCGCGGACGCCGCCGCCGTCGAACGGATCGTGCTCGGCGAGGTGGAGAGCTTCCTCACCTGGCTGCGCGGCGCCGACGTCGCACCGACCGTGGCCGCGCTGCGCGGCCGGGCCGACGACGTGGTCACCGCCGAGCTGCGCCGGCTCGCTCAGCGTCGCCCCGACCTCGGCGACGACCTGCGCGCCGAGGTTGCCCGTACGGTGCACCGGGTCGTGCAACGGCTGCTGCACCAGCCCACCGTCAAGGTCCGCCAGTTGGCCGCGGAGCCCGGCGGCGACCAGTACGCGGCCCTGCTGCGTGAGCTGTTCGACCTCGAGGTGCCGCAGACCTCCCCGGTGGACACCGTCCCGGACGTGCTGACCCCCGACCTCGGCATGGCACTGCCCGGCATCGACCCGGTGCCCGCAGCCGACGCCACCGAGCCCACCCCACCCACCGGAGGTGCGCGATGACCGCCCCCCTGCGCCTCGGTACCCGGGGCAGCGCCCTGGCGATGGCCCAGTCCGGTCAGATCGCCGAGGCGCTCACCGCCGCCACCGGCCGCCCGGTCGAGCTGGTCGAGGTGGTCACCGCCGGCGACCGTTCCAACGCGCCGGTACACCGGCTCGGCGTCGGGGTGTTCGTCTCCGCGCTGCGCGACGCGCTGACCGCCCGGACGATCGACTTCGCGGTGCACTCCTACAAGGATCTGCCCACTGCCGGCACGGCCGGGCTGCACATCGCGGCGGTGCCGGCGCGGCAGGACCCGCGTGACGCGCTGATCGCCCAGGGCGGGCGGACGCTCGCCGAGCTGCCGCCCGGCGCCACTGTGGGCACCGGCGCGCTGCGCCGCATCGCCCAGTTGCACGCCCTGGGGCTGCAACTGGAGGTCACCCCGATCCGCGGCAACATCGACACCCGCCTGGCGCGGGTGCTCGGCCCCGAAGCCGACCTCGACGCGGTGGTGCTGGCCCGGGCCGGGCTGGCCCGGATCGGTCGCACCGACGCGATCACCGAGACGCTCGACCCGATGCTCATGCTGCCCGCGCCCGCCCAGGGCGCCCTGGCAGTGGAGTGCCGGGTCGACGACCAGGACCTGGTCGAGCTGCTCGCGCTGCTCGACCACGCACCGTCGCGCGCCGCGGTCACCGCGGAACGCGCGTTGCTGGCGACCCTGGAGGCCGGGTGCAGTGCACCCGTCGCCGCCTACGCCGAACTCGCCGAAGGTGACGACGGCGATGAGATCTACCTGCGCGGGGCGGTGATCAGCCCGGACGGCACTCGTGACCTCCGGCTGTCCCGCACCGGAACGCCCGCCGACGCGGCGGAGATCGGTAAGGCACTCGCCGCCGAACTCCTCGACCTCGGCGCCGACTCGATCCTCGGCCACGAAGGACACACCGGCCCGGGGACCCAGCAATTTGGGAGCACAGAATGACCCGCACCCGTAAGCCTGTCGGCCGTATCGCGTTCGTCGGGGCCGGCCCCGGTGACCCAGGTCTGCTGACCCGTCGGGCGCACGACGCCCTGGTCGACGCCGACCAGGTGATCTACGACCGGGGAGTCCCGGAGTCGTTGCTCGCCGTCGTACGCGCCGAAGCCAGGGACGACGCCGAGTTCACCCCCGCCGAAGGTGCGCCGGGGGACGTGGCGAAGGTGCTGATCTCCGCGGCCCGTTCCGGGTTGAACGCGGTGCACCTGGTCGCCGGCGACC
The DNA here is from genome assembly GCF_040649215.1 of Micromonospora sp. NPDC049044. NCBI lineage: Bacteria > Bacillati > Actinomycetota > Actinomycetes > Micromonosporales > Micromonosporaceae > Micromonospora > Micromonospora sp. NPDC049044. The sequence goes on along the minus strand of NZ_JBEZFA010000012.1, from coordinate 133,576 downwards.
CGTTCGGCCACGACTCGGTGGTCAAGGAGGTGCAGGCGGTGGCCCGCACCGCCGCCCACTTCGAGGTGGTGCCCGGCGTCGGTCAGGCCGAGGGTGTGGCCACCTACGCGGGTGTTCCGCTGCCGGGTGTGCGTACCGCCGCCGACGTCGAGGACGTCAGCGCACTCGACTTCGAGGCACTGGCCGCGGCCGTCGGCCGGGGTTCGCTCGCGCTGGCGGTGGACGCCGGTGACCTCGCCGCCGTCCGGGACGGGCTGCTCTCCGCCGGGGTCGACGGCACCACAGGCGTCGGGGTGACCGGCGACGGCACCGGCGAGACCCAGTACACGACCACGTCGACGGTGGACAGCTTCGTGGCCGCCGCGCTCGGCTTCACCGGCCGGGTGGTGCTCACCGTCGGTGTCGGGGTGGGTCAGCGCGACAAGCTGAGCTGGTGGGAGAACCGCCCGCTGTACGGCTGGAAGGTGCTCGTACCCCGGACCAAGGAGCAGGCCGGCGCGATGAGCGCCCGGCTGCGCGCGTACGGTGCGATCCCCTGTGAGGTGCCGACCATCGCGGTCGAGCCGCCGCGTACCCCGGCGCAGATGGAGCGGGCGGTCAAGGGCCTTGTCGACGGCCGGTACGCCTGGGTGATCTTCACGTCGGTGAACGCGGTCCGCGCGGTCTGGGAGAAGTTCGCCGAGCACGGCCTGGACGCCCGGCACTTCGGCGGCGTCAAGATCGCCTGCATCGGTGAGGCGACCGCGGACGCGGTCCGCGCGTTCGGCATCCAGCCGGAGCTGATCCCCGCCGGGGAGCAGTCCTCCGAGGGGCTGCTCGCCGAGTTCTCGCCGCACGACGAGATCCTCGACCCGGTGGGCCGGGTGCTGCTGCCGCGCGCCGACATCGCCACCGAGACGCTCGCCGCCGGGCTCACCGAGCGGGGCTGGGAGGTCGACGACGTGACCGCGTACCGGACGGTGCGGGCCGCGCCGCCGCCCGCCGAGATCCGCGACGCGATCAAGTCGGGCGGGTTCGACGCGGTGCTCTTCACCTCGTCCTCCACCGTGCGCAACCTGGTCGGCATCGCCGGGAAGCCGCACGCCCGGACCGTTGTTGCCGTCATCGGGCCCAAGACGGCGGAGACCGCTACGGAGTTCGGCCTGCGGGTCGACGTCCAGCCGCCGCACGCCTCGGTGCCCGACCTGGTGGAGGCGCTCGCCGCCTACGCCGTCGAGCTGCGCGAGAAGCTGGCCGCCATGCCGGCCAAGCAGCGCCGTGGCTCGAAGGTGCAGGGCCCGACCGCCCTGCGCTTCCGGTAGTCGTTCGAGGAGGGCCTGCCATGTCGTACCCCGAGACCCGGCCCCGCCGGCTGCGCCGCACCCCGGCGATCCGCCGGCTGGTGTCCGAGACCCGGGTCGACCCGGCCGAGCTGGTCGTGCCGATGTTCGTCAAGGAGGGGCTCACCGAGCCCCGCGCCATCGGGTCGCTCCCGGGAGTGCTCCAGCACTCCCGGGACTCGCTGCGCAAGGCGGCGGCCGAGGCCGTCCAGGCCGGCGTCGGCGGGATCATGCTCTTCGGGGTGCCGGAACGGCGGGACCCGACCGGCTCCGGCGGCATCGACCCGAACGGCATTCTCAACGTCGCCATCCGTGACGTGGTCTCCGAGGTGGGCGACAGCACTGTCGTGATGAGTGACCTGTGCCTTGACGAGTTCACCTCGCACGGGCACTGCGGGGTCCTCACCCCCGACGGTGAGGTCGACAACGACGCCACCCTCGCCGCGTACGCCGAGATGGCGGTGGCCCAGGCCGCCGCCGGGGTCGGCATGGTCGGGCCGTCCGGGATGATGGACGGCCAGGTCGGTGTGGTACGCAAGGCGCTCGACGCCGCCGGACACCAGGACGTCTCGGTGCTGGCGTACGCCGTGAAGTACGCCTCCGCCTTCTACGGCCCGTTCCGGGAGGCGGTGGAGTCGGCGCTTGAGGGCGACCGACGCACCTACCAGCAGGATCCGGCCAACCTGCGCGAGTCGCTGCGCGAGGTGGCGCTCGACGTCGCCGAGGGCGCCGACCTGGTGATGGTCAAGCCGGCGCTGCCCTACCTCGACGTGGTGTCGGCGGTGCGGGCCGCGGTGGACGTCCCGGTCGCCGCCTACCAGGTCTCCGGCGAGTACGCGATGGTAGAGGCCGCCGCCGCGAACGGCTGGATCGACCGGGAACGCGTGATGCTGGAGACGCTCACCTCGATCAAGCGGGCCGGCGCGCAGATCATCCTCACCTACTGGGCGGTCGAAGCCGCCGGTCTGCTCCGCCAGCGTTACTGACCGATTCCGCCGGTTCCGCCGGGGTGGCCGCCTCGTCGGCAGACGCGACGGCGGCCGGGAGCCTCCGGCTGGTCAGCCAGGCGAGCGCCAACAGCACGGCCGACACCGCAAGCGCGAGTCGGGTGGCCTGCGCCAGTTCCGGCGCGAAGCCGAGCCGGCTGGCCGGGTCGAGCCGGTTGGCGGCAGTGATGCCCCCGCCGCCCAGGCTCGGGGCGAGCCGGTCCGCCAGCCAGGTAAGGGTGGCGGCGATCAGCGCCGTGCCGGCCGCGACCGAGGTGTGCGACACGGTGGTCAGCATCGTGGAGCCGGACGGCAGGTCGTCGGGCGGAAGTGACCGGCTGGCCGCTGTCATCGTCGGCATCAGCGTCGCGCCCATGCCCAGGCCGATGACCGCACCAAGCGTGGCCAGCAGCGGGTACGACGTGTCGGCGTCGAGCACCAGCACCCGGGCCACAGTGCCGGCCACCGCGGTGGCGATGCCCAACCCGACCACCCGCCGCGCCGAGACGCGATCGACGAGCCGGGTCGCGACCTGGAGCATCAACCCGGTGGTCAGCGCCTGCGGAATGCCGATCACCCCGGCCAGGGTGGCCGAGTCACCGCGTACCACCTGCACGTAGGCCGGAATGATCAGGAACGAGCCGAAGTACCCGGCGGCGAAGAACGCCACTGTCGCCGCGCCGGGAGTCATCCCCGGCGCGCGCAGCACGGCCAGGCGCAGCAGTGGTTGCCGCACCCGGCCGGACCGCCAGGCGAAGGTGACCACCAGTAGGACGCCGAGCACGAGCGGCAGCAGCACGGACACGGTGACGACCTCGCCCCGCTCGCCGGTGACGCTGAGCCCGTACACCGCAAGTGCCAGGCCGGGGCAGAGCAGCAGCAGCCCGACGACGTCCAGCCGGACCGGTGGTCGTCGCGGGTCGGCGACCGGCAGCACCGACCGGCCGAGCAGCAGCGCCAACAGCCCCACCGGGAGGTTGATCCAGAAGATCCACCGCCAGGACGCGTGATCGAGCAGCAGCCCACCCAGCACCGGCCCGATCAGGGGCCCGACCAGCACCGGAAGGCCGAGCAGGCTCATCATCCGTCCGCGCCGTCCCGGTGGCACCGCGGCGAGCGCGACGGCCATCCCGACCGGGTTGAGCAGTCCGCCACCCAGCCCTTGGAGCACCCGGAACGCGATGAGCGACCCGACGCTCCAGGCGGCCCCGGCCAGCACCGAGCCGGCGGTGAACAGCAGCAGCGCGGTCAGGTAGGTGCGGCGGGCGCCGAAGCGGCCGATCGCCCAGGCGGCGGTGGGCATCACCGCGACCAGGGCCAGCGCATAGCCGCTGGTGACCCAGCCGATCGTGGTGAGGTTGGTGTCGAGGTCGTCGATCAGCCTGGGCAGGGCCACCACGGTGACCGTGGTGTCGATCACCGCGAGCAGCCCACCAAGGGTCAGGTACCAGCCGAGCCGTCGTGCGGACGCGTCCATGTCGCGGCTCAGGCCCGAATCCGGCGGGCGGTGCGCAGCGCCTCGGCCCACCAGGCCAGCTCGCTGAGCGTGGCGTCGGCGGCCTGCCGCAGCGGCTCGTCGTCGACGAGCCGGCCGGCGGCGTCGAGTCGCTCCCACGGTGACCGGAGCACCACCCCGGAGCGGGTCGTGGCGGCCTGCACCTCGGCGAAGACCAGCCGGAGCTGCTCGACAGCGCGGATGCCGCCGGAGCCGGCGCCGTACGACACGAAGGCCACCGGCTTGCGGGCCCACTCCCGGTAGTGCCAGTCGATGGCGTTCTTCAGGGCGGCCGGGAAGCTGTGGTTGTATTCGGGTGTCACCACCACGAACGCGTCGGCGGCGGCCAACCGGGCGCTGATCGGGCTTGCCGAGTTGCCCCCGGGAGGGGTGTCGGCGAACGGCAGCGGCACCTCGGCGAGGTCGACGAGGTCCAGGTCGAGGTCCGCGCGGCGGCTGGCGTGGGCGACGAACCAGTCGGCGATCGAGCGGCCCACCCGAGGCTGCCGGACGCTCCCGACGAGCACGGCGACTGTCGGCGGAACGGTGTCCTCTTGCGTAGTCATGCCTCGCACGCTAGGACTTGAACAAATGGTGAAGTCAATGGCTGCGGGGAAGTGGCGATGGGCACGTTGACGGTCGGCGAGGTGGCCCGGGAGAGCGGGGTGAGCGGCTCCGCCGTGCGGTTCTACGAGCGGCAGGGCCTGATCGCGGCGGCCCGCACCGGCGGCAACCAGCGGCGGTTCGACGCCGACGCGGCCTGCCGGATCAGGGTGGCCCGGGTGGCCCAGCGCGTCGGCCTGACCGTCAACGAGATCCGCGACCTGCTCGCGGCCCTGCCACCCGACCCTCAACTGGCCGACTGGCAGGGCCTGCACGATCGGCTGACCGCCGAGGCCGAGCGGCGCATCCGCGACCTGCACGCGGCACTTGACGACATCGGCTCCGGTCGCCGGCTCTGCGACCTCTGACCCCGCCCGGTCCGCAGTCCGCTGATCGTCGCCCGCGCGCCCCGACGATCAGGGCAGGTGCCCCGGCTGGTCGACCACGGCCATCCGGATGACGGCGGCAAGCAGCTCACTGACCCAGGCCCAGGCCCAGGCCCAAGGCCCGCCCAAGGCCCGCCCAAGGCCCAAGGCCCGAGGCCCGAGGGCCACCCTGACGTCCTTTGCTCTGCTTCAGCGGAGGCAACGCTAAGAGCCTCACGCTGTCGCCTCCGTTGAAGCAGAGCAAAGGATGCGTCGGGGGTGCGGCGAGCCCCTGAGCCGGCCAGTTTTCCACAGGGTTATCCACAGGGGTTGAGAGGCGGGTCTCGACCGAGAATGGTTGTCGGATGGCTTCCGCACTCGTTCCTCCTCCGCCATCCGGCCCGACCGTCGGGCGGTTTCCCATCACCGGCCTGGTTCGGCGGGCCCGCCGGATGAAGGGGTTGGGTCAACGCCAGATGGCCCGCTTCGCCAAGGTCTCACCGTCGACAGTGGGCAAGGTCGAGGCCGGCAGTCTGACACCGAGTCTGGCGGTGCTGGAGCGCCTACTCGGTGCGGCCGGGCTCTATCTGGTGGTGGTGGACCAGGAGGGCCGGGTGATTCGACCGATGGCCGACCGCGACGACGTTCACGACGGCGCCGGACGCCGCTACCCCGCCCACCTCGATACCATCCTCGATCCTGAGCCGGGGGAGTGGTGGGGGGACATCTACGGTCTGGCACGGCCACCGGAGACTTACCACCGCAGCTCGGCGGACCGCGAGGCGCGGCGCCGACGCAGCCAGTGGGAGGTGCGGGTCGCGCAGCATCGGCACCTGCCGCCGCCCCCGATCATCGACGAATACTACTGACATCGCGAACGGCCCACCCTCCGGGGAAACCGGACGGTGGGCCGTCAGCGCCGTCGTTCAGTCGTCGTTGGTGATGGTGCCGACCGCGAGCGGGTCGGCAAGCCGCAGGCCGGGCACGCCGGCCACCAGCAACGTCAGTTTCTCGTCCGATTCCCGCTTCCGGTCACCGCGCACGGTCACCGGGAAGGCGACCGACGTCTGGCCGGCGGCCAGCACCCGACAGCCGGCGTACGGCTCGAAGTCCGAGCCGGCCTGCGCCGTGAGACCGACGGTCGCGGCGCAGAGCAGCACCGGCTGCGACAGCGGCCGGGACACGGTCGCGGTGAAGGTGAGCTGACGGGTGCCCTGATCGCCCTCGACCACCGACGTGTCGGCGACTGTCAACGATGCCCGGGACCGGAACCGGGCCACCTGCGGGTCGTGGTCGCTGGAACCCCGCGACCCGTCACCGGTGAACTCGGCCGGCCAGTCGGCGTTGATGTGCGCCGCCCGCACCTGCACCAGATCGCCGTAGAACGCGTCGTTGACGAACAGGTGATCGAGTGTCTGGGCCTGCCCCTCGAAGCTGTACGAGTACGCCGACGCGGGCACCTCCGCGACCAGGTTGTCCCACAGGTTGTGCAGACCCGCCTCGTAGAGCGGCGCGAGCTGGTCCGATGGCGTGGGTTGCGCGCCGGTGGCGATGGGATCGTCCGGGCGGGGGAAGACGTTCAGGTCCCCGCCGTAGACCACCCGGGCGTCCTGGTCGGCCGCCTCGATCGCGGTGACGATCGCCGCGCCGTAGCGTGCCTGCTCCCGCCGCTGCCCGATCCGACCGTCCGGACCGGAGGAGTAGTGGTTGCTCAGCGCGTACAGGGTGAACCGCTCGGTCGAACCGGGTGCCGCGGCCACGCTGAACTTGCCCAGCTGGGGTGCCCGGGTGAAGACGTTGTTCCCGTCCTTGCCGGTAGACGTGTCCACGTCGGCCGGCAGCACCGCGTTGAGGGCCTTGGGGTTCTGCACGTCGGCGTTGCCTGGCAGACCTGCGGCGCGGTACTGCACGGTCGGCGTCGCGCCCAGCAGCGGGTCGCTCGCCGTCGCGGCCTCCAACGACAACCGGTCGGTGCGGTACAGGAACGCTGCGGTGATCCCGCGGGCGTCCGCGCCGGTCCGGTCATAGGCGGCGGCGTACGCCGGCCCGCCGGTCGCCGCCACCCTGAGCGCCAACTCCTGGATGCTGTCCGGAGCGCCGTCTGCGTTGTTGGTGTCGCCGCAGGCCAACGCAGCACCGGAGACCGTGCAGATGTCCTGGTCCTCGGCCTCCTGCACCAGGATCAAATCGGGCGCGTGCAGATCCTTGACGATCTGGTCGGCGAGTGCGCCGAGCTGTTGCTGGTACTCCGCCTCGCTGCTCGGTACGTAGTCGAACGGCGGGTCCACACCCGGGCAGCCGGCGTTACCTGTGAAGTCACAGCCGTCGAACGGGTCGTCGCGGTAGTCGTACAGGTTCTCCACGTTGTAGGTGGCGACGGCCACCTCCTGCGACCGGTCGGCGGGCTTCGGCGGGTTGTTCTTCGACGGATCGGCCCCGGCGGCGAACTCGGCCCGCTCGACCTGGACGCCGTACTTCTCAAACGAGTAGTAGACCCCGCCTACCGCGTCCGCGCCGAGCGTGTCGAAGGTGTGCGCGGGCGGCAGCAGCGCGGCGCTGTCCCCGGCGGTGGCCTTCACGCCCATGCTGCCGAGCAGCGTCCGGTGACCGTTGCCGTCATCGAAGCGGCGGGTCGGGTCGTTGTCGAGCGGGTGCGAGTCCCGGAAGACCCGCCGGGCGTACGGGTCGGCGCGGTCCAGCAGCGGGTCGTCCCGGTCGACCACCCACAGCTCGGCGTCGGCGGTGGAGGAGAAGACGTCCCGTCCGCTCACCGCGCCGCTGCCCGCGCGTACCCGCATCCGGGCACCCTCGTGCCGCTCCCAGAAGCGCAGCGCGGCGGTCAGCTCGGCCGGCGGCACCGCGTCGGTCACCGCGACCGTCGAGTCCACGTTCAGACCGGTGGCGATCCGGCGGACCAGCGACGCGCCGGAGAGTTGGGTGAAGTTGTAGTACTCGGACACCCGGGCGCGGAGCACCACCTCGTCGCCGACGGTCGGGACGTAGCCGCCGACCAGCGAGGTGAACCCGCCCATGAACACGAAGATCCCGTCGGAACTTGTCGGGTCGTCGTCGGTGTCGCCGGTCCGACTTTGCAGGAAGAAGCCGTGCTGATCCGCGCCGGCCGACGTGCGGGCCAGCGTCAACTGGGTGATGACGCCCCGCACGTCGTACAGCGTGCTGCTGGTGCCGTTGCCGCTCGCTGGTGCGAGCGGCGACCGGTCGGCGGGGCCGGACTCGGTGTCGGTGGTCGGACCCTGCACCTCGCCGACGGTCAGCTCCCGGGTCACCTGCACGGTGAGTGCGCAGGTGGCCGTGCCGGCGTCCGCGTCGGTGGTGGTGAGGATGACGGTGTACGCCCCGGCGGCGAGGTCGGCGCTCGCGCCGATGGTGGCACGGGCGGTGCCTCCGACGCCCTCGGCCGGGGTGAACGCGGTGCGGGTGACCGAGCCGGCGGACGGGGTCGGGCTGACCGAGGTCACCGCCAGGTCGACAATCGTGTCGTCGGGGTCGGTGCCGGTGACCTCCCGGCTCGCCGCCGTGCCGGCGCTCGTGACGAGCGGGCCGCCGCAGGTGAGCGTCGCCGGGACGTCGACCGGGCCGCCGCCGTCCACGGTGTGCGCGCCGAGGCCGTCGAGGGTGTCGACCGGGAAACCGGCCCACTGTGCGGCGGTGTCGAACGCGTCAGTCGGATCGGTGTCGCCGCTGGTCACGGCCGGCAGCCGGCGCAGGGTGTTGTCAGCGGTGCTGGTGACGCCCGCGCCCCACTCGGTGCCCGGGTCGACGCCGACCTGCCCGATCGAGTCGAGGACCGTGCTGCCCCGGAGCAGCACTACCGCGTCGTCACCGTTGAACAGGCTGGCCCCGGTGGTCTGGTCGGCCTGGGCGAGGATGGCGGCCCCGGCCGAGGCGCTGGCGAACACGAACACGTCACCGGCGGACACGGTCCCGGTCAACGCGATGGTGGTGGCCGTGGTCGAACCGTTGAAGTAGAGCTGGAGGCGGTAACCGCCGGCGGTGAGGTCGACCGGGGTGCCGGTGCCGTTGAACAGCTCGATCGCCTTGTTGTTCGACGAACCCTCGACGTACTCGGAGATGAACAGGTCGGTGGGCGCGGCGCTGGCCGCGGTGGGTGCGACGCCGAGCGCCGTGATGGTCACGGCGGCGGTGGCGGTCGCGAGCGCGGCGATTGAGCGGCGCTGACGCATGGGGCCTCCACGATGGGTGGATGGGGGTCAACGCACGTTAAGGTGCCCGATGGGCCACCGTCCATCCCCTAGTGGACAGTTTGGTGAATTCCCTCAGCGGGGCGGATCGAGTCGGTGCACCAGCTCAGCGACGTCGACGCTGTATTCGCACCACTCGCGGTCCGGTCGGTAGCCCAACTCGGCGTTGACCTTCAGCATCGCCTCGTTGGCCTGCGCGTTCCAGGTCTGCACCTCGATCAGCTCCGGCTCGGCGGAGCGCAGCTCAAGCAGCATCCGGGCCTTGATGGCCCGATCGATGCCGTAGCCCCGGTGGTCCTGCGCGACGATCGTGTCGTACTGGTCGGCGCGGGTCGGGTGCTGCGCGGGCACCACCACCTCGGTCAGGCCGGCCACCTCGCCGCTCTGCTCGTGTCGGGCGAGCACGATGTACGGTTTCATCCCCCGCCGGTGCAGGGTGTCGAGGCTGTCGCGCAGCCGCTCCGGCTCGTAGGAGCTGGGCCGGAGCTCCCCGTCGTCGACGTCACGCACCTCGGCCTTCGCCCGCGCGTACGCCTCGATCAGGTCGTCCGGCGGCCCGCCGGGGAAGAACTCCAGGTGGTAGCCCGCCGCGATGCCGGTGGCCATCTGCGTCAGCTCGGCCCAGTCGACAGCGGTCAGGTCGAGCACGCTGCGCGTCTCCACGTACTCCCTGATGAAGCCGAGCGACTCGTAGAAGGCCACCGCCGGCGTGTCGCCGACCACCTCCACCCCGATCGACTGGAAGCCCTCCTGGTAGACCCGGCGGGCGGCGCGCAACACCAGGTCACGACCGAGACCGCCGCGCCGGACCGACGGGTGCACAAGCACCTCGAGTACGCCGATGTCACCGAGGAGCAGCACGTGAACCTGGCCGAGCACCGCGCCCGGATCACCGGGACCGGTCGGCTCGGCTTGGGCGATCCACGAGATCCGCCGTTCGCCGGGCATCACCTCGGCGAGGTATTCGCGCAGTGAGGTCTCCCGCCACGGCGGATCCTGCGGCAGATCGGCCGCCAGCACCGCGTTCAGCGTGACAAGCAGCGACGCGATCTCGGCGGACGACGCGGTCCTGGGGTCCCACTCGCGCACCATCACCCGTCTAGCTTGCCGCTAACAGAGGCCCGGGGGAAGTGTCCAGTTCTCCAACGTATCGAGACGATCACTTCACGGGCGACTGGCCCGTCCGTACCGGTTGGCGGTGTCGTAGACGTCCTGGGCGTACCGGCGTACATCGTTGTAGGACAGGATCGCGTTCCACCAGTCGGTCGGGATGCTCAGGTTGCGACCACCCTTGCAGAGGTAGTTGCCCGCGGCCAGGGCGGCGTCGTCCAGGTCGTGCGGGTCCTTGACCCCGTCGTTGTCGGCGTCCGCGCCGATCTCCTGCCAGGTGGTCGGGATGAACTGCATCGGCCCGATCGCCCGGTCGAGGGTCAGGTCACCGTCGAGCACCCCACGGTCGGTGTCGATGATCCGCATCCGGCCGTCCTTGCCGTCCAGCGGCAAGCCGATGATCTTCGGGAGCGCCTTGCCGTCCTGTCCCAGGCGCGCGCCGTTGGCGGAGCCGTGCCCCGATTCGACCTGCCCGATCGCGGCCAGCGTGGTCCAGCTCAGCGCGCAACTGCGGTTGGTCTGGGCGAGCATCAGCTCGGCGTAGCCGTACGCCTGCATGGCGACGGCCGGAATGTTCACCTTGGCGCCAACCTGCTGGGCCCAGCCGGCCAGGGCGTCCGACGGCCGCCCGCCGCCCCCCGGCCCGATGCCGGGGCTGCTGGGCAGTCCGCTACCGGGCAACCCGCCGCTCGGTAGTCCACCGCTGGGCAACGGGCCGGTGGGTAGCCCGCCGCTGGGTAGCCCGCCACCCGGTGGTCCGCCGCTGGGCACCGGGCCGGTGGGCAGGCGGGGCGGCACCCCGGGCGGCACGGTGGGCGTGCCGGAGGCATCGGCAGCGACCGGGTGGGGTGCGCGGATCGTGGCCGGCACGAGCAGGGCGCCCGCCGCACCGGTTGTGGCCACCAGCGCCAGCAGGAAGAGGCCGGGCAGGGTGAGCCGACCACTCGGTCGGCGGGACCAGGCCCGAGTCGCGCGGACGGCCGAGGCGGCCACCTGACGCGGCGGTAGCCGTACCGCGTGCGCGAACGGCACCCGCCGCCGCCGGGCGGGATCGGATGCCGGCACGGCGGACAGTTCGTCCACACTGGTCTTCGCCAGCTCCGCGACGCCCACGGTGCCGGTCTTCGCGTCGTCGGCGGGTGCGTCGGCTTTCGTGCCGTCGGCAGGCCCGCTGGGTTTCGCATCGTCAACGGGTGCGCTGGGTTTCGTGTTGTCGGTGGGTGCGGCGGTCCCGGGGGCCGACACCTGCGTGTCGGCACTGCCCTCGGCGACCGGCGCGGGCTTGCCCGGGCCCTTCGTGTCGGCGCCGGCCGCACCCGCGTCCGAGCCGGACCTGGTGGCGTCGGTCGGGCCGGAAGCGGTGGTGTCGGTCGGGCCGGACGTGGTGGCGGGTGTGGTAGGCGTACTCGTGGTCCGGCTGCTCAGCCAGGGCCGGCGGGGGCGGGGCACCGCCCGCACCGGGTCGGGCGCGGCCCCCGAGCCCTCGAGTGGCCCGTCCAGCGGCGCGGCCGGTCGTAACGGTTGCACACGCGTGTCGTCCTCGCCGTCCACCACCCGTCGAGTATCACCCATCGTCCGCCGGACGTCAGTTCCCCGTACCCTGGCTGCATGCCCCGGTACGAGTTCCGCTGCCGCGCGTGCGGCGACACATTCGAGGTCAACCGTCCGATGGCGGCGGCCGCTGACCCGGCCGCCTGCCCCCAGGGACACGCCGACACGGTCAAGCTGCTCTCCGCGGTCGCGGTGACCGGCCGCGGTGGGGTCGCCGGTGGCGCCCCGCCATCCGCCGGTGGTGGGTGCTGCGGGGGCAGCTGCGGCTGCTGATCGGAGCAATTCGCCGCCACCTGGTGGGCTGTCCTTGCCGGGAACGGGCCCGAGTGGCACTTTGAGGCGGCATCTGCCCGACCGTTCTCACGATGCGTTACCGCTCGGACTCAGGCAGCATGAACCCGACGTCACGGGCGGAGGTTCCACGCATGTCGCCACGGATCCAGCTCCCGAGCGGTTGGGTGACCTTCGTGTTCACCGATATCGAGGGCTCGACCCGGCTGGCCCAGCTGCTCGGTCCGGACTACCGCCCGGTGCTCGCCGAGCACCGCCGGCTGCTGCGCCGGACATTGGCCAGCACGGGTGGCGCGGAGCTGCTGACCGAGGGCGATTCGTTCTTCCTGGCCTTCGAGGACGCGGCAGCGGCGCTGACCGCCTGTCTGACCGCCCAGCGGGCGCTGTCCAACCACGACTGGCCGACCGCCGAGGCCGCACCCCGGGTGCGGATGGGCCTGCACACCGGCTACGCCGAGCCGCGCGACGGCGACTACGCCAGCCCCGAGGTGCACCGGGCCGCCCGGGTGGCCGCCGCGGCGCACGGCGGGCAGGTGCTCTGTTCGGCGTCGACCGCCCGTCGGGCCGAACCGTTGCCACCCGGTGCGACCCTGCTCGACCTCGGCCTGCACCGGCTGCGCGGCTTCGACGACAGGGAACGGCTGTTCCAACTGGTCGCGCCGGGCCTGGAGCGGCAGTTCCCGCGCCCCCGCACCGCCGACGCGGTGGCGCACAATCTGCCGACCCAGGTGACGTCGTTCGTCGGTCGGCAGACCGAGCGCGTCGAGTTGGGCCTGCTGGTGCGGCAACACCGCCTGATCACGGTGCTCGGCGCGGGCGGGGCGGGCAAGACCCGGCTCGCTGTGGAGTTGGCCAGCGGAGTCGTCGAGGCGTACCCGGATGGGGTGTGGTTCGTCGACATCGCCGCGGTGACCGACCCGGGGTTGGTGGCGTTCGCGATCGCCGCGGTGCTCGGCCTGCGACCCGAGCCGGGCCGGCCGATGCTTGACACCCTCGTCGAGTACGCGGCGGGCCGCCGCATGCTTGTCGTGCTGGACACCTGTGACACCCAGCCGGCCGCCTGCGCGGAGGTGATCGCGCGGCTGTTGTCCGGCGGGAGTGGCGTGCGGGTGCTGGCGACCAGCCGCGAGTCGTTCAGCCTGCCCGGCGAGGTGGTGTGGCGGATCCCGCCGCTCTCGGTCGACCCGCAGGCGGACGGTGCGGAGAGCGACGCGGTGGCGCTCCTGCTGGACCGTACGGCGGCGGCGCGTGGCGGCCGACGACCCGACCCGGCCGAGTCGGCCGACCTCCGCCGGGTGGTGCAGCGGCTGGACGGGTTACCGCTCGCCATCGAGCTGGCCGCCGCCCGGCTGCGGGTGCTCTCCGTCGGGCAGCTCGCGGAGCGTCTGGACGATGTGCTCGGCACCCTTGACGCGGGTCGGGAGGACCCGGACCCGCCGCCGGTGGAGCGCGGTTGGTCCGGCAACCAGCAGGACACCGTGGACCTGGTCGCCGCGGCGTCCGGGGCGTCGCCGCCCACCGCGGCGAGCAGGGCGGTGCAGCGGTCGGCCACGGAACGGCACCTGACCATGCAGGCCACCGTCACCTGGTCGTACCGGACGCTGGGCCCTCGGGCCGCGCGCCTGCTGCGGTGGCTGTCGGTCTTCGCCGGGCCGGTGGACCTGGCGACGGTGGAGTGGCTGCTCGGTGACGACCCGCTGGACCCTCTCTCGGTGCTTGTGGACAAATCGATGGTGTTGGCCGAGCCGCGGGCCACCGGCAGCACCTACCGGATGCTCGACCCGATCCGGGCGTACGCGGCGCGGCGGCTGGCTGAGGCGGGTGAGGAGCAGGCCGCCCGGAATCGGCATGTGGCCTGGTCGGCCCATGCGGTGGACCGGGCCCACCTGGGTCAGGACGGCCGTCCGGTGACGCTGTCGCTGTATGCCCTCGACCCGTTGGCCGGGGAGGTACGCGCCGCGTTGCGCTGGTGCGCCACCGGCGGCAGCGCCCGCGCCGGTCTCGGTCTGGCCGGCGGCCTGGACCAGTGGTGGCTTGAGCGGGGCCTGGCCCGGGAGGGGCGGCTGTGGCTGTTCCGGTTGTACGGGCGGATCGCCGAGACGGGTGAACGGATCCCGGAGGCGGAGCTGGCGGCGGTCTACCACATGCATTCGCTGCACGCCGGCGCGGACGGTGAGTTCGCCGAGGAGCTGCGCTACTCCCAGCGGGCGGAGGCGGCTGCCCGGCAGGCCGGCGATGCCGGGCTGCTGGCCCGGGTGCTCGCCGGTCGGGCGGCACCGCTCGTGGACATGGGGCAGTTCGTCGAGGCCGAGCGGGTGTGCCGGGAGGTCATCGACTGGGCGCACGGGCAGGACGTGATCGGTGAAGCACTGTTGGCGGTGTTCAGTCTGGCCGAGCTGCTCTGGCTGCGGGGTGCCCTGTCGGAGGCGGCGGACCTGCTGGGAGCGGTCCGTCCGGTGGAGGCGGCCCGCCCGGTGGAGCGGGGTCGGCGGTCGGTCGACATGCTGCTCGGGATGGTCGCGCTGGCCCGGGGTGATGTGATCGCAGCGCATGAGCACCTGTTGGTGGCGCTGCGTTCGCGGATGGGCCACGGCTACCACGGTCGGGCGTGTGACACGTTGAACGCGGTAGCGGTGCGCTGCGCGATCGGTGGGGACCGGTTGACCGCGGCCCGCCTGTTCGGGGCGGCGCAGGCCACCCGGGCGAGCATGCGCGCCACCCCGGGGATCTACGGCGGCTACTGGGCCGACCAGCAGGCCGAATTACGCGCGCAGTTGGGCGACGCGGTGTTCGACGACGCGTACGGCGAGGGCGCCGAGTTGGGGTTGGACGAGGCCGCGGCGCTGGCCCTGGACGTGGAACACCCCGACCTGGCGGCCGATTCCACCCGCTTCAGCACCGGCCTGTCCCAGCCCGCCCCCCGCCGCCCCGCCGACCCCGACCGCCATCCCGCCACCCGAACCGAACGCGCCTAACCCCCCGGACCCTGACCCCCACCCCCCAGAGCCCGGCCGGCCCGCCGTCCCCCGTTGTTGATCATGAAGTTATTGCTGCGACACGCCGAGGCGAGTGGCAATAACTTCATGATCAACGAGGGGCGGCGGGGGCGGGGGCGGGGCGGGGGCGGGGACGTCGGTGGACCAGTTGAAGTTGTAATCGGCCCAGGGAGCCCGAATGCCCCGGACGCGCGAGGCGTCCGGGGCATGCCGAGCGGCGGTCAGCGCAGCACGAATGCCGGCGGGCTCGTGGGGCTCTCGTTTGCCGACCGGTCCAGCGCGGTCAGCTGGTAGGTGTAGTGCCGGCCGGGCTCGGCCGAGGTGTCCACCCAGGACTGGGCGCCGCCGGGGGTGGCCCGGACGGTGCCGACCAGGTGCGCGGCGTCGGCGGTGGCGCACCGGCCGGGCAGGGCGGTGCCGTCGAACCGGTAGATCGCGTACGAGGTGGCGGTGCCGAGCGGGCCGACGCCGTCAGCGGGCTGCCGCCAGGTGAGCCGGACCCCGTCGGTCTGCCGGGTCGCCTTGGTGACCACCGGGAAGAGCAGCGGCCGGGCCGGCAGGTGGGGCATGGCCGGCACCAGCGCCGGGCGGGAGTAGTGCTCACCCGCGTAGATGTCGGTGGCGCCGAGCCGGTTGGCCCGCACCTGGACGGCGGAGAAGTGCACGTTGCCCTGCACCTCCGGGTACGACCGGTTGAGCGTCAGGTGGTCGGACAGCTCACGCGGGTTCTGCCAGTACGGCCCGTACGCCGGGTCGCCGCTCTTGTAGTCGGCCTGCCCGATGTAGAGCTGCACCCGGGTGCCGCGCACCGTCTCGGCCCACCACGGCACGAGCCGCGCGTAGTCGGCCGCCGGGTACTGGCCGATGTACCAGTAGAGCTGCGGCACCACGTAGTCGATCCACTCCTGCTTGATCCACTTCCGGGTGTCGGCGGAGATGATGTCGTACGACTGGCTGCCGGTGGTGTCCGAGCCGAGCGGGTCGGCGGTCTTGTTGCGCCAGATGCCGAACGGGCTGACGCCGAACTTCACCCACGGCTTCGCCGCCTTGATCTTGCCGTTCATCTCCTGGATCAGCAGGTTGATGTTGTCCCGCCGCCAGTCGGCCCGGTCGGTGAAGCCCCGGTTGTACGCGGCGAAGGCGGCGTCGTCGGGCACCTGGTAGGTGCCGCTGGGGTAGGGGTAGAAGTAGTCGTCGAAGTGGACACCGTCGATGTCGTACCGCTTGACCGCGTCCATCATGGCGGTCTGCACGAACTCGCGTACCTCGGGGATCCCGGGGTTGTAGTAGAGCCGGCTGCCGGCCACGCCGGCCGGCGGGTAGGCGAAGGTCCAGTCGGGGTGCTGCTGGGCCGGGTGGCCGGGGGCGAGTTGGGCGAGGTCCGCGCCGGCGCCGCCGGGGGCCGGCATGGACACGCGGTACGGGTTGAACCAGGCGTGGAACTCCAGGTTCCGCTTGTGTGACTCGTCGACCAGGAAGGCCAGCGGGTCCCAGCCCGGGTCCTGGCCGCGTACCCCGGTCAGGTATTCCGACCAGGGCTCGTACGGTGAGGGCCAGAGCGCGTCGGCGGTGGGCCGGACCTGCACCACGACGGCGTTGTGGTTGAGCCGCCCGGCCAGGTCGAGCAGTTCGCGGTACTCGGCCTGCTGGGCCGCGATCCGGTCCGGGCTGCTCTGGGACGCCTTGCTGGGCCAGTCGATGTTGACCACCGACGAGATCCACATGGCCCGGAACTGCCGTTTCGGGGTGGCCGGGTCGGTGGCGCAGGTGGCGGTGGTGGTGCCGGCCGCGTCGGGGGTGGCGCTCGCGGGGGTGATGGTGACCAGGGTGCCGAGCAGGGCGGCGGCCAGTCCGGCCGCGCCGAGACGAATTGCCTTCATGCGGTGTGTCCCTTCGGTGGGGCTCCCGTGTGATCAGCGCGACAATCGGCAAGATCTGCCGATGTATATGTATCGCTGGTAGGAAATTTTCACACCCGGCTCAGAACCGCAAGGGTTCGTGGTTGACAGTTCGCGTCGCTGGGTAGCAACGCCGGTCACCGGCCGCCACGAGCGGTGGTCGCGTGGTGGGAGGGGTGAGCGCATGTCAGTGCTGCGCACAAAACCGATCAAGGACGTGATAGCCCAGGGTGAGGCGGACGGCAGCGATGGCCAGCTCGGGCTGAAGAGACGGCTCGGCGCTGTCGACCTCACCGGCTTCGGCATCGGCATCGTGATCGGCACCGGCATCTTCACCCTCACCGGTATCGAGGCCCGCGACAGCGCCGGACCGGGCGTGGTGATCTCCTTCGCCATCGCCGGAGTGGTCGCTTTGCTCGCCGCGCTCTGCTACGCCGAACTGGCCTCCAGCGTGCCGACCGCCGGCAGCGCCTACACCTACGCGTACGCCACGATGGGCGAGATCGTCGCCTGGATCATCGGCTGGGACCTGCTGCTGGAGTTCGCACTCGGCGCCGCAGTGGTGGCCCGAGGCTGGTCCGGCTACCTCGCCGAACTGCTCGACCTGCCGACCCGGTGGTTCGGCGAGGAGGGCAGCACTGTCAACCTCGGCGCCATCGCCATCGTGCTGATCCTCGGCGTCGTGGCGATCGTCGGCATCCGGGAGTCCGCCCGGATCACCAACCTGCTGGTGCTGGTCAAGGTGGCCATCTGCGTATTCGTGGTGGTGGCCGGTCTGTTCTTCGTCAAGGCCACCAACCTCACCCCGTTCATTCCGCCGGCCGAGCCCGCGGGCAGCGGCGACGACGGCATCAAGCAGCCGGTCACCCAGGCCCTCTTCGGGCTGGAACCGTCGGTCTTCGGCTTCGTCGGGGTGCTCAGCGCCGCAGCAGTGGTCTTCTTCGCGTACACCGGCTTCGAGGCCGTCGCCAACCTGGGCGAGGAGACGCGCAAGCCCAAGCGGGACCTCACCCTGGGTCTGCTCGGCACGCTGCTGATCTCCACAGTGCTCTACATCGGCGTCTCGCTCGTGGTGGTCGGGATGGTGCCGTACACCGAGATCGACAGGGGTGCCCCGATCGCGTCGGCCTTCGAGGCGGTCGGCGCGGGGTGGGCGGCGGTGCTGGTTTCCATCGCCGCGGTCGCGGGCCTGACCAGCGTCATCCTGGTCGACCTGGTGGCGATGGGCCGGATCGGCTTCGCCATCGCCCGGGACGGGCTGATCCCGCCGTCGATCGCCAAGGTGCATCCGCGCTGGGGCACCCCGTACCGGATCTCGGCGATCATGACGCTGGCGGTCGCGCTGCTGGCCGGCTTCCTGCCGCTGTCCGCGCTTGCCGACCTGGTCAGCATCGGCGCGCTCTGCGCGTTCGTGCTGGTGTCGATCGCCGTGCCGATCCTGCGCCGCAAGCGGCCGGACCTGGAGCGGCCGTTCCGGGTGCCGTTCTCCCCGGTGCTGCCGATCGTCTCCGCGCTTGCCTGCTTCTACCTGATGCTCAACCTGTCGGTGGAGACCTGGCTGCGGTTCCTGGCCTGGATGCTGCTCGGCGCGATCATCTACTTCGGTTACGGCTACCGCCGCAACCGACTGGCCCAGCACGAACCGGCAGTTGCCCCAACCCCCCGCGAACCCACCGCCTGAGCTCCGAACGCCGGAAGGGCCCCCGCTCGGGGGCCCTTCCGTGTCACCAGCTCCGGGGCGAGGCATATTGTGCGCTGGGTCACCTCGGGGAGGTTGCGGAATGCGACACAGGCTCAAGGACGTGGCCGAGCGCGCCGGGGTGTCGGTCAAAACCGTCTCCAACGTCGTCAACGGCTACGTGCACGTCCGGCCGGACACCCGTGCCCGCGTCGAGGAGGCGATCGCCGAACTCAACTACCGGCCCAACCTCTCGGCCCGTCACCTGCGCAAAGGCCGCACCGGCGTGATCGCCCTCGCCATTCCGGAACTGGACATCCCGTACTTCGCCGAGTTGGCCCGCCACGTGGTCACCGCCGCCGCCGCGTGCGGCTGGACGGTGCTCATCGACCAGACCGGCGGCCGGCACGAACAGGAACGGGTGGTCGCCTCCGGCATCACCGACCACCTGATCGACGGGCTCATCTTCAGCCCGTTGGCGCTCACCGCCGCGGACCTGGCCGGCCTGGACGGCACCCCCATGGTGCTGCTCGGTGAGCGGGTCGAGCACGGCCCCGTGGACCGCGTGGTGATCGACAACGTGACCGCGGCCCGGGAGATCACCGAGCACCTGCTCACACTCGGCCACCGCCGGGTCGCGGCCATCGGCCCCCAGCGCACCGACGAGGGTGCCAGCGCCCGGCTCCGGCTGGCCGGCTACACCGACGCGCTGCGTGCCGCCGGGCTCGACTACGACGAAACCCTGGTGGCGTCCGCGTCGGCCTGGCATCGCGCCGACGGCGCGGCCGCCATGCGGGGCCTGCTTACCTCCGGTGTACGCCCCGACGCCGTCTTCTGCTTCAACGACACGCTCGCCCTCGGTGCCCTGCGCGCCCTGCACGAGGCCGGCCTGCGGGTGCCCGAGGACGTGGCGGTGGTCGGCTTCGACGACATCGAGGACGGCCGGTTCTCCATCCCCACCCTCAGCACTGTCGCCCCGGACAAGGAGCGGATCGCCCAACTGGCCGTCGAACTCCTGGCCAACCGCCTGGACGGCGACCGGGCCGCCCCCGCGAAGGAACTCTCCGCCCCCTACCGCCTGGAACTGCGCGAGTCCACCAGGGCTTAGTCGAAGAAGCGGGCCAGATGGGGTTTCGGCACGAGGTCGGCGTCCGGGGGGAGTGGGGTCAGGTCAGCGAAGATCGAGGCGCCGTCGCAGCCCGCGTGCAGCGGGTACCACCGCGGCGTGCCCGGCGGTCGACCCTGACAGATCCCCTTGAACGTCTGTACGTCCATCAGCCGGACGTGGGTCGGGTCGGCCACCGCGTTGACGTGCCCCCACCAGGGGCTCATCACGTGCAGCACGCCACCCGGACGCAACACCCGGTGGCACTCGTCAACCAGCGGCAGAAAGTCGATCAGGTGCTCCAGGATGTGCACCGCGAAGAAGACATCCACCGAATTGTCGGCGAGCGGTAGCGAGCCGGACAGGTCCGCGACCGCGTCCACCCCCGGCGCCGGGTAGATGTCCAGCCCCAGGTTGCCCGACCACTGCTTGCTCGGACCGCACCCGAGGTCCACCACCACTGGTGCCCGTCCGCCGACACCGACTCGGCACCAGATGCCGTAGACGCCGGCCAGCCGTCCCACCAGGTCCCGAACCAGCCGCAGCTCGGCGGGCTCGGCGACGTCCCCGCTGAGATGGGCCACCCCCCGGTCGAACCGCACCTCGACCGCCAGCCCCCGCAGCCGGTCGTCGTGCCGAACCTGGTCCGCCCATGCCTGGGCGAGGGATTCGTCGATCGCCCGCAGCCGGTCGGCCGAGGGCGGAGTCTGTGCCAAAGCGACCATTCGGGCCACCTCCCGCCGCGCGATACCCGCAATCGCGCCCGGTATGCCCCGATCTCCGGAGCGATCCGTCGCGCCGTCCCGGGCAGGTCGGTGTCGGTGCGGTGTGTCGCCGTGCACCGCCGGTCCCGGCGGGGCCAGGACTAGAACGAGGCTGATTCCGCTGTGGCATCTAGATGCCACAGCGGAATCGCGCTCATCAGGGACATGCCGGGGCCCAGCGGCGGCGGGCGGCCAGCCGGAGGGCGCGCCGCTGGGCCCCGCGCGCACAGGGCACGCCGGGGCCCGGCGGCGGCACGTCAGCCGGAGAGGGTACGGCGGCCCCCACGCATTCGCTGGCGGGGCGGCGGGTCGGCCGGCTTCGGCCGCTTCAGGTGGTAGCGGTGCAACTCGTGGTTGCCGGGCAGGGACGGGTCCTCGCTCATCGCGACCAACTCCCAGCCCTGGTCGCCGGCCCGGTTGAGGTGGGCCAGCGAGGTGTCACCGTAGGGCGTCACGTCGACCATCGAGCCGTCCGGGCCGTACCAGACGAACACGACCTCCCAGCCGAGGTCGTTTGTCGCCGCCTGGCGGCGGCGGACCAGCAGGGCGTACTCCCACTTGAGCATGGCGTCATTCTCACCCCGCGCCGGCCCACGGGCACGGATCAATCCTCGGCGATCCGCCCGCCGTCGACCCGCAGTCGCCTGTTGGTCTCGATGGCGGCCAGCATCCGCCGGTCGTGCGTGACCAGCAGCAGCGTTCCGGGGTAGCTGGCCAGTGCCGATTCGAGCTGTTCGATGGCGGGCAGGTCCAGGTGGTTCGTGGGCTCGTCGAGCACCAGCAGGTTGACCCCGCGGCCCTGGAGCAGCGCCAGCGCGGCCCGGGTGCGCTCACCGGGGGACAGCGTGGCCGCCGGTCGGGGCACGTGCGCCGCACGCAGCCCGAACTTCGCCAACAGTGTCCGCGCGTCGGCGGGCGACATGTGGGGTACGGCAGCGTGGAACGCGTCGATAAGCGGCGCGTCGCCGAGGAACAGCCCGCGCGCCTGGTCGACCTCGCCGACCACCACCCCGGGGCCGAGCGAGGCGGTGCCGGCGTCCAACGGCAGCCGCCCGAGCAGCGCGGCCAGCAGCGTCGACTTGCCCGAGCCGTTCGCCCCGGTCACCGCGACCCGGTCCGCCCAGTCGATCTGGAGGTCGACCGGGCCGAGGGTGAAGTCGCCCCGGCGTACCACAGCTCCGCGCAGCGTGGCCACCACGGCGCCGGCGCGGGGCGCGGCGGCGATCTCCATCCGCAGCTCCCACTCCTTGCGGGGCTCCTCGACCACCTCGAGCCGTTCGATAAGCCGTTCGGTCTGCTTCGCCTTGGCGGCCTGCTTCTCGCTCGCCTCGCTGCGGAACTTGCGACCGATCTTGTCGTTGTCGGTGGCCTTGCGGCGGGCGTTCTTCACGCCCTTCTCCATCCAGCCGCGCTGGGTGCGGGCCCGCGCCTCCAGTCCGGCCTTGGTGTCGGCGTACTCCTCGAAGTCGGCGCGGGCGTGTCGGCGCGCGACCTCACGCTCCTCCAGGTACGCGGCGTAACCGCCGCCGTAGTGGTTGACCTGCTGCTGCGGCAGGTCCAGCTCCAGCACCCGGGTCACCGTGCGGAGGAGGAACTCCCGGTCGTGGCTGACCAGCACCGTGCCGGCGCGCAACCCGGTGACGAACTCCTCCAGCCGCTCCAACCCCGCCAGGTCCAGGTCGTTCGTCGGCTCGTCGAGCAGGAACACGTCGTACCGGCTGAGCAGCAGCGACGCCAGCCCGGCGCGAGCCGCCTGACCGCCGGACAAACCGGTCATCGGGTGGTCCAGGTCCACCGCCAGGCCCAGGTCCGCGCTCACCTGCTCGGCGCGTTCGTCCAGGTCCGCGCCGCCGAGGGCGAGCCAGCGCTCAAGCGCGTCGCCGTACGCGTCGTCGGCGCCCGCCGCCCCGGCGGTCAGCGCCTCGGTCGCCGCGTCCAACGCCGCCTGCGCGGCGGTCACCCCGGTCCGGCGGGCCAGGAAGTCGCGTACCGTCTCGCCCGGCCGCCGCTCCGGCTCCTGCGGCAGGTGCCCGACGCTCGCCGTGGGCGGGCTGAGTCGCACGCTGCCGGCCTCGACCGGCAGCAACCCGGCGAGGGTACGCAGCAGCGTCGACTTGCCGGCCCCGTTCGGCCCGACCAGGCCGACCACGTCACCGGGGGCCACCACCAGGTCCAGCCCGGCGAAGAGTGGGCGGTCGCCGTGCCCGGCGGCCAGGTCCTTGACGATCATCGTGGCGCTCATCAGAACGGGAGCCTATCCGGCTGCCGGCATACGATCCGACGGGAGCGGGCAGACTCAACGGCGTGGTGACCACACTGGCGATCGACTGCGGCGGCGGAGGCATCAAGGCGTCCGTGCTGGACGAGGCGGGGACGATGCGGGCCCGACCCTTGCGGGTGCCGACGCCGTACCCGTTGCCGCCCGCGCTCTTCGTCCAGACCCTGCTGGATCTGGGCGGGCGGCTGCCGGCGGCGGACCGGCTGACCGTCGGCGTACCCGGGATGATCCGGCACGGGGTGGTGGTGGCCACACCCCACTACGTGACCCGCAGCGGGCCGCGCAGCCGGGTCGACCCGGATCTGCTCGCCGAGTGGTCCGGCTGGGACGCGCGAGGCGCGCTTGCCGACGCGTTCGGGGTGCCGGCGCTCGTGCTCAACGACGCCGAGGTGCACGGTGCCGGGGTGGTCGCCGGCACCGGCTGCGAGCTGGTGCTGACCCTGGGGACGGGGCTGGGCAGCGCCCTCTACGACGGCGGGGTGCTCGCACCGCACCTGGAGCTGTCGCACGCGCCGGTGCGCTGGGGCACCACCTACGACACGTACGTGGGCGAGCCGGAACGGCGGCGGCTCGGCGACGCCTTCTGGTCCCGGCGGATCCGGCAGGTGGTCGACGGGCTCCGCCCGGTGTTCCGCTGGGACCGGCTCTACCTGGGCGGCGGCAACTCCCGACTGATCCGGCCCGAGCAGCTGGCCAGGATGGGCGACGACGTGGTGGTGGTGCCGAACACGGCGGGAATCGTCGGTGGCGTCCGCGCCTGGGAGTTGGCCGCCATCCGCCGCGACGCGCGAACCTGACCCGGTTTCGACGACGGGAACAGTCGCCAAACGCCTGACGTTGTGCCAGCGTCGGAACAGGTGACGGTGCGACCCGAGGAGGTGGGCAGATGGATCTTCTGGCGGACTACCGGCGGGCGACCATGTTCTTCGAAACCGGTGACCCGAGCGCGGCGGCCCGACTGCTGGAGCCGATCGTCGACGCCGAACCCGGCAACGCGGCGGTTCGACAGCTGCTGGCTCGCGCGTACTTCCAGTCGGCCCAGCTCAGCCGGGCCGAGGAGCACCTGCGGGAGTTGGTCGACCGGGACCCGAGCGACCACTACGCGCACCACGTGCTCGGTCGGACGCTTGAGCGGCTGAACCGGCACACCGACGCGCTGCGGCACCTGCGGATCGCCGCCGCCATGTACGCGACAAACGACGACTACCGGATCGCGCTGGATCGGGTGGAGACCCGGGTCAGCGGCACGCGCTGAGCGTGCACCGGTGACGTGACGAGGGGCGGTCCTGCGGGGCCGCCCCTCGTCGTCGGGCGGACGGGCCGCCGGGCGTGCCTAGGATGGCGGGCATGGGACCTGACCGGGCGGGGGCTGTGGCATGAAGCTCAAGCTGGACCTGCACGAGATCTTCAACAAGGGGCAGGACATCGACAGGGCGTTGCGCGGGATCATGGACGAGGCGGTGGCGAAGAAGGCCACCCTCGTCGAGATCATCCCTGGCAAGGGGTCCGGGCAGCTCAAGAAGCGGGTGCTGCGGTTCCTCGACCAGAAGGACGTCAAGCAGCTCTACCACCGCGTGGAAAAGGACTCGAAGAACTTCGGCCGCCTCTTCGTCCACTTCCGCTGGAAATAGCGACAGCCCAGGCCCTGACCTGCGTCTCAGGGCTCGGCCAAGATCGGCGAACCATGATCACGCCGGGATGACAGCCTGCCCCGATGTTGGCAGGATGATCTAGTGCATCGGATCGAAGCGGAATGGGTACGTCGACTGCCGGATCTACAACTGGATCGTGTTCTTGCGCCATGTTCGCTGGAGCCGGTAGTCAGATATCACCTACTCGACCGAACGGTAAGTGTGCTGGACGAGCAGTTGCAGCCGATCCGGCAGCTGTTCGTGGACGTGCCACCCACAGCGGAGCTTCTTGCCGCAAGTCCGGATCTGGCAACCGTCGTCGTGACCGACACCCGTCGGGTCATCATCATGGCGGCGGGCCGGCCAATCCCGGTCGAGATCGCGGCAGCCGATACCGCGACGCTGCTGCCGGGCGGCCGGCTGCTGATCACCGCGCCGGCACTCGAACGGCTCGAACACAAGGGCCGCGAGTACGACGTCAAGGGCGAACACCTGGTGTTCTTGGTGGATCCAGATTCGGGACAAGTCCTGGACCAGGCCGTTCTCGATGCGGTGGACGCCAGCATGACCACTGTGCCTCATCCGCACGACGGGTCGGTGGTCCTGGACGCCGCGATGGGTCAGGATGGCGCTCTGATCTATGTCGCCCGGGTGCTCGACGACAGGATCAAGGTGGAGCCGGTCGCCGAGAACGTGGTCGCGGCGAGCTTCGCACCGTCCGGAGATCGCCTGCTGCTCATGCCACACCCCTGTTTCGATGATGAGATATCCATCCTGGAATGGCCGAGCCGGCGTCCCCTTGCTCGGCTGCACGCCGCCGATCTGGCAATCGACGACTTCGCGTTCACCCTGTACGGATGTTTCCTGAACGACCGGCGGGTGCTGCTCGACACCTACGAACACGGGCTGTTGCTGTGCTCCGGCGAGCTCAGCCCGGTGGCGTGGGTCAGCCTGAACCCGCCCGCTGAAACGAGCGACGTGGAGGTGTCGACAACGCGGGTGTCGCCAGCGGCCGTGTTCGGTGTCGCAACTGACGTGTTCGCCGCCGACATCCGGAATGGGTCCCTCTCCTGGACCCTTTGGCGAATCCCGCCTTCGTGAGTTGACGGGGCTTATGGAACCCCGGCTGGGCAGTCGATGGGCGTGGGAGTGATCTCACGGGGGCCACTGGTCTCCCGGCGAACTTCGAAGCGTACGCAGATCTGGTAGGACATCTCTTCGTCGGCCAGCCAGCCGTCGGATGCGCGGCCCACCATCGTGACCTCTACCGTGGCCAGCAGACCCACCCCGTGCTCATCCGGATCGTGCACCGACGCGGTGAGCCGTTCGCCTCCGCTTTCGGCGACGAGGCGGTCGAGCACCGACTGATTGCTTTTCCAGCCCCTCAGACCGAGTGAGTCGGTCGCCCACGGCTCGGTCTCGTGGGCGATCTGTTCGGCCCTCGCCACTACCGAATCCCGAGCTCTCTCGTGGCCCGAGAGGGCGCATCCCGTGCAAGGCAGCACGGCGAGGCAGGTAAGCAGTGCCCTGATGCCTGTCCGACCCCAGCGGGCCGGATCGGGCGCCCGTCGCCTGTCGATTGTGTGTCGCGGCATGCGGCAAGCACATCGTCGATCCCGCAGGCGCGCATCCGTCCCGGTACTCAGACTCTGGCCGCCAGGACGCTCGATCGCTCCTCGGCGGAGCGCACCTACCCGTCAGCCGCTGCGCAGCCGGCGCAGCGCGTGTTCGATCTGGAGGGTGTCCAGGTGGGTGTCCCCGAGCAGCCGTCGTCGGTCGGCCAGCAGTTCGTCGAACGCCTCGATCGCCGGGTCGACCCGTCCGTCGAGCAGGAGCACCACGGCCAGGGTGGCCCGGATGGCGAGCACTTCACTGCGGTCGGCGTACCGGGGCTCGACGGTGGCCAGGGTGGCCCGCAGTTCCGCTTCCGCCTCGACGAGCCGGCCCTGCGCCTGCATGCAGCGGGCCAGCGTGTGCCGGGCCTGCCAGGTTTCGGGTTGGTTGAGCGGCCAGCGCCGGTAGTAGACCTCCAGGAGGGTGTGCATCATCGCCTCGGCCTCGGGCACCCGGTCCTGAGCGAGCACCGCGAGCGCCAGGCTGTGCCGCATGAACATGGTGTCCCAGTGTTCCGGACCGCGGACCTGGTCCTCAGCGGCGACGATCTGCCGCAACTCCGCCTCGGCCTCCGACCACCGCCGCTGTGCCAAGATCGCCGTTGCGAACCGGTGCCGGCTGTCGAGGGTGTCGGCGTCGCCACTGCCCAGCACCCGGGTGCGGGCCGTAATCACGTCGCTGAGCATCCGGTCGGCCATCTCCGACTGGTTGCGTTCCAGCCAGGTACGACCCAACTCGTGGCGCAGCGCCAACACCTGTGGATGGTCCCGGTCGTGGTCGTACGCGGCACAATCCCGCACCACCGGTTCCAGGAGGTCGAAGGCGGATCCGGGGAGGCCGTTCGCGATGAGGTAGCGGGCGGCGAGCCGGGTCAACTCCAGTGCGCGGCGTACCGTCTCGGGGTCGTGTTTGTGTCGCTGTGGCACCAGGTATCCCCGGACGACCTCGACCACGTGTGGCGCCAGCACGTTCCAGTTGGGCCAGCTCTCCCCGTCGTCCGGGTCCTGCCCCTCGGTGGCGGCGAGCAGCAGCTTCACGACCAGGCCGTGGTAATCGGCGATCTGCTCACGGAACTCGTCGCGGTCGCGGACCATGGCGCGCACCATGGGTTGCATCGACAGCACGTGCGCGAAGGTCGGGTCGCGGACGTCCTGCCGGACGTCGAAGTCGACAAGGGCGAGGTCGCCGAAGCCCTCCAGCGTCTTGACCGACTCGGGAGCGGTGAACCCCTTGAACAGCGGCGACCCGGCCAGGACGGCCGGGTTGCGCACCACCTCGTAGGGCACCGGGGAGAGGCCCAGGCAGGCCAGCACGTTGAGCAGCGGCCGGCTGTGGGGTAGGCCGCGGCGGGCCAGCAGATCGAGTGAGATGTCGTAGTTGTAGCGGACGATCTCCAGGCCGAGCGACTCGTCGAGATCGACGTCGGTGACGTCGAGTGGTGCGTGCAGCCGCCGCCGCACAGCGGCCCCGTACTCGGCGAAGGTGGTGATGGCGGACGAGCCGCGCCAGACCGGGCTGGCGTGCACCGACCGCAGGTAGTTGCCGGCAACCTGCAACGTCAGCGGCAGCCCGCCCAACTCCCGGGCCAACTCGCGGGCGTCGGTCAGGCCACCGGCCTGCGTCCCGGCCCGGTCGAGCAACACCTGCGCGCCGGCCTCGGCGTCGAGCGCGGGCACCTGGTGCAGCGTCGACCAGGTGCCCCAGGTGGCCGGGTTGCCGTCCCGGGTGGTCACGAGGACCATGCCGTCCTTGGTCGCCGGGCGCCGCAGCCAGCCGGTGCCGTCGGCGAGCACTCCGTCGGCGGGCCCCAGCACGGTCGGCTCGTCCGCACTGTCGAAGACCAACAACCAAGGTTGCGTGGCCTGGTCGAGGTAGTGCCACACCAGGTCGGGCGCGCTTGACATCCCGGCCCAGGCCCAGTCGACCTGAGGCTCCGACGCGCCGAGTTGGCTGGCCACCTCCCGCATCCCGGAGTTGAGCCGGCCCGCCGGCACCCACCAGACCACCCGGCCGTCAGCCCGGGCCCGGCGGGCGATCTCCAGCGCGACCCGGCTCTTGCCGGAGCCACCCATGCCCCACAGGACGTGCACCGAGGCCCGGTCCGCACCGGCTCCGGGTGCCCGCATCAGCTCGTCGAGCAGGTCGTCACGCCCGCGCAGCGGGCTGTCGAGCCGGCCGAGCGGTGGGTCGACAGAGACGCGACCCGGCCGGTCGTACGCGGGTGGCCGGGGTCCGCCGGCATCCTCGGGTGGAGCGTCCGCAGTCAATGCGGTCCCCCTTCGGTGGCGAAATCGCGGTGGCCTGCGGAAGCTCTCTGTCGTCTCGACATCAGTCGGAGGGATCGTCGCCGCACCACGTCACGCGCAAGGGTATCCATCCCGCACCGGCTTGCACATCTCTGCGTACCTGACCGGTTCGGCGGAGGGATCGCTCCGCCGAACCACCATCCGGACGGTCAGAAGGGATACGTGCGGGCGACAGCGAGCATCTCGGAACTGTGCGACCCGACGACACCGACGCCCGGCGGCCGGGGGCGGAATCCGGGCAACCCGTCCAGCCCGTCGCTGGCGTCCAGCACCCGCAGCGACACCTGAGGTGCCCGCGGTACCACGGTCAGGGTCACCTCGATGCCCTCGGGCGGTGGGGCGTGGAAGACCACCCCGAACCCCCACCGGTCCAGCGCGGCCTCCTCGACCGTCGGCTGCCGCTCCACCGGTACGGCCCGACCGGCGACCTCCGCCCGCTTCACCTCGGCGGTCTTCGCGTCCACGTGCAACGACACGAGGCGTACCGTCCGCTGCGGCACCACCCGGACCCGCAGCGTGCGCTCACCGCCGGAGGTGCTGTCCGACACCAGTTGCACTGTCGGTGCCGGCAGGTTGGCGTTCGGGGCCGTGCCGACCCGCAGTGACTCGTCGCCCAGGACGGGGAACCGCTCGCGGAGCGACTCCCGCGCGACCGGGTCGACGTGCTCGGCCGTCCACGGTTGCAGCTTCTCCTCGTGGGTGACCCACTGCGCGTCGCCCGTGTCGGTGTCCAGGGCGTACATCAGGTGGGTGGGCGCGGGATGGGCGGCGTCGAACCGGTCGACGCCCAGCCCGACCCCGGCGAGCACCACCGTCGCCACGGCGGCGGCTGCCGCCGGCAGCACGCCGAGCCGGCGGGCCCGCAACGCCCGCAGGCCGCGCTGGCCGCCGGCCTGCGGGTGCAGCAGGTCGACCACCGGCAGCGCGGTCAGCCCGAGCAGCACCGCGACGAGCGCGGCCACCCCACCCATGCCCATGCCCAGCGCGGGGAAGAGCAGCACCACAGTGGGGAGGAGGATGACCACGCCGACCGCCGCGGCGGCGGTCACCGCCACCACCGGCCACGGCCCGGTCTGCCGGGTCCGCAGCGCGACCAGCCCACCGAGGGCGCCGGCGAGCGCCGGCACCGTGGTGAGGTACGCCCCGCCGGGCACCGCCACGGCCAGCAGCACCCCGAGCAGCGCCAGCCAGGCCAACCCGCCCACGGCCAGCGCGGCCGGGCCGATCCGGCGGCGCAGCAGCGCGTACCAGGCGAATACGACGGCAGCGGCCAGCGCCACGACGGCCAACCGGTACCAGACCGGCCGGTACGGGTCGAGTAGTTCCGCGTACCCCGGTCGGATCGTGGTGATCGCCAGCCAGAGCAGTTGCGCGGCGACCGGCGCGACCACGATCGGCAGCAGGGCCAGCCCGAAGCCGGCGGCCAGCCGGCCGGTGCTGGCCCGACCCCGCCGACGGACCAGCCAGCCCAGCGCGACCACCGCGGCCACCGCGAGCAGGGCCAGCGGCAGGGTGAGCGTGCCCGGGTAGCGGACCAGGCCGCCGGGGACCGGGAAGTAGGTAGCGTCGTGCCCCGAACGCAGGTCGGTCAGGTCGGTGCGGCCGAACTCCCGGGCCAGGCCCAGCGCGTTGTCCCCGTGCTGCTGGAGGCTGCCCCGGTCCATCGCCGAAGGCGTGTCCAACGGCGTGTGGTAGATCGCCCCGCCGTCGATGTACGCCGAGTTCAGCCCGACGAACTTCTGGTCCAGGAACGCGGTGAAGTCGGTGTCGTTGGGCAGTGCCCGGTAGATCTCCACAGCGAACGAGGTGCCGACCGGGTGCGGCGCGGCCCGGCCGAAGACGTCCACGAGCTTCGCGTTGTTCCGGGACGTCTCAAACATGATCACCGGGCCGGTGGAGCCCCGCGCCTCCAGGTTGAGCACCACCCCGCCGTCGGCGGCCAGCGGATGGCTGGCGGCGAACGCGGACGCGCCGCAGAGGCACGCCTCCTCCGCGTCGGTGAGCACGAAGACGATGTCGTTGCGGGGCCGTGGGCCGGTGGCCAGCGCGCGGGCCACCTCGAGGATGGTCGAGGTGCCGGCCGCGTCGTCGTTGCCGCCCGGCCCGGTCTGCACCGAGTCGTAATGGGCGACCAGGAAGACCCGGCCGGTCGAGTCGGTGCCGGGCAGCCGGGCCACCACGTTGCGGACGCGGGCCAGTGTCGCCCCGCCCGCCGCGCCGCTGAGCTGACCGGCCTCCGGCGCCACGGTGTCCTGCACCTCGGTCTCCAGGCCCAACCCGCGCAACTGCTGCTCAAGGTGCGCGCGAACCTGGTCGTTTGCCGCGCTGCCGGCGACGTGCGACCGGGCGGCGATAATCTGGACGTCCTCGTACGCCCGGCCGGCGCTGAACTCACCCGCCGGCGAGTCAGCCGGCTTCGGTGTCGGGGTGCGCAGGTCGAGCAGGCTGCCGGCGCCGACGGCGGCAAGCGCCACAAGCGCCGCCGCGGCGGCCACGAGCCGCCGGTGCGGCCGGGTCAGCGCACGATCCGCGGGGGGTACGCCGGGAGTCGGACGGGGCGGTGTGCCCGTCGTGGCCGGGGTGGGGGGTGCGCCCACGGGAACTCCTCGGGGGTGGTGGGGCCTGGGGTGGCATCATCCTGCCCCCCAGCCGTCCCGGCCGGCATGGCCGGTACGGCCCGGTGTCGATCACCCACCTGGTCTGTCCCGGGGCGGGCAGTGATGCGGCCCATGCCCGCCCGTGCCGTGGGCATCGTGTTGTGTGCGACCGTTGTCTAATACAGGATCAGCAGGGCACTCGGAAGGAGGCCGACATCACCAGCGAACTCCCGCGCCTCGCGGCGGTGACCCGGCCGCACCGGGGGTCCGGCTCGGCCGGATCCCCAGTTGTGCCGTACCCGCACGGTGGCCTGGCGCGGCACGCCAACCTGCCACCTGGCGAACGGTTGCGGGTGCTGCTGGTGGAGGACGACGAGGGCGACGCCTTCCTGGTCGGTGAGCTGCTCGCCGAGACCAACTCGATGATCGACCTGCTGGTCGCCACCAGCCTGCGCGAGGCGCGGCAGCGGATCAACGACGTCGACTGCGTCCTGCTCGACCTGGGCCTGCCCGACGCGCAGGGGCTGGACGGGCTGCGTCAGGTGCTGGAGATGTCCAGCGGCGCCGCGGTGTGCGTGCTCACCGGCCGCTCGGATGAGCACCTGGGTGTCGTGGCGGTCGCCGAGGGCGCACAGGACTACCTGGTCAAGGGCCAGGTCGACGGGGTGCTGCTGACCCGGGCGCTGCGGTACGCGGTGGAGCGCAAGCGCGCCGACGAGAACGCGCGCCGGCTGCGGGAGGTCGAGCTGCGCCAGGCCGAGTCGGCCCGCCTCGAGCGCGGCCTGCTGCCCCAACCGCTGATGACCACCGACCAGGTGGCGGTGCACACCTTCTACCGGCCCGGCCGGCACGCCGCGCTTATCGGCGGGGATTTCTTCGACGTCGTGCAGACCCGTCCGGACCGTCTCGACCTGATCGTCGGCGACGTCTGCGGGCACGGGGTGGACGAGGCCGCGCTCGGCGTCGAGCTGCGGGTGGCCTGGCGGGCCCTGGTGCTCGCCGGAGTGCCGGACGACGAGGTGCTGCCCGCGCTCGAGCAGGTGCTGATGAGTGAGCGCCGCCTGCAGGAGATCTTCGCGACGGTGGCCACCACCAGGCTCGACCTGGACGCCAACCGCGCCACCGTCCGACTCGCCGGGCACCCGCCACCACTGCTGCTCGCCGGCGGCCGGGTCGTCCCGGTGCCCGCGCCCGGCGGCCGACTGCTGGGCGTACGACCCCGCCGGCCGATCGCCTACGACCTGGAGTTCGACACCGATGACTGGTCCCTGCTGATGTATACCGACGGCCTCATCGAGGGGCGGGTGGACGCGGGCAACGACCGCCTCGACGTGCCGGGGCTGAGTGGCCTGCTCGACGAGCCGGCCAACCGTTCGGTGGCGCTGCCCGAGCTGCCGGCCTGGCTGGTCGGCCGGGCCGAACGGCTCAACGGTGGTCCACTGGCCGACGACGTGGCCATGCTGCTGGTGAGCCGGGGTGGTGGCCGGTGAAGCCGGTGGCCGGCGGCTGGAGTCTGCGCCGCCGGGTCATCACGCTGCTCACCGTCGTGGGGGTGCTGCTGATCGCCCTGGCCGCCGCGGAGGCGGCGATGGCCGCCCGCAACCGCACCCAGATCGACGCCGTCCTGAACGAGACCGGCCCCCTGCGGGTGCAGTCCCAGGAGCTGCTCAACGCGCTGCTTGACCAGGAGACGGCGATCCGTGGGTACGCGGTGAGCGGTGACCAGGACGACCTGAACCCCTATCGGGAGGGGCTCGCCCAGGAACAGAGCGTCATCGTCTCGATGCGGGCGCTGCTCGGCGACTATCCACAGATCAGCCAGGAGCTGCGGACCGTCGAGGAGCGCATCACGCAGTGGCGGCAGTCGGTGGCCGAGCCGGTGATCACCACCACCGAGCGCAACGGCACCAGCGCCGGCCAGGCACTCGTCACCGAGCAGGCCCGGCAGCAGTTCGACGAGGTGCGGATGGCGGTGAACGATCTCCAGGAGGAGGTCCTGGCCGCCCGGGAGCAGACCGCCGACAACGTGCGCACCAGCAGCAACGTGCTTGTCGTGCTGCTGATCGTCGCCGCCCTGGTGGTGGTCGTGGCCGGCGCGGTGCTGCTGCTCTCGCTGGACCGGATGGTGGTCCGACCGCTTACCGGCCTGGCCGTCCAGGTTCGCGAGGTCGCCGAGGGTGACTACCAGCACCGCATCGCCACCACCGGCCCGCCGGAGTTCATCCAGCTCGGCGACGACGTGGACGCGATGCGCCAGAAGATCGCCGCCGACCTGGCCGAGGTGCGGGCTGCCCGCGAGCGGATCGAGTGGGTCAACAGCCAGTTGCAGAAGCAGGCCGAGGAGTTGACCCGGTCCAACCGGGATCTGGAGCAGTTCGCGTACGTGGCCTCGCACGACCTGCAGGAGCCGTTGCGCAAGGTGGCGAGCTTCTGCCAGTTGCTCCAGCGTCGCTACGCCGGGCAGCTCGACGAGCGGGCCGACCAGTACATCGCCTTCGCGGTGGACGGCGCACAGCGGATGCAACGTCTGATCAACGACCTGCTCGCGTTCTCCCGGATCGGCCGGCTCACCACCGGCTTCGTCGAGGTCGACCTCAACAAGGTGATGAGCGACGTGGCCGGCCAGACCGAGGCCGCCCGGCAGTACGCCGACGCCGAGCTGACCTGGACCGATCTGCCGGTGATCTCCGGTGAGGAACCGCTGCTCACCAACCTGCTGGCCAACCTGGTCAGCAACTCGATCAAGTTCCGGCGGGCGGAGGTGCCGCCCAAGGTGCACGTCTCGGCCCGGTTGGTGGACGGCGAGTGGGAGATCACCTGCCAGGACAACGGCATCGGAATCGAACCGGAGTTCGCCGACAAGATCTTCGTGATCTTCCAGCGGCTGCACTCGAAGGACGCGTACCCGGGCACCGGCATCGGGTTGGCAATCGTCAAGAAGATCGTCGAATATCACGGGGGCCGGGTCTGGGTGGACACCGACGTGCCGGAGGGCACGGCGATCCGGTTCACCCTGCCGGCGCTTCCGGCGGACCTGGAGGCGACTGCCGCCGTCGACTCGTCGGAGCAGCCGCCGGACCTGCCGGCGGGCGACGCCACGCCCTCGAACGAGACCGCGGCAGCGCCGGCCGAGCAGTCCGACGGGTCGGACCGGCCGGACCGGGCCGACGAGTCGCCGGAAAGCGGTAGAACGGGTGACATGAGGGAGACGGTGGGATGACCGCGCCTGCGGATGGCAAGAGCCCGATCGAGGTCCTGCTGGTCGAGGACGATCCGGGTGATGTGCTGATGACCCAGGAGGCGTTCGAGGAGCACAAGCTGCGCAACCGGCTGACCGTCGTCTCCGACGGCGCCGAGGCGCTCGCCTACCTGCGGCGGGAGGGCCAGTACGCGGACGCGGTGGTGCCCGACCTGATCCTGCTCGACCTCAACCTGCCCCGGCGCGACGGCCGGGAGGTGCTCGAGGAGATAAAGAACGACCCGGAGCTGCGCCGGATCCCGGTGGTGGTGCTCACCACCTCGCAGGCTGACGAGGACATCCTGCGCAGCTACCAGCTGCACGCCAACGCCTACGTGACCAAGCCGGTGGACTTCGAGCGGTTCATCTCGGTGGTCCGCCAGATCGACGAGTTCTTCGTCAGCGTGGTCAAGCTGCCGCCGCGTGGCTGACACCCTGCTCGACGATGTCGGCGACCTGCTGCGGGAGGCCGCCGACCAGGTCGTGCTGCCGTTGTTCCGCAAGCTCGACGACGCCGACGTGTCGGAGAAGGCGCCCGGTGAGGTGGTCACCGTCGCCGACCGCCGGGCCGAGGAGCTGCTCTCGGCCGGGTTGCGCCGACTGCGACCCGGCTCAGAGGTGGTAGGTGAGGAGGGGGTCGCCGACGACCCCGGCTTGCTGCGGCACCTGCGCGACGCCGGTGACGTCTGGCTCGTCGACCCGGTCGACGGCACCGCCAACTTCGCCGCGGGTCGCCGGCCGTTCGCCCTGATGGTGTCGTTGCTGACCGACGGACGACAGGTAGCCGGCTGGATCCTCGACCCGCTCGCCGACACCCTCGCCGCGGGCTGGGCGGACGACGGCACCCTGCTCAACGGCCAGCCGGTGGACGGCACCATCCCGGTGCCGCCGCGCGGCGGGCTACGCGGCGCGGCGATGACCCGGTTCCTGCCACCGGAGACCCGCGACCAGGTCCGCGCCGGTGGTCGGCGGATCGGCGAGTTGCTGCCCGGTCAGCACTGCGCCGGTCGGGAATATCTGGACATCCTCACCGGTGAGCAGCAGTTCGCCCTCTTCTGGCGCACCCTGCCCTGGGATCATGCCCCGGGCAGCGTGCTGGTCCGGGCGGCCGGTGGCGTCGCCCGCCGCTTCGACGGCGTCGACTACCACCCCGCCGACGACGGCCGCGGGCTGCTCGTCGCGGCGAACGAGCAGGTCTGGACCGAGGTGCGGGACGCCCTGCTGGCCCCCTGATCCAGGCGTTGTGCGACGGTGCCGGGACGCTCCGTCGACATCCGGGCGTCCCGGGTCGCAGAGGGCTGGTCACCGGCGCGCAGTCCGGTATCGTGACGGCGGTCTCCGCCAGCAGGCCGCCGACCGGCGCCGGCGGGGACGCCGCCGCACAGTTGTCAAGCGGGGGCCGGCGGTCGACGGAAGGACGCTTTCGTGCCCAGCACCAGACTCGACCTGCGGCTCGGTCGCCGCACCCTGCTCACTCTGCTCGCCGCCGTCGCCCTGGTGCTCGGCGGTGCCGCAGTGCCCGCGTACGCCGAGCCCGGTGAGGGTGGCAGCAAGAAGCTGCAGGACGCGTTGGAGTCGACAGCCAAGGGGCACATCGAGGCCAAGGCAAAACTCGACAACTCCAAGCGCCGCCAGACCGCGTTGACCGGCGAGTTGACGGCGATCGAGGGTCGCCTGGGTGGGCTCACCGCCCAGGTTGGCGAGGTCGCCGCACAGTCCTACCGGATCGGCCGGCTCGGCCCGGCGTCGATGCTGCTCAACACCGCCACGCCGCAGGCGTTCCTGGAACGCGCAAGCGACCTCGACCTGATGGCCCAGCGGGACAGCAAGCGGTTGCGCGATCTCGTCGAAGCCCGGCAGCAGGCCCAACAGGCCAAGGTGGCAATCGACACCGAGGTCCGCGAGCAGCAGAAGCAGCTCGCCGTGATGGCGAAGAAGAAGAAGGAGGCCGAGGCGGCGCTCGCCGAGGTCAGCTCGGGCAGCAGCAACGGTTTCAGCGGGGGCAGTTCCGCCTCGGCGAAGCCCGCCCCGCGTAACTCCGACGGATCCTGGCCGTCGGAGTCCTGCTCAGTGAAGGACCCGACCACCTCCGGCTGCATCACCCCGCGCACCCTCAACGCGCTCAAGCAGACCCAGGCGGCCGGCTACAAGCGGCACGTCTCCTGCAAGCGCGAGGGTGGCGGTGGCGAGCACCCGAAGGGCCGGGCCTGCGACTTCGCCGCGGCCACCAACGGCTTCGAGGATCGCAACGCGACAGGCGGCGACAAGGCGTACGGCGACAGCCTGGCCGCCTGGCACGTGCGCAACGCCGACCGGCTGGGCGTGCTCTACGTGATCTGGTACCGGCAGATCTGGCATCCCGGCACCGGGTGGCGTTCGTACAGCGGCAGCGGCAGTCCGGCCGCGTCCCACACGAACCATGTTCATCTATCGCTGTACTGACCCTCGGCACCAGCTTCGCTGCGTACCATCGCGACGATGAGTTCCCCAACGCCCGACGTCGCTGCCCCGCCGGCCGCCGCGACCCCGCCCGTGCCGGTCACCGGCCGGGCGCTGCCCAACGGCCTGGCCGCCTTCCTTGTCTTCTTCTCCAGTGGTGCCGTGCTGGTGCTGGAGACCGTCGCGCTGCGCCTGGTCGGCCCGTACGTCGGGGTGACGCTCCAGGTGACCAGCTCGGTGATCGGTGTCGCGCTCGCCGCTATCGCCTACGGGGCGTGGACCGGCGGCTGGCTGGCCGACCGGCGTAACCCGCGCGGCCTGCTGGCCCCGGCGTTGGTGCTGGCCGGCATCGCCACCGCCGTCACCCTGCCCGTCGTCCGGTACGCCGGTGAGGTGCTGCGCGGTGGCGCGGCCAGCGGGATCCTGCTGCTGGTGGCGCTTGCCGTGTTCGTACCGGCCGCGCTGTTGGCAGCGGTCACCCCGTTGGTGATGAAGCTCCAGTTGGCCGACCTGCGGCGCACCGGCCAGGTGGTCGGTCGGCTCTCCAGCATCGGCACCCTGGGCGGCATCACCGCCACCCTGCTCACCGGCTTCGTGCTGGTCGCCGCGCTGCGCACCACTGTCATCCTGCTGGCCCTGGCGGTGGCGCTCGGGTTGGTCGGCATCGGTCTGGGTTGGTACCTGCGCCGGCAGGAGCCCGCCGAACTGCCCGGTCCGGCCCGGACCCGGGCCGCGCTGGCCGTCCTCGGCCTGGTCGGCGCCGGCCTCAGCACCGTTGCCCCGAACCCGTGCGACATCGAAACCGCGTACCACTGCGCCCGGGTCACCACCGATCCGGCCCGGCCCACCGGCCGGTCGCTGCTGCTCAACTCGGCCCATCACTCGTACGTGGACCTCGCCGACCCGAAACACCTGGAGTACGCGTACACGAAGTGGATCGGCGCGGTCGCCGACGTCGCCGCGCCGGCCGGTCAACGGCTCGACGCACTACACCTGGGCGGCGGCGGGTTCACCGTGCCGCGTTACCTGACCGCCACCCGGCCGGGCACCGACAACGTGGTGTTCGAGATCGACGGCGGGCTTGTCGAGCTGGGCGAGAAGGAGCTGGGCGTACGGACCGGGCCGGAGCTGCGGGCGGTGGTGGGCGACGCCCGGATGCTCGTCGGCGGCGAGCCGACGGACAGCCGTGACCTGGTGGTCGGTGACGCGTTCGGTCACCTGGTGGTGCCCTGGCACCTGGCCACCCGGGAGATGGTGGCCGAGGTCCGCCGGGTCACCCGCCCCGGCGGGGTGTACGTGCAGAACGTCATCGACTACCCGCCGCTGCGGTTCATCCGCGCCGAGCTGGCCACCGTGGCCGCCGAGTTCCGGTACGTCGCGTTGATCGCGCCGCCGGAGGCGCTCGCCGAGGAGCAGGGCTCCAACTTCCTCATCGTCGGCTCCGACGCGCCGCTGCCGCTGGACGCGGTCCGGACCCGGCTGGGCGAGGTGGATCCCAAGGTCAGCCTGCTGTCCGGCGCGGCGTTGACGGACTTCGTCGGCACGGCCCTGATACTCACCGACGACTACGCCCCG
Source organism: Micromonospora sp. NPDC049044 (assembly GCF_040649215.1). Taxonomy (NCBI): domain Bacteria; kingdom Bacillati; phylum Actinomycetota; class Actinomycetes; order Micromonosporales; family Micromonosporaceae; genus Micromonospora; species Micromonospora sp. NPDC049044. Next base: position 95,514 of record NZ_JBEZFA010000012.1, on the reverse strand, counting down.
GTGGACCAACTGCTGGCCACCGCCTGAACGGGTGACTGCCCTGACCGATTCCGATCGTTGAGGTGTAGGGCGGTTGATCCTGGGCAACAACGGTCACCATGGGTGGTGGGGACCGAAACGGCGCGCAGCTCCTCGATGAGCGGTACCGACTGATCGAGCAGCTCGGCGCGGGCGGCATGTCGGTGGTGTGGCGCGGCTACGACGAGGTGCTCGGCCGTCAGGTCGCGGTGAAGGTGCTGGCCTCCAGGCTGGCCAGCGACCGGGCGTTCCGCCACCGGATCCGGATCGAGGCGCAGGCCGCCGCCCGGCTCTGCCATCCCAACATCACCAACGTGTACGACTACGGCGAGTCCGAGCAGGTAGGGCTGACCGTGCCGTACGTGGTGATGGAGCTTGTCGACGGCACCTCGCTGGCCAGTCGACTGGGCCGGGAGAGCCAGCTGCCCTGGCGGGAGGCGGTGACGATCGGCGCGGAGGTCAGCTCGGCGCTCACCACCGCGCACGCCCGGGGCGTGGTGCACCGCGACGTGACCCCGGGCAACGTCATGCTCACGTCCACCGGGGTCAAGGTGGTCGACTTCGGCATCTCCGCGCTGGTGGGGGAGAGCGAGAAGGGGCCGGACGGTGCGCTGTTGGGCACCCCCGCGTACCTCGCCCCGGAACGGTTGGACAACGGCCAGGTGTCCCCGGCCACCGACGTGTACGCCGTCGGGCTGCTGCTCTACCGGATGCTCACCGGCCGGCTGCCGTGGCGGGCCACCACGACCACCCAGATGCTGCGCGCACACATGTACAACGAACCGGAGCCGATGCCCACCGTCGCAGGGCTGCCCGACGAGGTGACCGACCTGGTGGGGCGCTGCCTGGCGAAGCGGCCCGCCGACCGACCGGCCACCGCCGAGCTGACCCGGATCCTCGCCGACGCGGCCGGCCTGCTCGCGCCGGTGCCGGTTTCTCCGGCCGGTGGACCGCTGGACCCGGCCCTGCTGGGCAGTGCGCGGACCACCATCCTGCCCTGGTCGGCGGCGACCGACGCGTTGCCGTTGTCGCGTACCCGCAATCGGGACCGGCGAGCCCGGCAGCGGGTGACCCGGCGTCGGCGCGTGGAGGCCGGGGTGGCCGCCGTGGGGCTGATCGCGGTCACCGGGGCCATGTGGGGGTTCACCTCACGTACGCCGGCCAGCGGCGAGGGCCGGCCGACCACCGAGGCGCGGATGGGTCTGCCGACGAAGGTGCCGTGCGAGGTGGCGTACGCGCTGCGCACGGACTCCGGCACCGACTTCGCCGCGGACCTCACGCTCACCAACACCGGTGACCGGGAGTTGCGGGACTGGGCGATGAGCTTCAGCTTCCCGGGTCAGCAGACGGTGACGAAGTCGGAACCCGCGCCGGTGTACCAGCAGGGCAGCACAGTGGTGATCCGGCCGGTGGCGCAGGGCACCGTGCTGGCACCCGGTGCCGTCGAGAAGCTCACCCTCAGCGGGACGTACAGCGGGGCGAACCCGCTGCCTGTGGAGTTCCGGCTCGGCGAGGCGACCTGCGGGGTGCGGGTCTCCGGGGTCGCCGGCAGCACGCCGGCCGCGGCCCCGCCGAGCACGGCGGCGGCCACCACGACGAAGACCCCGCCGAAGAAGGCGACAGCACCCGGCGGCTCCGGCGGTGGCGCACCGAAGGCTAAGCCCCCGAAGCCGCCGAAGGGCCCCGCGAAGCCCGGCCAGGCCAAGGGGCCGGGTGGTCCGGGAAAAGGGTGACGGCCCCCGCGGCGCGCCACGGTGGGCCGAGGAGATGACTGTCAGCGTCGTCCCGCGAACCGTTGCACCTGGTTGATGCCACCCTCCACCACCAGCAGCCCACCCTCGGCCAGCGCGGTGTCGTCCGAGGCGTACCGGAACCGCTCGCCGGGCACCTTCGCCCCGATCACCCGGACCCCCTCCCGCTCGTCTGGGCGCAGGTCGCGCAGGGTGCGGCCGACGAACGACTCCGGCACCCGGACGGTGGCGATCGCGAAGTCGTCGTCGAACTCGATGAAGTCGAGCAGCCGGCTGACGATCAGGTGCGCCACCCGGTCGCCGGCCTCCGCCTCGGGAAAGATCACGTGGTGCGCCCCCACCGACGACAGGATCTTGGCGTGTTTCTGCGAGGTGGCCCGGGCCCAGATCTGCGGCACCCCCAGCTCGACCAACGCCAGCACGGTGAGGACGCTCGCCTCCACCGACGCTCCGATGGCCACCACCGCCCGCCCGAAGCCGGTGATCCCGAGTTGCCGTAACGACCCCTCCTCGGTCGCGTCGGCCTGGACCACCCGGTCGAGCTGGGCCGAGAAGCGCTGCACCTGATCCGGGTTGCGGTCGATGGCCAACACCTCGCGGTCCATCCGGGTGAGAGCATCGGCCAGGTGGCAGCCGAACCGGCCCAGTCCGATCACCACGACGCCGCTGCCGTCCGATCGTTTCGCCGACACCTCGGCCCTCCTTCTCGTCAGCCGACAATTGGTTGTTCCTGCGGGTAGCGGTAGAGCCGGTGTCGGGTGTTCAGGGCGATCGCCGACCCGAGGGTGAGCGGTCCGACCCGGCCGATGAACATCAGCACCGTCAGCACCACCTGGCCGCTGGCCGGCAGTTCGCCGGCCAGACCGATGGTCAGCCCGGTGGTGCTGAACGCGGATGTCACCTCGAACAGGACCGCGACGAACCGGACGCCCTCGGTGAGCAGCAGCAGGAGCATCGTCCCGGCGGTGACCAGCGCGACGCTGAGCAGCGCCACGGTGACGGCCTGCCGCTGGCTGGCGGTGGCCACCCGGCGGTGCCCGACCGTCACGTCGGGCTCGCCGCGCAGTTCGGCCCAGATGGTGAACCCCAGCAGGAAGAACGTGGACACCTTGATCCCACCGGCCGTGCTGGCGCTGCCGCCGCCGATGAACATCAACACGATCAACAGCGGGTAGCTCTCCTCCTGCAGGTCGGCGACGTTCAGGACGCTGAAGCCACCGGTACGGCTCAACGCGATCTGGGTGAACGACGCGAGCATTTTGCCGCCCGGGTCGTACGAGCCGATGGTGCTGACGTTCGTCCACTCGGCGGCGAGCAGGCCGACGAAGCCGAGCAGCAGCAGGGCGACGCTGCCCCAGATGGTCAGCTTGGTGGCCACCGTCCACCCCGTCGGCCGGCGCCACTCCCGCACGGCCTCGAACAGGGCGGGAAACCCCAGTCCGCCGACGATGGCACCGAACGCCAGCGGCAGCGACACCCACGGGTCGCGGTCGAAGGCGAGCAACCCGTCCGTGTAGAGCGCGAAACCGCCGTTGTTGAACGCCTGGATGGCATGGAACACGCCCGACCAGAGCGCCCGGCCGGGTGGGTAGTCGTACGCCCACCAGAGCCGGCCGGCGACAATCGCGGTCATCACCGCCTCGCAGGCGAAGACGGTGATGGCGATCCGGCGTAGCAGCCGGGCCACGTCACCGACACCGAACTCCGCCGTCTCGGCCTGCACCAGCAGCCGGTTGCGCAGCCCCAGCTGACGCGAGACCACGAGGATGACGAGCGCCGCGACGCTGAGGATGCCGAGACCGCCGAGCTGGGTGAGCAGGGTGATCACCAGCAGGCCCCAGCCGGACCAGTAGTTGGGGGTGTCGGTGACGGCCATGCCGGTGACCGACACGGCCGAGGTGGCGGTGAAGAGCGCCGCGACCAGCGGTGGGCGCTGGTACTCCACGGTCGACCAGCGGGTCATCAGCAGCCCGGTACCCAGCAGGATCGGCACCAGGAAGGCGAACGGCACCAGCCGCACGGGGTTGCGGAAGAACCGGCGCACCAGACAATCTTCCTTTTCCGCCCGTCTGTGGGAGTGGGAACGCGCATTCCGGAGATTCACCTGCCGGCCAGCCATCGACCAACTCCCGTTCAACCCGGGGCGGTCCGCTGAAGCGGCTTTCCCCCGACGACAGGAGACGGCGATGCGGAGCTGACCCGCTCCGAGTCGACCCACCGGGCCGATCACGCCCGGCCCACACGCTGGCCCGGCGTCCGTCACCCCGGACGCCGGGCCAGCGGCGTCTGCGACGCTGGGGCCGGACCGCCCCCCTCCCCACGGGACCACCCGCAAGATCGTGCTGGATCAAGGAAGTAGTGGCCTCGCCGCGCCCCGGAGGCCACTACATCCACGATCGAGCACGATCTCGACGGGGCGAAGCGCGGCTCGAGGCAGCACCATCAGGGAAGTTGCGACGATCTTCGCCTGCTCGACCCGCGAGGGGCGGCGGGCCGGCGGCGGTGCCCGCAGCCGGCGGACCACGACGGCCTGCGGCTGCTGGTGGTGGATAGCTCAGGGCGACACACCCGTCGATCCACCCGCGGCGCTTGCGGCCATCGGGAGGCCGGGGCAGAGGATGGTAGTGCGGTCCGCTGTAACCCCGGGCCACCCTCTTCCGGTTACTTGTGTGTTTCGGCCACATAGCCCGTGGGTGACGTCACTTCTAGCGTGAGCCGACAACACAGCATCCTGTCCTCACCTGGAGTCGCGATGACGGTCCGGCACACGCGGCGGGCGTTCCTCTCCGCCGCCACGATGATGGCTGCGGCGTTGGCCGCCACGGCCTGTGGTAGCCCGCAGGACACCGCCACCGGCGGCGGCGACAAGGCCGCGCCGGTCAAGGTCGGCCTGGTGTACTCCCAGTCGGGAGCCCTGGCCAGCTACGGAAAGCAGTACATCGAAGGGTTCAAGGCGGGGTTGGACTTCGCCACCCAGGGCACCGGCAAGGTCGGTGACCGGAAGATCGAGCTGACCGAGGTCGACGACGCGGGTGACCCGGCCAAGGCGGTCTCCGCCGCGAAGGACCTGATCGGCAAGGGCACGAAGATCATCGCCGGTTCCACCGCTTCCGGGGTGGCGCTCCAGGTCGCGCCGATCGCGGCGCAGAACAAGGTCCTGTTCATCAGCGGACCCGCTGCTACCGACGCGGTGACCGGCGCGAACAAGTACACGTTCCGCTCCGGCCGGCAGTCCTACCAGGACGTGGTGACCGCCAAGTCGTTCATCGGCGACCCGGCCGGCAAGAAGGTGGTGGTCTTCGCCCAGGACGGCGCGTTCGGCGACGCCAACGAGGCCGCCGTCAAAGCCGTCATCGGTGGAGCTGGCGCGACGGTGAGCAGCGTCCGGGCCCCGGCCAGCGCCACCGAGTTCACCCCGTTCGCCAGCCAGATCAAGGCGGCCAAGCCGGACCTGCTCTTCGTGGCGTGGGCGGGCACCACCGCCCCGGCCATGTGGCAGAGCCTCGACCAGCAGGGCGTGCTCTCGTCGACCACCGTCGTCACGGGCCTGGACATCCGTTCGTCCTGGCCGACCTTCGGTGCCGCCGGCACGAAGATCTCCTTCCTGTCGCACTACTTCGACGGTGCGTCCGACACCGAGGCCAGCAAGGCGCTGAAGGCCAAGGTCAGCACCATCGACCTGTTCCACCCGGACGGCTTCGCCGCCGCCCAGATGGTGGTCCGCGCGGTGCAGGAGGGTGGGGACGACGTCGACAAGATGGTCACCGCACTGGAGGGCTGGAGCTTCGACGGGGTCAAGGGCAAGATGACCATCCGGGCCGCCGACCACGCACTGCTCCAGCCGATGTTCCAGGCAAAGCTGACCGGCAGCGGCACCGCGTTCACGGCGACCGCACAGAAGAGCCTCACCGGTGACGAGTCGGCGCCACCGGCCGTGGCGATGAAGGGCTGACCGATGCTCGCCACCCGCGGTCTGACCTGGCGGATCGGTGAGGTCGCCATCGTCGACAGCGTCTACCTCGACCTCGCGCCCGGGGAGTTCCTGGGCGTGATCGGACCGAACGGCGCCGGCAAGACCTCACTGTTCAACCTGATCACCGGCCTGCGTCGGGCCACGGAGGGCCGGGTCGTCCTGGACGGGCAGGACATCGGGGCGCTTCCGCCGCATCGGCGGGCCCGCCTCGGGCTGGGCCGTACCTTCCAGGCTTCCTCGGTCTTCGGCTCGCTCAGCGTGCGGGAGAACGTCCGGCTCGCCGTGCAGGCGCACCGCGGGGGCTCGATGGCACTGTGGCGGCGGGCGGCGGCCGACCGGCAGGTCGCCGCCGCCGCCGACGCGGCGCTCGACCGGGTCGGCCTCGCCCACCGGGGTACGGCACTCGCCGGCACCCTGGCCCACGGGGAGAAGCGCAAGTTGGAGATCGCGCTGCTGCTCGCCGGTGAACCGCGGGTGATGCTGCTCGACGAGCCGATGGCCGGGGTCAGCGCCGAGGACGTGCCCGAACTGGTGGCCGTCATCAAGTCGTTGACCGGCGACAGCGGCCGGGCGGTGCTGATGGTCGAACACCACATGGACGTCATCCTGGAGCTGGCCGACCGGATCGCCGTCATGCACCACGGCGCGCTGCTGGCCTGCGACACCCCGGAGACGGTGATGGCGAACCCCACTGTGCAAGAGGCCTACCTGGGGGAGTCGCTCTGATGGAACCGATCCTCAGTGTGGAGGACCTGTCGGTCCGGATCTCCGGGCTGCACATCCTGCAAGGGGTGTCCTTCACCGTCGCGCCGACCGGCGTGACAGTCCTGCTCGGGCGCAACGGCGTCGGCAAGACCACCACGCTGCGCGCGATCGTCGGCCTCACCCCGCCCGCCGGCGAGGTCCGCGGCAGCATCCGGATGGGCGCGCAGAGCCTGCTGGCCCGGCCCACGCACCGGCTGGTCCGCGGTGGGCTCGGCTACGTGCCGGAGGACCGCTGCGTGTTCGCCGGCCTCACCGTCGCCGAGAACCTGCGGCTCGCCGAGCGGCGCGGCACCACCCCGGCGTACGACAAGGTTTTCGCGCTCTTCCCAGAGCTGGACCGGCGCGGACGGCAACGGGCCGGCTCGCTCTCCGGCGGGCAGCAGCAGATGCTCGCGATCGGCCGGGTGCTGCTCAACGACAACCGGCTGCTGCTGATCGACGAGCCGACCAAGGGGTTGGCGCCGAAGGTGGTGACCGAGGTGGCCGAGGTGCTGGAACGGGTCGCGGAGTCGGTGCCGGTGCTGCTCGTCGAGCAGAACCTGGCAGTGGTCCGCCGACTGGCCCGCGACGCTGTGGTGCTGGCCGCCGGCAAGGTGGCCTGGACCGGCGACGCCCACGAGCTGTTGTTGGAGACGGCGCTCACCAAGTCGCTGCTCGGTGTCGGCTCGGCGGAGGTGAACCACTGATGGGCACCGTGATCCTGTTGACGTTGACCGGGCTGGGCCTGGCGGCGCTGTACTTCCTCGTCGCGTCCGGCCTGTCCCTGGTCTTCGGCCTGGCCGACGTGCTCAACTTCGCGCACGGGCTGTTCCTCGGCGTCGGCGCGTACGGCACCTGGTGGGCGGCGGGCAACCTGCCGGGCGCGGGCTCCGACGGGTTCGGTTTCGTGCTCGCTGTCGCCTTCGGAGTGGCCGCCGGCACGCTTGTCGCGATCCTGGTCGAGCTGGTGCTGATCCGTCCGCTCTACTCCCGCACCATCGAGCAGGTGCTCGTCACCGTCGGCCTGTCCCTGGCCGGCGTGGCGTTGTTGCAGGCCACCTGGGGCGCGGACGCTCGGCCGTTCCCGCGTCCGGAGTGGACCCGGCAGGTGACCGGGATCCTCGGGGCGCAGGTGCCGAACGGGGGACTGCTGCTGATCGTCGCGGCGGTGCTGGTGCTCGGCGCGATCCTGGCGTTCCTGCGCTGGACCCGGTACGGCCTGGTGATCCGGGCCGGGGTGGAGAACCGGGAGATGGTGACAGCGCTCGGCATCGACGTGCGCAAGGCGTTCACGTTGGTCTTCGCGATCGGTGGGGCCGCTGCGGCGCTCGCCGGGGCGCTCGGCGGGGTCTACTTCGGCACCGTCTCGCCCGGTCAGGGCAGCTCACTGCTGATCTTCGCGTTCATCGTGGTGGTGATCGGTGGGATGGGTTCGGTGGTCGGCTCCGCGTACGCGGCGGTCGTGGTCGGGCTGGTGCAGCAGTTCGTCAACTACTACGGCACGTCCGGGCTGGGCGACATCTGCGTGGTCGGGCTGCTGGCCGTGGTGCTGCTGCTGCGCCCGCAGGGCATCGCCGGAAAGGTGGCAACGGCATGACGGTGATCGACGCTCCTCCCGCGCAGGTGCCCGACGAGCTGACCCCGCAGCGCGGGCGGTGGCACCGGGTACGCCCGTTCCTGCCGCTTGTCGCGCTCGTCGTGCTGGCGATCCTGCCGTACTCGACGGTCTCCCTGCCGGGGATCTTCGAGGGGCCGGTCAACTCGCCGGGCACCCTGCAACTGCTCGCCATCTGCCTGATCTTCGGCGGCCTGGCCGCCGGGTACGACCTGCTCTTCGGCCGGACCGGGATGCTCTCCTTCGGGCACGCCCTGTACTTCGCCGCCGGGGTCTACGGCACCGACATCCTGATCACCCGGGCCGGTCTGCCGCTGTGGCAGGCAGCCCTGTTGACCGTCACCGGCGGCACGATCCTCGCGGCGCTGCTCGGCGCTGTGGCGCTGCGGACCGTGGGCATCGCGTTCGCCATGGTGACCCTCGCTTTCGCGCAGGTCGGGGCGATCCTGGTGGCCCGGGACTTCGGCGGGCTCACCGGTGGCGAGGAGGGCCTGCCGCTTGACGTGTCCGGGCTGCCCGCCGGGCTGGTCGGGGTGACCAACACCGTCAACCTGTACTGGCTGGCGCTGGCGTACCTGACCGTGGTGGTCTTCGTGGTGCACCGGGTCAGCGGGTCGCCGACCGGGCGGGTGCTCGCCGGGCTGCGCGACGACGAGCGGCGGATCGGCGTGCTCGGGCTGGACCCGTACCGCTACAAGCTTGTGGCGTTCACCCTGGCCGGCGGGCTGGCCTCGGCCGGTGGGGTGGTCTACGTCCTGATCGTCGGCGGTGCGTCGCCGCACATCACGTCCTCCGAGCTGACCCTGTCGCTGCTGGTCATGGTGGTGCTCGGCGGCCCAGGCACCCGCTGGGGGCCGGTGCTCGGCGGCGTCCTCTACATGTACCTGGACCACCGGCTCACCGCTTTCGGCACGAGCGACGCGGTGGACAACCTGCCGGCCGTCCTCAGCCACCCGCTGAGCCAGCCCCTCTTCGTCCTGGGCACGGTGTTCATCCTGGCCGTCTACTTCTTCCCCGGAGGCCTGACAAGCCTCGCCCCCCGCCTAACCGCTCTAACCCGATCCCTCCGCCCCCGCCCCCCACGCTGACCCCCCGGGGGTTGACCCCGTCGATCATGAAGTTATTGCCACGACACGCCGTGGCGGATGGCGATAACTTCATGATCGACGGGGTTCTGTGGATGGGGAGACAGGCAGATGGGGCAGCGGGTTGCGGTTGTCAGTGGGGGTGGGACCGGGATTGGGGCGGCCGTTGCGGGGGCGCTCGCCCGGGACGGGTACGACGTGCTGATCGTCGGGCGGCGGGTGGACGTGTTGACGGCCGCCGCAGAACGGATCTCCGCCGACTGCGGGCGACCGGACGCGGCCAACGCGGTGACCGCCGACCTGACCGACCCGGAGCAGGTCGACGCGGTCCTCTCAGCGGTCGGTGACCGGCCGGTCGACGTGGTCGTCAACAACGCCGGCGGCTACCTGGGTGGGGACACCGGCGCCCTGGCCGGGACCGCCGCGCACTGGCGGGCCAACCTGGACGCCAACGTGCTCACCGCCGTCCTGCTGACCGAGGCGTTGCGGCCGGCACTGCGTCGCCCCGGCGGGCGGGTGATCCTGGTCAGCTCGATCGCCGCCCAGCGCGGCGGCGGCGGGCCGTACTCGGCGGCGAAGGCGGCCCTGCACGGCTGGGCGTACGACCTGGCGGCTCAGCTCGGCCCGGAGCAGATCACTGTCAACGTGGTGAGCCCTGGCTACGTTGCCGAGACCGAGTTCTTCGGCGACCGGATGACCGCCGAGGGGCACGCGCAGCGGGTCGCGGCGACCCTGGTCGGGCGGGCCGGGGTACCCGACGACATCGCCGAGGCGGTCCGTTATCTCGCCAGCCCCGCCGCCGGTTACGTGACGGGCCAGGTCCTCGGCGTCAACGGAGGCTCGGTCCTCGGCCGCTGACCATCCACACGCCGATGAACGACGCAAGGGCGGCGGCCCCCCGTGTGGCCGCCGCCCTCCTACGTCGTGGGTCAGCCGTTCAACAACTCGTACGCCTCCTTCGGCCACCCTCGCCGGCGGGCTGGCCTCGGCCGGTGGGGTGGTCTACGTCCTGATCGTCGGCGGTGCGTCGCCGCACATCACGTCCTCCGAGCTGACCCTGTCGCTGCTGGTCATGGTGGTGCTCGGCGGCCCAGGCACCCGCTGGGGGCCGGTGCTCGGCGGCGTCCTCTACATGTACCTGGACCACCGGCTCACCGCTTTCGGCACGAGCGACGCGGTAGACAACCTGCCGGCCGTCCTCAGCCACCCGCTGAGCCAGCCCCTCTTCGTCCTGGGCACGGTGTTCATCCTGGCCGTCTACTTCTTCCCCGGAGGCCTGACAAGCCTCGCCCCCCGCCTATCCCACCTAACCAAAACCCTCCGCCCCCCACGCTGACCGCGTAGACAGGGCTTCGAGGGGAGGCTCGGGAGGTGGATTCGCAGGTCTCGGTGCGGCCCCTCTTCCGATCGATTCACCGCCTATGCCGCGCTGTGTGCGCCTGCACCCAGCGCGGCATGGTCCGCAGAGCGCCCGTCAGAGCTTCACGATGGCGAACAATGGATCATCAAGGCACGAGCCGGGATATGCGCTCAAGAAACCAACGAACAGGCAGTTTTCGGTGGCCTTGTTCTCCAGATTGAACACTTCGATGCCGTTTGACAGCTTGCCCCTCCCCCAAAGCTTCCAACGTTGGTTGGCCTTCCCATTGCAGGTGTACAGCTTCACGACGCCCTGACCGATGTACTCGTCGAGACAGATGTTGCTGTACCGCAGGTTCCGAAGCTCAACGGTCCATCGGCCTGCGCTGTCGATCTCGCGGACTACAAGGTTCCACCGCTGGCCGCTGTAGCCGCCGTAGGCGCCGTCGGCCCATACGGTGTCCCCGATGCCCGTTGATCCAACGATCTGCGCCGCTGCCACTGCCTCGCCCCACTGTGCGCCGGCTGGGTCGATGCGTACCTCCATGACCGTGCCAATTCCTGCCGCGGTTGCGGGACTGGAGGGAACCACCGCCACAAGCGGCAACAGCAGGGCCGACACGGCCGCGATTCTTAGAAAACGACGAAGCATCGTCTCTCCTTTCGTTGACTCTATTGGATTAGTCGGGCCGGTCGACAATGGGCGGTTGCGAAAGAGGTGACCTCTGTTCCGCAGACGCATCGGCCCCTTCCCGTGCTCCCTGGGCGGTAACTCTAGCTAGGAAGACTAGCTATGTCTACCTAGATAGAGTTATAAAACTTAGATGATCTTCTTTGTGGGGCGGGTAGGGTGCGTCGGCTACTTTTCCGGCAATCCGACAGTGGTCGGACGGTGCGCATCCCGCCCGATTGTGCCTGTCGGCGCCAGCGGTCGCCCTGCTTGCCGAGCTGCGCTAGCTAACTAGACTGTGTTCATGGCAACCGGCACTCCCCGCATGACCCCGCAGACGTTAAAAGTTCTTCGGCTCCTGCTGGCGACCCCGACGGCGCCTCGGTACGGTCGCGACGTCGCCCGCGAGACGGGCCTCAAGACGGGGACCCTGCATCCGATCTTGGCGCGGCTAGAGGCGGTGGGTTGGGTCGAAAGCTTCTGGGAGGACCCAGCCGAGCACGAGGACCAGGGACGGCCCCGCCGCCGGTATTACCGGCTCACCAGTGATGGCGCGACTGTCGCTCGTTCGGCAGTCGCAAGGCAAGGCGAGAGTCAACGCGGCACGCCGCCGGCCTATCTGCATCCGCGGCCTGGTTACCAGGGTTAGGAGGCACGCAAAGGTGAGCGCTTCGGCTGGTTTCGTCGTCCGACGGGTCGGCTTCATGATCAGAGTTTCCGTCGATGCTTTCGCCATCGTCGGCGCCACTCTAGGCTTCTGTGCTGTTGCAGCGGCCGCAAGCCCTCTCCACCTGCTCAGTGCAGTCTGTGTGACCAGCGGAAGCTTGGCCTTCCTCGAGATCACTGAACGACTTCGCGTGATCGCCGCCAATTCGGTGACCGTCGGCCGCCCTGATACCGGGCTGTCTCCCGCCGCCGGGCGGCGAATCGAGCAATGGCTTGTCTACGCGGGCGCACTGTTGCCGGCAGAGGCCCGTGACCGCTACATCGAGGAGTGGTGGGGCGGGATCTATGAGGTCCTGGTGAGCCGTCAGGCATCCCGGTCCAACCAAGCCGGCGAGATCTTCCAGTGCCTGCGGGCCGCCTTGACGCTGGCGCTCGTTTTGCGTCTCCGTCGATACCGCGCGAGTGATAAGTAACTGGCGACAGCAGCGCTACGATCACCATCGATGGACGTAGTCAGGCGATTACCCCGCGCGCCCAGGTTCATCGCCGGCCAGGTCCTCGGCGTCAACGGAGGCTCGGTCCTCGGCCGCTGACCATCCACACGCCGATGAACGACGCAAGGGCGGCGGCCCCCCGTGTGGCCGCCGCCCTCCTGCGTCGTGGGTCAGCCGTTCAACAGCTCGTACACCGTCTTCGGCGCGTTCGTCGCGGCGGCGCCGGTCGGCACGCTGATCGTCGGCGCGCTGCCGTAGTCGGCGTAGTTGACGACGTAGTCGTACGCCTTCGCCTTGCCGGCGGCCGGCATCTTCAACGTCAGCGAGGCCAGGTGCTTGTCCGCGCCGACGACCGCGGTGAACGGCACCTTCTTGGCTGCCTCCCCGAGGGCCGCCGCCTCACCCTCCTCCAGCGCCTCCGCCGCCTCCCCGGCGCTCACGTCGATGAACCCGACGTACTGACCGGGGATCTTCTCCTCCACCGAGGTGGCCGCCTGGATCAGCGGACCGGCGTTGCCCTGGTCCGCGCCGTCGTAGGTCGGGATGCCCGCGGCATCGGTCAGCTTCGTGGGGTCCAACTTCATCCACTTGTCGGGGAGCTTCGGCAGACCGGGACGGCCGCTGAACTTCGCCTTCACCCAGTTCTGCTCGTCGATCACCAGGAACGACATCTTCACCACGACGCCGTCGTTGGGCGGCATGTCCAGGTTGAGTTCGACTGCCTTCGCCGTTGGGTCGATCCGACCGTCGATCGTGCTCGTCGCGTCCTTGCCGCTGAACCGGAACGCCCCCTCGGAGCCGTCCGGTACGGCGTCCAGGAGCGCGTCCTTCGGACTGACGCTCGGGCTGGCGGCCGGGCTGTCCTGCGGCGCCGCGGCGGGCTCGTCCTTCGACCCGCAACCCGCGAGCAGGCTGGTCGTGGCCAGCAGGGCCGCGATCACGCCGGCCGTACGTCGGGTGGTGCTCGCGCTGCCCGTTGCCTGTGTCATCGCATTTCTCTTTCTCGCTGTGTGGCTGGTGCCGGTGACCATGTTGTCGGCGGGCACGGCGGTTCGGCTGCCGATATGCTGCCGTCCGGCTGCCGGGCACTGCCGTCCGGCGCTGCCGCAGGTGTCAGGAGCGGGAATTCGCATGTCAGCAACGCTGCGTTTCGAGATCCTCGGGCCTCAGCGGGCCTGGTACGGCGACCGCGAGATCGACATTGGTCCCGGCAAACAGCGTGCTGTGCTTACGGTGCTGCTGCTCTCGGCGGGCCGACCGGTGTCCACCGGGCAGATCGTCGAGGCGGTCTGGCCGGAGGATCCGCCCGCGAACGGCCCCAACGTGGTGCAGAAGTACGTAGCCGGGTTGCGCCGGGTGCTGGAGCCGGACCGGTCGCCGCGTACGCCGGGGCAGGTGTTGAGCCTCACCGATGCCGGCTACCTGCTCCGCGTCGATCCGGACGCGCTCGACGCGGTCCGCTTCCAACGGGGCATCCACCGCGCCCGGCAGCGGCGGGCCGAGGGTCGGGCCGCCGAGGCGCTTACCGAGCTGGCCACCGCCCTGGCGCTCTGGCAGGGCGAGCCGTTCACCGGCTTCACCGGGCCGTTCCTGGAGGCCGCCCGGCAACGGTTGGTCGAGCTGCGGGCCGTGGCGTTGGAGACCCGGGCCGATCTGATGCTGGACCTCGGCCGGCACCGGGAGATGGTCGGGGAGCTTGTGGAGTTGGTGGCCGAGTTCCCGGTCCGGGAACGGCTACGGCACCAGCTCATGCTGGCGCTCTACCGCAGTGGGCGGCAGGCGGAGGCGCTCGCGGCCTACCGGGAGTTCGGTGACCTGCTCCGGGAGGAGTACGGCATCGGCCCGGGCGAGGTGCTTCAGGAGCTGCACCGGCGCATCCTCTGCTCCGACCCGACGCTCGCTCTGGCAGAGCCGACCGAGCCGCAACCGCCCCACCCCACACCGGCCCCCAACCCTCGCGTACCGCCCGCCCCGACAGGTCCGCCCGCGCCGACAGGCCCGCCCGCCCCGACAGGCCCGCCCGCGCCGCCCGCGCCGACAGGCCCGCCCGCCCCGACAGGTCCGCCCGCGCCGCCTACGCCGATCGGGCCGATTGGCGTGGCGGCCACCCCGCAGCCCGTCCCGTTCCCGGTCTGGGGCACGCCCCCGGACCGGCATTCGGCGCGGGACATCCGGGCGCACGCAGTGCCGCGCTGGCTGAGCATCAGCGCGACTGTCGTCGGCACGCTTACCGCGATGCTCTCGTTCGGTCTGCTCACCTGGCTGGTGGTGCTGCTCTACGCCAGTTGGCGACGGAGTTGGCGCACCGGGCTGGCCGCAGTGGGTTACCTGTCGCTGTCTGTCGCGTTCATCGCGGTGCTCGGTAGCGGCGACACGGAGGAGGTGACGGACGCCGAAGGTGTCCTGATCGTGGCCTGGCTGCTCGGCTGGCTGCTCGGCGTGCTGCACACGATCCTGCTCAACGGCGCGATCTGGTCGGCCCTCACCCACCGGACCGCTGGCACGTCCGAGACGACCGTCGACGACCGTCGGGTTCGTCGTGAACAGGCCCGCTACCTGCTCTATCACTACCCGGCGGCGCGGCATGAGTTGCACATCGGCCGGCCCGACCTGCCCCGCACCTTCGATGACGGTGGCCTGGTGGATGTCAACGCGGTCCAGGAGCGGACGATCGCCGAGCTGCCCGGGATCACCGCCGGGCAGGCACGCCAGGTGGTGATGGACCGGTGGCTCCGTGGGCCGTTCGGCTCGATGGAGGACCTGGCCGCCCGGTGCCTCCTCCCGCCGGTGCTCACTGATGCCCTGCGCGAGCGGCTCATCTTCCTACCCCCACCGGCCGTGCCCGCCCCACCCGCAGCCGCACCCGGCCGGGTCGAGTGAGGCAATCGGCACCGACCGCGACGGGCCGGGACGTCTGCCGTTGCTGGTAGAAATGTCGGATGAGCCACGATCGAGCAGCGGTACGGGAGCGGGCCGAGGCGGTGCTGCGTCGGCTGGCCGGCGACCATGCCCGGCTGCGTGAGGATCAGTGGCGGGCGATCGAAGCCCTGGTCGTCGACCGGCGTCGGGTGCTCTGCGTGCAGCGCACCGGTTGGGGCAAGTCGGCTGTCTACTTCGTGGCTACCGCGCTGCTGCGCGACAGCGGGCAGGTCGACCAGGCTGGCCCCACCGTCATCGTGTCTCCGCTGCTGGCGCTCATGCGCAACCAGGTCGAGGCGGCGGCCCGGGCCGGCATCCGGGCCCGCACGATCAACTCGGCGAACCTCGACGAGTGGGACGAGATCACCGCGGAGATCCAGACCGGTGCGGTGGACGTGCTGCTGATCAGCCCGGAGCGGCTCAACAACCCGGACTTCCGCGACGGTGTGCTGCCGAAGCTGGCCGCGACCACCGGGCTGCTCGTGGTCGACGAGGCGCACTGCGTCTCCGACTGGGGGCACGACTTCCGGCCGGACTACCGGCGGCTGCGCACGTTCCTCGCCGAGCTGCCCGAGCGCACGCCCGTGCTGGCCACCACCGCCACCGCCAACACCCGGGTCACCCAGGACGTGGCCGAGCAGTTGGGTGACGCCCTCGTGCTGCGCGGCACCCTGGACCGCGAGTCGCTGCGCCTCGGCGTGCTCGACCTGCCCAGCCCGGCGCACCGGCTGGCCTGGCTCGCCGACCACCTGGACCAGTTGCCCGGCTCGGGCATCGTCTACACGCTCACCGTGGCGGCAGCGGGGGAGACTGCCGAGTTCCTGCGCTCGCGCGGCTACCCGGTGGCGTCGTACACCGGGCAGGTGGAGGACGCCGACCGGCGGGCCGCCGAGCAGGACCTGCTCGACAACAAGATCAAGGCGCTGGTCGCCACCAGCGCGCTCGGCATGGGCTTCGACAAACCCGACCTGGGCTTCGTCGTCCACCTCGGCGCACCGCCCTCGCCGATCGCGTACTACCAGCAGGTCGGCCGCGCCGGCCGCGCCGTGGAGCATGCCGAGGTGTTGCTGCTGCCCGGCGTCGAGGACGCCGCGATCTGGCGTTACTTCGCTTCGCTCGCGTTCCCGCCGGAGCAGCAGGTGCGGGCCGTGCTGGCCGCGCTGCACACCGACCGCCCGCTCAGCACCCAGGCCCTCGAACCTCTCGTCGACCTGCGCCGGACCCGGTTGGAGCTGATGCTCAAGGTGCTCGACGTGGACGGCGCGGTCCGCCGGGTGCGCGGTGGTTGGCTCGCCACGGGCGAGCCCTGGGCCTATGACGAGGCCCGGTTGCGCCGCGTCGCCGAGGCGCGCACCGTCGAGCAGCAGGCCATGCGGGAGTACGCGACCACACCCGACTGCCGGATGCGCTATCTGCGGGAGTGCCTGGACGACACCGGTGCGGCCGACTGCGGGCGGTGCGACAGGTGCGCCGACCCGCTCTTCGCCGCCGACGTGTCGACCGCCGCGCTCGCCGCCGCCCAGACGTTCCTGGGCCGACCCGGCGTGGAGATCGCCCCCAAGAAGCTCTGGCCGACCGGCCTGGACGCGGTGGGCGTACCCCTCAAGGGCCGGATCGCCCCGGCGGAGCAGGCGCTGCCGGGCCGGGCCGTCGGGCGCCTTTCCGACCTGGGCTGGGGTGGCCGGCTGCGTGATCTCGTCGGCGCGGAGGCACCGGACGTGCCGGTGCCCGACGACGTCGTCGGCGCGGTGGTGGAGGTGTTGAAGGCGTGGGCGCACGGCGACGACCCGTGGCCGCGCCGACCGGTGGGGGTGGTCGCTGTGGGTTCCCGGCGCCGACCACGGCTGGTCGGGTCGTTGGCCGAGCGGATCGCCGCAGTGGGTCGGCTGCCGCTGCTCGGCGAGGTCACCCCGGCCGGTCCGGGCGGCTCGGCCGGGCCGCGCGGCAACAGCGCCCAGCGGGTACGCGCGCTGCACGACACGTTCACCGTGCCGGCCGACCTGGCCGCCGCCCTGGCTGGCCTGGACGGCCCGGTACTGCTCGTCGATGACCTTGTCGATTCGGGCTGGACGATGACGCTCGTGGCTCGGGTGCTTCGCCGGGCGGGCGCACCCGACGTGCTCCCGCTCGCCCTCGCCGTAGCCGGTTGACCAGCTGGTATCCGGGTGGACCGGTCCGCGCACGCCGGTGCGGAAAAGTTCCCGGGCCCCGGCGAATGCGACAGTCGCCACGCCGTCCGGGCGTCGGCCCGGGGTGCTCCGCCCCGGCGGTACGGTGGGCGGCATGACCGACAAGCACCCCGCCGCCGAACCGGAGGTGTCTGACCCGGTTTCCGACGCGGCGGTGGTGCCTGACCAGGCTGAGCCGGCGGTGCGAGCTGATCCGGTCTCCGACCCCGCGCCGGTCTCCGCCGCACCGGACCGGAGCACGCTCCGGCTGGCGTTGGTGGTCGGCGGGCTGGTGCTGGCGGTGCTGCTCGGCTTCGGGCTCGGCCGGGTGAACGCCACCGGGAGCACCACCGGCAGTCCCGCCCTGGCGGCCGAGCACACCGACCCGCCGGGCATTGGGCCGCACAGCCACGGCAGCACCACGAGCACCGATCAGGGCGCGGCCACCGAGCCGGGCGGGCTGGCGGTCAGCGCTGCCGGTTTCACCCTGGCCCCCCTGGGCGACGGGTTCGCCGCCGGTCGCCCCGGTCAGTTCCGCTTCCAGGTGCGGGACGCGCAGCGCCGCCCGGTGACGCGCTTCGCTGTCGTGCACGACAAGCCGATGCACCTCATCGTCGTCCGCCGCGACCTGACCGGCTACCAGCACCTGCACCCGACGATGGCGACGGACGGCATCTGGTCGGTGCCGTTGACCCTCGGGCAGCCCGGCGTCTGGCGCGCGTACGCCGACTTCACGGTGGTGGCCGACAACGGCGCGCAGACCGCGGTGACCCTCGGCGCGGACCTGGTCGCGCCCGGCGACTACCAGCCTCGGTCGCTGCCGGCGCCGGCGACCTCGACGACGGTGGACGGGTTCACGGTCGGCTACCAGGGCAGCCCGCAGGCCGGGGTGACGGTGCCGTTGACCTTCCGGATCGACGGCCCGAGCGGTGGTGCGGCGCTGGAACGCTACCTCGGGGCGTACGGGCACCTGGTGGCGTTGCGTGAGGGCGACCTCGGCTACCTGCACGTGCATCCGGAGCCGGAGCTGACCGACGGCCAGGTCACGTTCTGGCTGACCATCCCCGGCCCGGGCCGCTACCGCCTCTACCTCGACTTCCAGGTGGCGGCCGAGGTGCACACCGCCGAATTCACCCTCGTCGTGCAGTAGGGCAAGCGGCGCGTGCGGGGCTAGCCGGCGCGGCGGTTGGGACGGCGGGCCAGGTAGCGGAGCAGGTCACGAATGTGGTGCTTCTCCTCGGCCGGGACCGTCGGGTCGGCCAGCCGGTCCAGGATGGCCCGGACGTCCGCCTCGACCGGGCCGTCGTCGTTGCGTCGGCGGGGCGTGGGGCCGGCGTCGGGCAGGCCGAGCGCGCGGAACGCGGCGGCGACCGGCAGATCAAGTGCGGCGCAGAAACCGCGTACCTTGGCCAACTCGGGATAGTCCTGCCAGTCACCGGCCAGCCAACGAAACACAGTGGAACGGCCGACGCCGGTGTGGGCGGCGAGATCTGTCACGGTCCAGCCACGTTCGTCGCGGGCGTCGTCGATGGCCCGCCGGACGAAGCGGGCGAAGGCTATCTGCGGTGTTGCGTCGGCTGATCCCATCCCTGCGTGTCTTACCCCCTGCCGGTGCGACGGGACAGTGCGCCTTCCGAGGGTAGTACGCCCGGGGCCCGAAACAATTGACTGAGCGCACAAACTGTCCCGTGGATGGGACTTTCTTCGCCGGGGCAGCTGTCGGCCACAACCGACCTCGAACGATCATCATCGTTCTTCTACTAGGCTCGGTGCCCGTCCCGGCATTGGCGCATGAACGCCAGCCTGTTCGACCGGACCACCGCCGAGGAGCACCATGGCCGAATCGAGCCGTCCACAGCCGTACCAGCCCGGTGCGGTAAGCCTTTTCTTCGTCGCCAAGGCTGGCGTCTTCGCCGCCGGGTTCTGGATCTGGTTGCTGGTCCTGGTGCTCCGCACCGACTCCGCGACCGGCCAACACGTGTTGGCCGCCACCGGTGCGGTCACCACCACGCTTGTCGGTGTGGTGCTCGGTGTCCGGATGGCGTTGCAACACAACGCGGCCGTCCGGCACGCGGAGCTGAAGAAGTTGCTCGTCGACATCTCCTGGAACGCCTTCGCAGCCGCCGGCAACGCCGAGAGCACGGGCAAGGTGGTGCCGTTCCCCGTCGCCCCGGCCGACGGCGGATGGCCCGGCCAGCGCAACGGCGGCGAGCGGGTGACGGCCCTCGACCGGGGAGCCGGTGAGCGCACGAATGGCCGGGATCCCGGCGGCAACGGCGATCGGCGTCGTTAGTCGTCGCCCTGGGTCGCCGGCTGCGGTTCGGTCGGCTCCCCATCGGCGGCCAGCAGGGTCGCCAGGCGCGGCGTGACCCGCCACTGGTCCACCAGCTCGCGGTACTCCTCGCGCTGCGCTCCGGTCGCCTCGCCGCCGGTGCGGCGGGCGCGGATCAGCAGGTTGCGGGGCGTGTGCTGGGAGTCCACGAACTCCACCACCTCGGTCCGGTAGCCGTGCACCCGCAGCAGCCCGGCCCGCAGCGCGTCGGTGAGCACGTCGGCGAAGCGCTCGCGCAGAATGCCCTGCCGGGTCAGCAGCTCGTACGGGGCCGGGGTGGGCTGGGCGCGGAGCTGCATGGCCAGGTCGTGGTGGCAGCATGGTGCGGCAAGTACCCAGCGGGCCTCCCAGCGCACCGCGCGGGCCAGCGCCTCGTCGGTGGCGGTGTCGCAGGCGTGCAGCGCCAGCACCAGGTCGGGGGCGGGGTCGACGACGGCGTCGGCGATCGTGCCGGCCACGAAGCTGACCTGGTCGGCCCAGCCCAGCCGCTGTGCCAGCTCGGTGTTGCGCCGCCGCTGGTCCTCCCTGACGTCCACGCCCACCAGCTGCACGTCGAGCCCACGACCGGTCAGGTACCGGTACGCGGCGAACGTCAGGTAGGCGTTGCCACAGCCCAGGTCGACAACCCGGAGCGGGCCGGTCAGCTCGTCGGGCAGGGTCGCGGCCAGAGCGCGCAGGAACGCGTCCACCTGGCGGCGTTTCGCCGCCGAGCCGCCGATCTCGGCGAAGATCGGGTCACCGGGGTCGAGCAGGTATTCCTTGGCCCGGTCATTTCCGGCGGGCGTCGCCGCCGGGCGGGGCGTCGTGGCCCGGTGCACCTGCGCGTCGCCGGACTTGGTCACCCGTAGTTGGAGTGTCGCGTCGGCCGTCTCCACGTGCCAGTTGCCGAACGGTTCGGCGAGCAGTTCGTCGACCGCCGCGGCGGCCTCGGGGCCGGCGGCGACGTTGCGGGTGTACGGGCGGGCGCCGTCGGACGTGGTGATCTGCATCCGGGGTCCGGCCTTGAGCGCCACCGGCCGCAGCTCGGCCCGTGCGACGGTGGGGCGGCGTCCGCGCCGACGCCCGGCGGCGACCGCCCGGGTCAGCGCGGGGTCGAGCAGCAACGCCCGGACCTCGGTCAGGGCGGCGTCAAGTGATTCCGGCATCGATCCATCTTCGGCAGGTGGGGCGGGAGAAGGGAACATCCCCCGTACCGCGCGAGGCGGTGCGGGGGATGTCAGGTGTGGCTCGCTGTCAGTCGGCGGTCGCCTCGGCCGGCGTACCCGCGTCGGAACCGCCACCACGGCGGCGCCGACGGCGGCGCGGCTTCGACGGCTCACCGTCGGCCGCGGCGGCCGGCTCGCTGGGGCCGGCGTCCGCGGAGATCACCGCGGTCGGCTCGCCCGCGACCGCCTCACCGGCGCGGCGGCGACGCCGGCGGCGGGGGGTACGGGTGCCTTCCTCGGCCGCGTCGACTGCGGGTGCCTCGGCGACGGCCGGGGTGCCGGAGTCGGACCGGTCCCGGCGACCGTCACCGCGCCCGCGGCGCTCACCGCGACCCTCGCCGCGGCTCTCCCCGCGTCGGCCGCCCCGGCCACCGCTGTCGCCCCGACGGGAGCGGGTCGTGCCACCCAGGTCCTCCTCGACCTCGGCGGACAGCCCGGCCCGGGTGCGCTCGGCGGTGGGCAGCGTGCCGCTGACCTCGGTGGGGATGTGCAGGTCGGTGTAGAGGTGCGGCGACGTGTGGTACGTCTCCGGCGGCTCCGGCATCTCCAGACCGAGGGTCTTGTCGATGATCCGCCAGCGCGGCATGTCGTCCCAGTCGACGAAGGTCACCGCGACGCCCGTCGCACCCGCTCGGCCGGTACGACCGATCCGGTGGGTGTACGTGTCCTGGTCTTCCGGGCAGTCGTAGTTGATGACGTGGGTGACGCCCGTGACGTCCAGTCCACGGGCCGCCACGTCGGTGGCGACCAGGATGTCGATCTTGCCGGCGCGGAACGCCCGCAGCGCCCGCTCCCGGGCACCCTGGCCGAGGTCACCGTGCACCGCCGCGACAGCGAAGCCGCGGAAGTCGAGGTCTTCGGCGACCCGGTCGGCGGCCCGCTTGGTCCGCGTGAAGATCATGGTCAACCCGCGCCCCTCCGCCTGGAGGATGCGCGCCACCACCTCGACCTTGTTCATCGAGTGGGTGCGGTAGACCAGTTGCTGGGTCTGCGGCGACGGGCCGGTCTCGGCGGTGTGCCCGGCGTGGATCGTCATCGGCTGGCGCAGGAAACGCCGGGACAGGGTGACGATCGGGTCCGGCATGGTGGCCGAGAAGAGCATCGTCTGCCGGTCTTCCGGGAGCATCGCCAGGATCTTCTCGACGTCGTCGAGGAAGCCCAGGTCGAGCATCCGGTCGGCCTCGTCGAGAACGAGCGCGTGCACCCGGTCCAGTCGGAGGTGCTTCTGCTTCTGCAGGTCCATCAGGCGGCCGGGGGTGCCGACCAGAATCTCCACGCCCTTGCGCAGCGCGTCGATCTGTGGCTCGTACGCCACGCCGCCGTAGATCGGCAGCACCCGGACGCCGCGCGTCCGGCCGGCGGCGGCCAGGTCCTTGGCGACCTGGATGCCCAGCTCGCGGGTGGGGACGACGACAAGCGCCTGGGGGACGCCGTCACTGCCCTCGCCCGGGGCGAAGACCCGGTCCAGCAGTGGCACGCCGAAGCCGAGGGTCTTGCCGGTGCCGGTGGGCGCCTGGCCGATCAGGTCGACGCCACGCAGCGCGATCGGGATCGCGTACTCCTGGATGGCGAAGGCGCGGGTGATGCCCGCCGCGGCCAGGGCCTCGACGGTCTCGGCGCGGGCGCCGAGTGCGGCAAACGTGGGGGCCTCGGGGCGAACCGGGGCGGTGGGGGCCAGTTCCTGGCCGTCCATCAGATCTTGAGTCAAATCGCTCATCTGGATGTGGGGGTGCCCTCTCGTGGGTGCGCCCGTCATGTCCTCAGGGCGCGATCGGTATGACGCGGGCCACACGGTCGGCGGCAGACTGCCGAGCCGGACCGGGCCGCACGCGCGCCGCAGGCTGAGCTTCGATCAGGTCGGCGCCCACGGCAACTGCTCTATGCTACCTGAACAGGCATGCCTTCGTCCCGATTCCCGGTCGGCCAGGCGACACGCGGGGGCGATGATTGTGACCTAAGTCACATTTAAGCGAGGGGCGTACCCCGCATGAGTCACCGACGTGCGGTGGGCGGCGGGGGTCCGGGCCGGACGGCGGGGGTCCGGGCCGGACGGGGATTGCCTCATGTCATCCGGGTGAGGTGCGGGAAGAACCCGAGCCGAGCGGGCGGTGCTTGCCGGGTCGAGCACTGCGTCGACGCGGCACCGCGCGCAGGGGCCGCTACCGGAACCGCGAACCCGGCACCGGCCCGCGGCAGGTGGCCCGACGCCTACCTGCCGCGATGGCCGGACCGGTCAGCGGACGGTGAAACCGACCGACCGGGGCGACGCCTCGGCGATCTCGACGTAGGCGACCTTCTCGACCGGAACGATGACCCGCCGGCCCTTCTCGTCGGTCAGGGAGAGCGTGCCGCCGTTGCCGGCGAAGGCGTCGGTCACGATCTGCTCGATCTCGGCCGGCGACTGAGCGCTGTCCAGTACCAGCTCACGCGGCGCGTACTGCACGCCGATCTTGACCTCCACTGTGCCTCCTCAACTGGGGCGAAAGAACCGCCCTGGGAAGGCTATCCGATCACGGGGTCAGCGGTCAGGCTGACTCACCTTGCAGCGGGAAGCTCGCGATGCCCCGCCAGGACAACGCGGCCACCAGGGCCTCGGCCTCGGCCTTGGGCACCTGACGGCCACCGGCCAGCCAGAACTGCGCGGCCGTCTCCGCCGCGCCGACCAGCCCGGAGGCGAGCAACTCGGCGTGCGCCCGGCTCACCCCGGTGTCCGAGATGATGGTGTCGGTGATCGCCGCGATGCAGCCCTGCTCGACCCGCTCCACCCGCTGCCGCACCGCCGGGTCGTTGCGCAGGTCCGATTCGAAGACGAGGCGGAACGCCTCGCTCTCGTGATCGACGAAGTCGAAGTACGCCCGCACCGACGCGCCGACGCGCTCCTTGTTGTCGCTGGTGCCGCGCATCGCATCCTGCACCTGAGCGACGATGGCGTCACAGTGCGTGTCGAGCAGCGCCAGGTAGAGATCCATCTTTCCGGGAAAGTGTTGATAGAGCACCGGCTTCGAGACCCCGGCCCGCTCGGCGATGTCGTCCATCGCCGCGGCGTGGTAGCCCTGTGCGACGAACACCTCCTGCGCCGCAGCGAGAAGCTGCTTTCGGCGCGCGGAGCGGGGCAGGCGGGTGGGCCGGCCAGCGGTCTGTGCACCGTTCCCCGCAGCGGTCATGGGATCCTCCGAGTTCTCCGTACGAGCCGGCATTTTCCCCCCAGACCGGGCGAAGCTCGCGACCCCCGTCGTGGAAATGGCCCGCCGCTGTAACTTATCGCCACTCTCGGCACACGGTAGCCTCAGCGGGGGCGACCAAGGAGCGCGCGGTGAGTGAAACAGGGCAACCCGGAGCCGCCACCCCGGGAGAACACGGTGACGGAACGGGTCAGCACGACGACCCGGGCCGTTCCGTCAGCGGGTGGGCGCCTCCGTCGGGTGGGTGGTCCCGAGCCGCCGATCGCGAGGATGCCCCGGACGAGGAGCCGCGCTGGCAACCCGACCCGGCGGCTGGCTGGCGCACCTCGTCCAGCCGGCACGGCGACCTGCCGGCGCCGCTGCGCGGGCTGCCGGGTGACCTCGATCCGCCGACCCGCGCCAACGGCCACCACCCGAACGGCGTGCACCACCCGGGCGACGCCAACGGCGTCCGCCCTCCCGGTCTCGAACCACCCGCCGGCCGCCCCACGCCGGTGAGCGCACCGCCGGGGCTACCGGCCGAGGGTCGACCCGAGGCGTCCGGTGACCGGCTGGTGGTGCCCGCCCAACGTCCCGCACCGCCGCAGGAGCAGGGTGCCGGCGAGCCCGACGAGGGCACCGCCACCCGCGCCACCGCCGATCCGGCCGCCGCGCACCGTGCTCGCTGGGCCGCACCCGGCCCGCCCACCTCCGCGCCACCAGCCGTCCAGGTGCCGCCGGTCGGCACCGCCGCGTCTGGTTTCGAGGTGCCGCCCGGCTTCCGCGCGCCGACAAGCGAACGGTTGGCCGCCGACGAGCCGGCCGCGCCCCGTGACTGGCGGGACCCGCTCGCCCCCGAGCCGCCGGCAGCATCGAGGCCGGCCGGGCCCGCCGACGCGGCCGAGCCGGGTCGCGCCGCGGACAACCCCCGACCAGGCGACGCACACCGTGCCGGCGAGTCGCCGGCCATCGAGCCGGACTGGTCCGGGCCGAACTGGAACCGGCCGAGCTCCGGCGGCGGGTGGGCGCCACCCTGGTCCCGGTCGGACGACGAGCCGGCCGCCCCCAAGACCCGGGACGAGCCCGCGCCGGGTTGGGTCGCCGAGCCCCACCAGCCGTACGAGCCGGTGCGCGCCGAGGTGCCCCGCCCCTATGAGCCGGTGCGTGCCGATCCGCCCCACGGGTACGACGTCACAGGGGCTGAGTCCGGGTCCGAGGCCGTGCCGCCGCGCCCGGGCGAGCAGTTCAGCCCACCGCCGTCCGATCGCCCGTCCTGGGCCGCGTCGCCCGCCGTCGCGCCCCGGTCCGCCGACGCGGACGTGTCCCCCACCAGTGGCCCCCCGGTGCCGTCGACTGGCAGCACACCACCGGTCGCCGATCGTCCCTCGTGGGCCGGCGCTCCGATGCCGACCAGCAGCCCACCGGCCGACCACCCTTCGTGGGCAAACGTTCCCGCGCCGACCAGCGGCCCACCGACCGACCGTCCCTCCTGGGCCGGGTCCGGCGCACCCCGGACGGACCGCCCGTCCTGGGCCGGCGGGTCCGACCCGACGCCCACCAGCCCGGCGCCGGCACGGCCCTCCTGGGCCGGCGGGTCCGGAGCGGTGACAAGCGTTCCGCCGGTACGGCCGTCCTGGGCCGGCGGGTCCGAGGCGACGACAAGCGTCCCGCCGGTCCGGCCCTCGTGGGCCAGGGGTTCCGCTGCCGAGCCCACCCCGGCGCCGGAGCCCTGGGCCGGAGACGCCGACCCGACACCTGCCAGCGCCCCACCGACGAGGCCCTCCTGGGCCGCCGGTGCCGCGCCCGTCGACGCGCCGCCTCCGGCACCGGCCGGGCCGCCCCCCACGCTCGCCGACGCGCCCCCGGCCCCGGCGGGCCCGCCCCTGGTGGCGGAGCGCCCCTCGTGGGCCGGCGGTTCACCGACGGCGAGCAACTCCCCGGCCGAGCGGCCGGACTGGTCCGAGGGCCGGATCCCAACCGCCCCCGCCGAGCGACCCTCCTGGCCGGCCAGCCGGTCCACGAGCGCGGCCGGCGGCGAGGCCGGCGAGACGCCCGGCCCAGCACGGCCCGAGATCCGGCCGACCGCACCATTCCGGCTCCGGTCGGCGATCCCCGAACCGCCCGGGCCCGCGCATTTCGAGGCACCCCGGGCCGACGCCCCGTCGGCAGCCGACCTCAGGGTGTCCTCAGCCGCGGAGATTCCGCCCGTCGCCGCCAGCGGGGCCCAGCGCCATGACCGGTCCCCGGTCACTTCCACCTCGCCCTACGCGGCGCGCCGTTCCGCCCCCGACCCGGCGTCGTCGACCGATCCGGCCGACGACGGCCGGCAACCAGACCCGAGGGCGGCGGTGCTGCCGCAGCGCGTCCCCGCGGAGCCGGACGTGCCCGTCGTGCCGGAGCCGCCAGCCGTGGATCCACCCGCCGAAACCCCGGAGCTCGCCCGCATCGCCACCCACCTTCGCCGCGACGACGAACCAGCCCCACTCCGGGAGCGCCCCGAGGGGTTCGACGTCAACGCCATCCTGGACGCCGTTCGAGAGGTCGCCGGTGTCCGCGACGCGGCGCTGCGCCGCACCCCGGCGGGGGCGCACAGCCTGCGCCTGGACCTGGCCGACGGCGCCGACCCGGCCGAGGTGAGCCGCCAGGTGGCCCGGCTGCTGCAGGATCGGATGGGGCTGGCCGCCGCCCCACAGAACGTGCCCGGCCTGCCCAGCACGCCACCTCCGCCGGTTCGTCGACGGCTGGCCGAACCCCGACCTGCCGAGCGGCGTACGGCGGAGCCGCCCGGCGCGACCCCGCGCGACGGTGGTCCGGCCTCCCGCACCGGTGAGATCCGGGCAGCCGAGCCGACGCCGCCGGGGCGTCCGTCGGGCGGCCCGGTGGAGGCGACGCCGACCGGCCCGGAGCAGTGGACCGGCACGGACACCACACGCCGCCGCCGAACGAACGCGACGCACCGGGGTCGCGCCACGGTCGAGGAGCCGGGCTCGGTCTCGGCCGCGCCGGCCGGTGCCGCGACCGGCAGCCCGGCCACCCTCGGCACGTCGTACTCCGGTGGTCAGGTGACCACGACGGAGTCGGCGCCGTCCCGCCCGCTGGACACCGGGGGAGTGCCGGGGCCGCGGGTGGTGATCGACCACGTGCAGGTGAGCACGTTCGGGCTGGACGCGAACGTGGAGGTCCGCCTGCTGGCCGAGGGGGACAACGCCTCCGGGTACGCCACCGGGCCGGCGGTGGACGGCTACGTGCTGCGGCTCTGCGCGGTGGCGGCGGCCGCCGCGGTGGACGAGTTGCTGCGCGGCACCGACAACGCCGAACGGGGTCGCTGCTTCGTCGAGCACGCGGCGGTGGTGCCGTTCGGCAACTGCGAGGTGGCCACCGTGGTGGTGCTGCTGGTCTGTGCGGGCTGGGTCGAGCAGCTCGCCGGCTCGGCGCTGGTCGCCGGTGATCCGCGGCAGGCGGTGGTCCGGGCGACGCTGGCGGCGGTCAACCGTCGGCTGGAGGCGCTGCTGTCCTGAGTGGAACGGGGCAGACTGGAACGATGAAGCGCGCCACCCTCTGGCCCGACCACCTGCTCCCCGATCATCAGGTCCCACCGCCCTGGCCGGGCCGGGAGGTCCGCCTCGACGGCCGGGTCACGTACGTCCGAGACACTCCGGCGACCACCGCCGGCGCGGAACCGGCGCTGTACGTGCACGGGTTGGGCGGGTCGTCACAGAACTGGACCGACCTGGCCGGGCTGCTCGCCGACCGGCTTGACGGTCAGGCCATCGACCTGCCCGGCTTCGGTCGCAGTGAGCCGGGTCCCCGCTACACCATTGCGGCCTTCGCCGACCTTGTCGTCCGCTGGATCGAGCACTCCGGTCGAGGGCCGGTGCACCTGTTCGGCAACTCGCTCGGCGGCGCGGTGGCGGTGCAGGTCGCCGGGCTCCGGCCGGACCTGGTCCGGACCCTCACCCTGATCTCTCCGGCCCTGCCGTTCCTCGACTTCCGTCGCTCGTTGCAGGGGCGGATGCTGCCGGTGCTCGCCATCCCGCGGGGTGAGCGGCTGGTCGCCCGGCACCTCACCCAGCTCGCTCCCGAGGTGATGGCCCAGCAGGTGCTGGAGGCGTGCGTCGCCGACCTGAGCCGGATCTGCGACCAGCGTCGGGCCGAGGCGCTTGAGGAGATCCGGGTGCGGTACGAGGCGGAGCACTACGCCGCCGCGTACGTCCGGACGTTCCGTGGCCTGGTCTCCAGCTTCCTGCGGGCGTACCTGCCGGGGTCGGGTTCGCTGTGGCGACTCGCCGCGGCGGTGCGTGCACCGACCCTGGTGGTGGGCGGCCGGGCGGATCGCCTGGTCGACGTGCGGGTCGCGCCGCAGACCGCCCGGGTGATCCCGGACAGTCGGTTGATGATGCTCGACGGCGTCGGTCACGTGGCGCAGTTGGAGGTGCCGCGCCTGGTTGCCCGGGCGGTGGTCGGCCTGCTCGCCGAAACGGAGGAGACCGTCGGGCGGTCCGATCTGGCAGGCTG
The DNA here is from genome assembly GCF_040649215.1 of Micromonospora sp. NPDC049044. NCBI lineage: Bacteria > Bacillati > Actinomycetota > Actinomycetes > Micromonosporales > Micromonosporaceae > Micromonospora > Micromonospora sp. NPDC049044. The sequence goes on along the minus strand of NZ_JBEZFA010000012.1, from coordinate 66,839 downwards.
ACCTGGATGCCCAGCTCAAGCCCCCTTCCCGGTCGCCGTCAGCGACGTTTCGCGCGGTTCGCCCAGCTCGCTGCGGTGGTGTTGGCGGTCTGCGCGGTGGTCACCGTCGTCGCCGAGGGGCCGGGCGGGCGTCCCGGTGCCGAGCGGTTGGCCGCCGACGAGGTCGACGCGACGCCGCTGGTGGTCGCGCCGCCGCCGTCGGTGGGCCCGTCGCCCTCCGCCGTGGTCCCGTCCAGTCCGTCGCCGGTGCTGCGGGTGCCTGGCACCGTCCCGAGTGCCGGCACCGGGAGGTTCGGCTACGACGACAGTTCCGGCCCGGTGCTGGGTCGCGCCGGTGCGGTGCGGCGGTACCGGGTCGCTGTGGAGTCGGGCAGCAACGAGGTCGCCGCGGACTTCGCGCAGGCGGTCCAGGTGGCGCTGGCCGGGCCGGGCAGTTGGGTGGACAGCGGCAGGCTCCGGCTGCAGCAGGTGCCGGGGGACGCGCCGCGCGACTTCACCGTCTATCTGGCCACCGCCCGCACGGCGGGGCGGATGTGTGCCGAGGGCGGGGTGAACATCCGGATCGGGGGTCGGCCGTACACCTCCTGCCGGGCACCCGGCCAGGTGATCATCAATCTGGACCGGTGGCGGCTGTCGGTGCCGCATTTCGTCTCGGCCCGGGTGCCGCTTGCGGTCTACCGCACATACGTGGTCAACCACGAGGTCGGTCACCAGCTCGGGCACCGGCACGAGCGCTGCCCGGGTGCGGGCCGCCCGGCGCCGGTGATGATGCAGCAGACGCTCTTCCTCAACGGGTGCCGGGTCAACCCGTGGCCGTACGTCGATGGACGCCGCTACGCCGGCCCCGCCCTCTGAACGGCGCTGCGACCGGCTGACCGCCCACTCACCATCAGGCGCAATGCCTGAATAACGGTAAAAACAGAGAAATGCCCGAATAATCTGGCAGGCTTGACGTCATGACGCCGTCGTCCCCTTACGGCCCGCCCTCACCGCCCGACCGGTCTGGCCGGTCGGCGTACGACGGCGCGCGTCCCACGCTCCGCCGGATGCGCAGGCGACGTCGCCGTACCCTGCTGCTCGGCGCGCTCGTGCTCGTCCTGGCCGCCGGCGTCGGCGTGACGCTCAACCAGGGCGGCGAGCCGCCGGCCGACACCCCGGCCACCAGGCAGGGTGAGATGGGCCACGGAGGTGGGGCGCCCGCGCACCCCGCGCCCACCAGCTACCCCTCGGTCGGAGCCGGACGCTTCACGGCGGCCGACGGCGAGACACCCGTGTACGGAACGGATGGGCCGCTGCGCCGCTACCGGGTGGTGGTCGAACGCGGCACCGGCCAGGACGCCGACGCGTTCGCCGCCAAGGTGGACGAGGTGCTTGCCGACCGGCGCAGTTGGATCGCCTCCGACGAGTTGCGGGTGCAGCGGGTGGCCGACGCCGGGGCGGCGGACTTCACCATCTACCTGGCCACCCCGGTCACGTCCGAGCGGATGTGCGCCGAGGGCGGGTTGGCCACCGAGCGCTACACCTCCTGTCGCCTGCCCGGCCAGGTCATCATCAACCTGGCCCGCTGGATGGAGGCGGTCCCCGACTACGGCGCCGCGCTCGACACCTACCGCACCTACGTGATCAACCACGAGGTGGGTCACGAGTTCGGCGAGCAGCACGAGGCCTGTCCCGAGCCGGGGGAGCCCGCCCCGGTGATGCAGCAGCAGACGTACGGCCTGCGCGGCTGCGTCGCGAACGCCTGGCCCTACCTCGACGGCCGTCGCTACGCCGGCGACATTGTTCCCTGATCAGCCGGGTCGTCGGTTATTCCCACTCCCGCATCGCGGACCAGTGTCGTCCCTCATGGCCGAGCGGGGCTCCGGCGAGTGACAATGGCGCGGTTCACACCGCCGATCCCGGGGAGTCCACCGTGTCGTTGCCCCCGCTCGTCGAGCCCGCCGCCGAGCTGACCGTTGACGAGATCCGCCGCTACTCACGCCATCTGATCATTCCGGATGTCGGGGTGACCGGGCAGAAGCGGCTGAAAAACGCCCGGGTGCTCTGTGTCGGCGCCGGTGGCCTCGGGTCGCCCGCCCTGCTGTACCTCGCCGCGGCCGGGGTCGGCACGCTCGGCATCATCGACTTCGACACCGTCGACGAGTCCAACCTCCAGCGCCAGGTCATTCACGGCGTGTCGGACGTCGGGCGGTCCAAGGCCGAGTCCGCCGCCGCGTCGATCCGCGAGATCAACCCCCTGGTCCAGGTGGAGATCCACAACACCGCGCTGGACCGGGAGAATGTCCGGGAGATCTTCGCCCAGTACGACCTGATCGTCGACGGCACCGACAACTTCGCCACCCGTTACATGGTCAACGACGCGGCGGTGCTGCTCGGCAAGCCGTACGTCTGGGGCTCGATCTACCGCTTCGACGGCCAGGCGTCGGTGTTCTGGGCCGAGCACGGCCCCTGCTACCGCTGCCTCTACCCGGAGCCGCCGCCGCCCGGCATGGTCCCCTCCTGCGCCGAGGGCGGCGTGCTCGGCGTGCTCTGCGCGTCGATCGGCTCGATCCAGGTGAACGAGGCGATCAAGCTGCTCACCGGCATCGGCGAGCCGCTCGTCGGCCGCCTGATGGTCTACGACGCCCTGGAGATGGAATACCGCAAGATCAAGGTGCGCAAGGACCCGAACTGCGCGCTCTGCGGCGACAACCCGAGCGTCACCGACCTGCTGGAAGACTACGAGGACTTCTGCGGCGCGGTCTCCGAGGAGGCCCAGGAGGCGACCGTCGACTCGACAATCACCGCTGTGGAGCTCAAGGAGTGGCAGGACGCCGGCAAGGACATCTTCCTCGTCGACGTGCGGGAGCCCGCCGAGTACGAGATCGTCCGGATCCCCGGCTCCACCCTGATCCCCAAGGGCGACATCCTCTCCGGTGAGGCGCTGGCGAAGCTGCCGCAGGACAAGCAGGTGGTGCTGCACTGCAAGTCCGGCGTCCGCTCGGCCGAGGCGCTCGCCGCGCTCAAGGCGGCCGGTTTCCGCGACGCCGTGCACGTGCAGGGTGGCGTGCTCTCCTGGATCAAGCAGATCGACCCGTCGCTGCCCGCGTACTGAGCGACGACCGGGGCCGGCGGCGGGCCACTCACCCGCCCCGGCCTCGGCCGATTCCCCGAGGCGCGACGCCCTTTACGCAGGTAGCGTGACCGCCGTGGTGGACATGGACGGCGCTATCGGCTTCGTCGTGGCGCACGGCGACGCGGTCGACCGTGCGCGTCTGTCCCGGCTGCGCGGCGGCGTACCGGTGCCGGACGAGGTGCTCGACGCCGCCGAGGCCGGGCAGACGCCCGACGGCGGGTGGCCGGCCGTCCTGGACGGTGCCGTCGGCTCCATCGACGCGACCTGCTTCCGCCTGGCCGAGTTGGACGACCTCGGTGCCCTCGGCCGCCCGGCGGCCCGGCGCGCGCTGGACTGGCTCGCCGCCTCCCAGTTGCCCGACGGCGGCTGGGACGAGGACCCGACGCTCGCCGACCTCGCCCCGGAGTGGGCCCGCCCAGGCGACCCGGAGGCCCGTCTCTACCTCACCGCCAACGCCGCCTTCTGGCTCAGTGTGGGCGGGCTGGGCGCCCGGGCCGCCGGGCCGCTGGACCACCGGGTCGGCGGGTCGTACGCCGGGGTGGTGCAGGCCGCCGCGCAGACGCTCGCCGCGCAGCTCGCCCCGGACGGCCGTTGGCCCTCGTTCGTGCCCGCCGGTTGGCTGACCGCGGCAGTGCTGCACCGGCAGGAGATGTACTACGAGTCGGCGCTGATCCAGTCGGTGCTCGCCGAGCGGATCCCACAGCTGTCCCCGGCGGACGTGGCCTGGCTGGCCGGGACGCTGAGCCGCGTGGACATGGGCGAGGAGCACTGGCTGCTTGTCGCGGCCCGCGAGCGGCTCACCAAGACCCAGCGCAGCGACGGCGGCTGGGACAGCGACGACGGTCACCAGTTCGATGTGCACACCACACTGCGGGCGATCCGGGCGTGCCGGGTGGTCACCTCAGCTGGCTGATCACCAGCGGCCACCAGCCGTCCGGGGCGAACGCGGCCGGGTCGATGCCCTCCAGCACCGTCCGCAGCGTCTCGGCCCGCTCCGCCCGGCCCGCCTTGCCCTCATCCGCCTCGACGAAGAGCGCGAACTGGTAGAGGAACTCGACGAACGTGCGGAAACTGCTGTTGACGCCCTGAACGTCCTTCTGGTCCAGGTCGAACTGGAGGATCTCGCCGGTGCGCGGGTCCAGCACGTAGAGCAGGTTGGGGTTGTCGGCGACCGCGCCCACCACGATCAGCCGGATGTCCAGCGAACCGTCCTCGGTGGTCAGCTGCATGGTGTCGTACAGCTCGATGTCGCCTTCGAGGAACGCGGTGTAGACGACCGCCACGTCGAGCGGGATCTCGTCGCCAGCGGGGAGCAGGTCGGGGCCGAGACCCCCCTCCAGCCACGCCTCACGCGGGTACGGGATGAGCTCGTCCTCGTGCCACAGGGCACGGAACCGGGGGTCAGCGGCCATGACGGTCCTTCGTGGTCACAGGAGTCGGGTCGGTCAGGACGACAGGCCGGCGGCGATCAGCAGCCGCCGCCAGTTGTCGGCGTACTCGCCTGCGTGCCGTCCCTTGCGCAGCCGCTGCTCGGGGGCGGCGGGACCGAGGACGACGGCCGTCAGCTCCGGGTAGCGGGGGCCGAGCACGTGTTCGTCGAAGAACGTGGCGACGTCGGGGGCGATGATGGCGAACTCGACGTCCTCGTCGGGGTGCTCGTACTGGTAGACGTAGGCGCTGGACTCCATGTAATACACGTCCAGGTCTTCCCGGTCGAGGTAGATCGGGTCGCCGCCGCGGATCTCGGACCGTAGGCCGCGGGGGACACTGTCGATCTCGTAGCCGACGACCAACGGGCTGCCCATCGGGTCGCTCGGGTCGACCTCGTATTCCGCCCAGGCCTGCGGGGTGCGGATCTCCTTCGGCGCGTGGAACCGGAAGTTGTCGCCCTCCAGCCGCTGGAACAGGGAGTAGACCTCGGCGACGCCCGGCAGGTCGGCGATCGGCTCCAGCGGGGCCGCCCCCTCGATACGCACACCGAAGCCGTGCTCGGCCTCGACCCGGGTGAGCAGCTCCAGCTTTTCGGTGATCCGGGCGAGGACGGCGGGGTCCGCGTCGGTCATGGCAGGAACTTCACGATGATCGGGGTGCCCTCGGGGACGTCGCGCAACGCCACGGAGATATCGCTGCCGAGCTGGCGGTTGGTCCAGGAGTCCATCAGCCTGAGGTTAGCGTATTCGTCCTTTCCGTCGAGTTGCAGCTCGTGGATATGGTCCGGGTCCAGTCCCTCGCCCCGGGCCCGGATCGGCCCCCGGCCGTCGTAGAGGCGATCGACGAGTTGCTTGTTGGCCAGGTACTGATTGGTCGTCGGGTCACCGTGCTGCTGGGTCAACTTCTCGTTCTTCGTCAGCCGGCGGATCACCCGGTCCCGGAAGACGTTGGTGCGGGTCCGGGTGCCCGGCTTGGTCCCTCGGCCCCCGCGGTGGTAGACGTTGTTGGCCGTCCGGTCCGACTTCGCCTTGCTCAGCCGGCCCTCCTGGCCGAGCCGGACCAGGTCCCTGGCCTTGCGGTCGAAGTCCCTCTTGTCGAAGTCCGGGCGGTTGCGCAGCACCAGCACGGCCGGGCCGCGGGGGGTGGTGCCGGCCGTCTTGGCGGTGCGGAACACGTCGGCGTTCTCCAGGTACGCCGAGACGATCCTGGCGCCCTTCGCCTGCGTCTGGCGGGGCGGCGAGGTGCGCTTCCTAGCCATTGAGCACCGTGTCCACCGCCATCCCGATCAGCTGGTCGACGATCAGCCCGGTGATCATCTTGAAGATCGGGATCTCCAGCAGGGACGCGCCGAAGGTCACCACCGCCGTGGCGATCGCCTGCGCGATCTGGATGGCCAGCAGGATCAGCTGGATGATGACCTGGATCTTCAGGGCCAGCACCACCCCTGCCGCGGCCATCAGCCCGATGGAGATGATGTTCGTCGGGTCGGTGGCATCGGCGATGTTGCGGGCGGCCGACTCCCTGTCGTTCCACTCGTCGGCGAACGCTGTGAAGCTCTCGCCCCGGTTGGCGTCCAACACCGTTCGCGCGGCCGACTCCAACTGGGCTACCGAACTGTTGATCCGGTCGGCCATGCCGGTCCACTCGCCGGCAAGCTGGAACAGGGCTGTCTCGTCCGACTCCGGCCAGTCGTACCCGATCATCGAGAGCAACGACACGAGCTCACCCGGAAGCGTCAGGCCCACGGCCACTCCATTTCCCCGTACGGCGGGTTCAGCCGCCGAGCTTGCCGAGAATTGATTGGAACAGGTCGGTGACGCCCTCCTCGACGGCTCGGTAACCCTCCGCCATCGAGTGCAGGCCGGCGGCGTAGTTTTCCAGCTCGGTGAGGTTGGTGCTGAGGCACTCGGTCAGCCCGTCCACACAGGCCTGGTGGGCGACACCGAGCAGCATCCCGATGTCGTCGCCGCCGAAGGCGTCCGCGTAGCTACCCACCGCGGCCTGGAACGCCTCGAAGGCCTGCCCGACCTCCTCCTTGGCCCGGGCCAACTCCTCAGCGCCGCGGCGCACCGAGTCGACGTCGACGTCGAGCGGGTTCATCGTCAGCTCCTCCCATGCAGTTTCCGCATGGTCTCGCTGACCGCGAGGGTGATCTCCCGCATCTGCCGCAGGCCCTGGTCCTGTAGCCGCTCCACTGTGGCGGTCATCGCAGCCAGGTCGGGCATCGGCTCCGTCCCGGCCGTGGCCTCTTCCTGCCCGTCGAGGGCCGCGTTCACCGCCCGGCGAAACTCCTCGGCAAGCTGCTCCGAGCCCTCGCGCAGCACCCGGGGATCGAGGTTGACGGCGCTGACCCGGCCGGCGCTGTCGACGGTGACCCGGATCCGCCCGTCGGCCGCCTCGCCCACCGACTCGACCCGTTCCCGGGGCGCGACGGTGCTGCTGACCTCCCGCAAGGCGGCCCGCGCCTGGGCTAGTTGCTCTTCCAGGGCCTTCTCACCCAGCATGCTGCCTCCCCGGACTGGCCGTGCCGAACCGGCCCCAGACTAGCGACCCGGCACACCCCGGCGGCACCCCGTCCACCGGGGACGGTCAGGCGCGCAGGTGCCCGTCCCCGGTGACCACGTACTTCGTCGAGGTCAGCTCGGGCAGGCCCATCGGGCCACGGGCGTGCAGCTTCTGCGTGGAGATGCCGATCTCCGCGCCGAAGCCGAACTCGCCGCCATCGGTGAAGCGGGTCGACGCGTTCACCATCACCGCGGCCGCGTCCACCCGCGCGACGAAATCGCGGGCCGCGCTCGCCGAGTCGGTGAGGATCGCCTCGGTGTGCCCGGTGCCGTAGCGCCGGATGTGCCCCACCGCCGCGTCCAGCGACTCGACCACCGCTACCGAGATGTCGGCGGACAGGTACTCGGTGGCGAAGTCCTCCTCGGTGGCCGGGACCACAGCGGCGGAGTACGCGGCCACCTCGGGGGAGCCGTGCACCGTCACCCCGGCCTCGGCGAAGGCCGCGAGCATCGGTGGCAGGAACGCGTCGGCGACGCTGGCGTGCACCAGCAGCGACTCGGCGGTGTTGCAGGTGGACAGACGCTGCGTCTTGGCGTTCAACGTCACAGCGACGGCCTTCGCCACGTCGGCGGCGGCGTCCACGTAGACGTGGCAGTTACCCACCCCGGTCTCGATCACCGGCACCGTCGACTCCTCGACCACGGTCCGAATCAGCGACGCCCCACCGCGCGGAATGAGCACGTCGACGAGCCCGCGGGCGCGCATCAGCTCCTTCACCGAGTCGCGGGAGCTGGCGTCGAGCAGTTGTACCGCGTCGGCCGGGAGCCCCGCGCCGGCGACCGCGTCGCGCAGCACCGCGACAAGCGCGGCGTTGGAGTGCGCGGCCGACGACGACCCGCGCAGCAGCGCCGCGTTGCCGGACTTCAGGCAGATCCCGGCGGCGTCCACTGTCACGTTCGGCCGCGCCTCGTAGATGATGCCGACCACCCCGAACGGCACCCGGATCTGGCGCAGCTCCAGCCCGTTGGGCAGGGTGGAACCGCGTACCACCTCGCCGACCGGGTCGGGCAGCGCGGCCATCTGGCGTAGCGCGTCGGCGATGCCGGCGACCCGGCCCCCGTCGAGGGCGAGCCGGTCCAGCACCGCCGCGCTCAGCCCGGCCTCCCGGCCGGCCGCCAGGTCCGTCTCGTTGGCGGTCAGGATCTCCGGGGTACGCGCCACCAGCGCCTCGGCCATCGCCACCAGCGCGGCGTCCTTGACCGTACGGGTGGCCACTGCCAACGCCGTGGCGGCTTCCCGCGCCCGCTTCGCCTGCTCGACGACGCTCATCGATCGCTCCTCGTGTTCGGAAGGGCCCCTCGTACGACACCAGGCGTCAAGGGGGCCCCTGCTTACAGCAACACGAGGTCGTCGCGGTGGACGACCTCTCGTTCGTACGCCGGGCCGAGCGCCGCGGCGAGTTCGGACGTGGACCGGCCGAGCAGCCCCGGCAGCTCCACCGCGTCGTAGTTGACCAACCCGCGGGCCACCGACGCGCCGGCGGTGTCCACCAGGTCCACCGGGTCGCCAGCGGTGAAGGTGCCGTCCACAGCGGTGATGCCGGCGGGTAGCAGCGACTTGCGCCGCCCGACGACAGCCGCCACCGCGCCCGGGTCGAGGTGCAGCCGCCCGCGCGGTGAGGTGGCGTGGGCCAGCCAGAACAAGCGGGCCGTCGGGCGTTGCCGTTGCGGATGGAACAGGGTGCCGACCGGTTCGCCGGTCAGGGCCGGTGCGGCCAGGTCGGCGGCGGTGAGCACCACCGGGATGCCGAAGCCGGTGGCGATCCGGGCCGCCTCGACCTTGGTCACCATGCCGCCGGTGCCGACGCCGGAGCGGCCGGTCCCGCCGATGGTGATCCCGGCCAGGTCCGCGTCGTCCCGGACCTCCGCGATCCGGGTGGAGTGCGGGTTGCCGGGGTCGCCGGTCCAGAGCGCGTCCACGTCGGAGAGGAGCACCAGCAGGTCGGCGTGCACCAGCGCGGCGACCAGGGCGGCCAGTCGGTCGTTGTCGCCGAACCGGATCTCCTGGGTGGCGACCGTGTCGTTCTCGTTGACGATCGGCACCGCCCCCAGGTCGAGCAGCTTGCGAAGTGTGCGGTACGCGTTGCGGTAGTGCGCCCGTCGGGTCACGTCGTCGACGGTGAGCAGCACCTGCCCGACGGTGCGGCCGTGCCGGGCGAAGCTCGTCGCGTACCTGCCGATCAGGAGGCCCTGCCCGACGCTGGCGGCGGCCTGCTGGGTGGCCAGGTCGCGCGGACGTCGGGGGAGCCCGAGCGGGGCGAGGCCGGCGGCGATGGCGCCGGAGGAGACCAGCACCACCTCGCGCCCCTCGCTTGTCAGCCGGCCGAGGGTGTCGACGAGCGTGTCGACGCGCTCGTCGGCCAGCCCGCCGGTCGCGGTGGTCAACGAGGAAGATCCGATCTTGACGACGACCCGCCGGGCCGCCGTGACTGCGTCGCGCACGCGACCATTCTGCGTGCTCACTGTCGCAGCGCCCGGCGATGTTCCCATATGGTGGCGGATTGTGACTCCTGACGAGTACGTCGAGGCGGTGCTCGACCTGGTCGAGCGGATCCCCGAGGGTCGGGTGATGTCCTACGGCGCGGTCGCCGACGCGCTCGCCGAGCGTTCGGGGCGGGCGTCCGCGCGACTGGTGGGCAACATCATGGCCCGCCACGGCGGCTCGGTGCCCTGGCATCGGGTGGTTACCTCCGCCGGCCGGCTGCCACCGGGACACGAGCGGGAGGCGCGGGCCCGGCTGCGCGCCGAGGGCACACCGCTGCGCGGCGAGGGCGTGGACGTCGCGGCGGCCGGATGGTCGCCCCAGGAGAGGCCGTGACGACCGGCGGAACGTGATCGAGCCCGGCGGGCGCGGTCGGGCAGGCGGTCCTGCCGCGCGACACCGCTCGGCAGGTAGTTCTGCGGCCCGCCGCGGGCAGGACAGGTGCCCGCCCCGGGCTGGGGCGGGGCGCCTTTCAGAGCGGAAACGCGGGCGGCACCTCGTTGTCGTCGGGCTTCAGGTCGAGCCAGTAGCGGTCCTGGGTGTCGTAGTGCAGGACGCGGAAGTCCCGGTTCGAGGCGTCGGGGCCCGGCTGGCCAGGTATCAGTAGGACGAACGTGTAGCGGCGAGACTCACCAGCCGGCACGCCGGGAAGTAGACACGTCGGTCGGCTCGAGTCCGCGACCTGTCCCGGCTTGCATCGGGACCAGTCTCCGCCCGCCCGCCCGCCCGCTCGCCGCGCTCGATGTCGTGGAATGCGACCTGCGGCGCGTCGACCGGCCCGGCGTTGGTGACCGTGAAGACAGTGGTGAGTTTGCGTCGGGTGTCCGCCCCGCCGACGTCGACCACGTCGTAGGTCATGCTCAGCCTCAGGTCGGTGAGCCGGGGATCCGTGCCGAATTTCGTCGGGCCGTCGCTCTGCTCGAACCGTTGCCCGTTCCACTTGTACGTCCGCACCTGTTCCCGCCGGAAGTACTTCGGGATCTCGCAACAGGGCACGATGTCGGCCACCGTCACCTGGACCGCACCGGTCGGGCTGATCTCCGCCGCGAGGATGTCCTTGAACTCGTCGTCGGTCCGGACCACTCTGCCCACCGTCACGATCCGCTCGTCCCGGTTCCGCTCGAACGCCACCACCTGTTTGGCCGACGCCTCGCCGTACCGGCAGGCGACGATGGCGATGGTCTCGTCGACTCCGTCGCCATCGACGTCGCCGTACTCGAACTCGTTGTCGGCAAGCTCGGACACGTACGTCTTATCCGTGTTGGTCTTCAGCCGTACGTTCGAGGTGGTGCAGCCGCCCTCCGCCATGCCCGGCGGCCAGTTCGGCAGGTCGACAGGTGTGGCGAGCAACTGCGCCCGACTGATGCGTCCGTCCGGGCCGGTCGGGGCAGTACCGGTGGGTGTCGGTCTCTGCGTCGGCGACCCGCTCGGCGTGGGCGTCGCCGGTGCCGGCGTGGGCGGGGCCGTCGGTGGGATGGACTCCACCGGCACCGGCGGAGTCCGGTCGCCGTGCAGTGCGGCGTTGATGACGACGGGGGTCACCCCCAGGACGACCGCCGCCGCGGCGGCCGCCGCTGTCGTTCGCCGGCGTCGGCGTAGGCGCTGCCGGGCCTTGTCCGGACCGGCGCCGGCGACTTGGCTGATCACGTCATTGCGGTACGCGCCGAGCCGCTCGCGCAGCAGCGGGTCGAGGTCAGACATCGCGCACCCTCTCGGTGTTCTCGTCCAGCAGCGCGGCCAGGGCGGTCCGGCCGCGGTGCAACCACGACTTGACGGTGCCCTCGGCCACCCCCTCCTGCGCGGCGATCTGGCTGACCGACAGGTCCGCCAGATAGTGCAGGATGACCGCACGGCGATGGTTGGGTGGCAGTTGCGCCAGCGCCGCGTCGATGGCGACCCGGTCGGGGTTCGGGCCGGGCACCTCGGCCTCGGTGCGTCGTTGTCGCAGCAGGTGGTCCCGGGCGGTGCGCAGGCGTCGCCAGCGGCTGTGCGCCAGGTTCCACGCGACCCGGCGGACCCAGGCCACCGGGTCGTCGTAGCGGACCAGGCGGTCCCAGCGGGTCAGCGCCCGGTAGAACGCCTCCTGGGCCAGGTCCTGGGCGTGGCCCAGGTCCCCGGTGTACGCGGACAGTTGAGCGGTCACGCTGCCGAAGTGCGCGTGGTAGAAGTCGTCGAAGGTGATCGTCGGCTCGACCGCCGAAGCGGCCGTCCGTAACGCTGGTTCATTGGCGCGGGCACCCATCGTTGACGTCACTGCCCCTCCCCGTCACCGCCAGGCGGTGTGCCCTCGCGGTAGTAACACTCCGAGACTGCGGACGCGGTTGCGGGCTGGCTGCCGGCCACCTGCTTTCTTAGATGACCGCGACGGGCGGCAGGTTCGTGGCCGCAGGAGGGGATGTGGCCTCCGACACAACGTGAGTAATATTCGGCCCCATGACAACGCCGCCGGGCCCCGGCTCGCTGCCTCGACGGGTGCACGCCGGGTACGCGCTCGGCTCCCTGGCGACCGGTGCGTTCGGCACCGTGCCCGGTCTGCTGCTGTTGCCGTACCTGACCGACACCCTCGGTGTGGCCGCCGGCCTGGCCGCTCTGCTGGTGCTGCTGCCGAAGGCCTGGGACGTGCTGGTCAACCCGGTCGCCGGGCGGATCTCCGACCGCACCCGGTCGCCCTGGGGCGCCCGCCGCCCGTACCTGCTCGTCGGCGGCCTCGCGCTCGCCGTCCTGTTCGCGTCGATCTTCGCCGCGCCGTTCGGGAACGGCTCGGCCGCAGCCGCGTACGTGGCGGTCGCCTTCCTCGCCACCGCCACCGCGTTCGCCTTCTTCCAGGTGCCGTACGTGGCGATGCCGGCGGAGCTGACCGACGACTACGCCGAGCGCACCAGGTTGATGACCTGGCGGATCGCGGTGCTGGCGCTGGCCATCCTGGTCTCCGGCGCGATCGCGCCCCTGGTGGTGACCGCCGGCGGCGACGGCGTGGCCGGGCACCGGTGGATGGGCCTGTTCGTGGCGGCGCTTATCGCCCTCGGTGCCCTCGGCGCGTTCTTCGGCACCCGGTCCGCGCCCACCGGCGCGGTGGGCGGCAGCGAGCCGACGCTGCGTGCCCAACTCGCCGTCGCCAGCGCCAACCGCCCGTTCCGGGCGCTGCTGATCTGTTTCGTTGTGCAGTCCGCCGGGGTGGCGACCATCCTGGCCGGGGTCAACTACTTCGCGGCGCAGATCCTGCGCGACGAGCAGAGCGGGCCGACCCTGCTCTTCGTCTGCTTCGTCGGGCCGGCGCTGCTGGTGATGCCGATCTGGACCCGGGTCGGTGCCCGGCTCGGCAAGCGGACCGCGCTTGTCGTCGGCTCGCTGATCCTCGCCGGCGGGGCGCTCGCCCTGGTCGCCGCGCCGGTGCTGCCGCCGGTAGCGGTCTACCTGGTGGTCGCGGTCATCGGGGTGGGATACGCCGGACAGCAGGTCTTCGCGTTGGCGATGCTGCCGGACTGCATCGCGTACGACACGGTCCGCACCGGTCGACGGCAGGCGGGTGTCTTCACCGGCCTGTGGACCGCCGGGGAGACCCTCGGCCTGGCGCTCGGTCCGGGCATCTACGGACTGGTGCTCCAACTCTCCGGCTACGTGTCCTCCGACAGCGGTACGGCAGCCACCCAGTCCAACCCAGCCCGACTAGGCGTGCTCCTAGGCTTCACGATCCTCCCGGCGTTCCTGATAGCCCCGCCCGTGTTCCTCCTACGCCACTACACCCTGACCCCCCTGACCCCCCACCACCGCGCCGATCATGGAGTTGTGGTGGGGGACGAAAGCCGCTGACCGGAACAAGAAAGGCACCACGACTCCATGATCGACGATGAGAGCAGGGTTGCGGGCGGCGCTTTGTCGCCTTTCGGGGTGGCGGCTGAGGATGTTTTGGCGGAGGTTCGTCGGTTGCGTGCCGGTGATCGGCCTACGCACGGCGGGCAACTGTTCGCGTACGTCTACGACCCGGCGGTGCCGGGGCTGGACGAGCTGGCTGCCGCAGCGCACCGGGAGAGCGCGCACGTCAACGGGCTGGACCCGACCGCGTTTCCGTCCCTGCTGGCCATGGAGAACGCGCTGGTCGCCGCCGCCGGCCGGGTGCTCGGCGCCGGTCCGGGCAGCACCGCCCCGGACGTCGTCGGCAGCGTCACCAGCGGTGGCACCGAGTCGCTGATCCTCGCGGTCAAGACCGCCCGGGACGCGCACCCGGAGATCTCCGAACCCCGGATCGTGGTGCCGTCGAGCGCGCACGCGGCATTCGCCAAGGCGGCGCACTACCTGCGGGTGGCGTTGGACGTCGTACCGGTCTCCCCGGACACCCTGCGCCCCGACCCATCCGCGATGGCCGCCGCGATCCGCCCGGAGACGGTGCTCGTCGCCTGCTCCGCGCCCTCGTACGCGCACGGCGTGGTGGACCCGGTCGCGGAGATCGCCGCCGTGGCCGCCGCCGCCGGGGTGCGCTGCCACGTGGACGCCTGCTTCGGCGGCTGGACCCTGCCCTACCTGCGTCGCCTCGGCGAGCCGGTGCCGGCGTTCGACTTCACGGTCCCCGGGGTCACGTCCATCTCGGTGGACCTGCACAAGTACGCGTACGCGCCGAAGGGGGTGTCGGTGCTGCTGCACCGCGACGCCCGGCTGCGCGCCCCGCAGTACTTCGCGTACGCGGACTGGCCCGGCTACACGATGATCAACCCGGTGATCGCGTCCACCCGCTCGGGCGGGCCGATCGCCGCCGCGTACGCCACAGTGCGGCACCTCGGCGACGACGGCTACCTGCGGCTGGCCGCCGTCACCCGGGACGCGGTCGCCGGCCTGGCCGACGCGGTCCGCGCCATCGACGGGTTGCGGCTGATGGTCGAGCCGGAGTCGACAGTCGTGTGCTTCACCGCCACCGAGGGTGGCCCCGACCTGTTCGTGCTTGTCGACGAGCTGACCGCGCGGGGCTGGCACACCCAGCCCCAACTGTCGTACGCCGGGCTGCCGGCGAGTGTGCACCTCACGGTGACCGCCTCGGTCGCGCCCCGGGTCGCCGAGTTCGGGCCCGACCTGGTCGAGGCGGTGGCCGCCGCCCGGACAGCCGGCCCGGTCGCCCTCCCGCCCGAGCTGATGGCGCTGGCGACGTCGTTGACCCCGGACGCCCTCACCCCCGAACTCGTCGCCGGACTCGCCGCCGGGCTCGGACTCGGTGGCGGTGGCACGCCGACACCGGGCCCGCTGGCGGTGGTGAACACCCTGCTCGACGCCGCCCCTCCGGCGTTGCGCGAACGCCTGCTCGTGGAGTTCGTCGGCCTGCTGCAACGCCCCACCTGGTGACGTGGCCCAACCTAACCCGACCCAACCCGACCCGACCCGACCCGGCCCGGTCCGCCGGCAGGCGACGGCGGACCGGACCTACCGGTTCAGCGGTAGGTGACCGAGACGGTGTTGTCCACGTCGTAGACCTCCTCCACGAAGTCGAAGTCGGCGTCCATCGCCCGGACGTCCACGTCGGCCTTGCCGGTGCCGACGGTGCTGCCCGCCGGAACCCGGAAGCCCAACGTCAGTTGGGTCTCCTTGCCGCCTTCGAGCTTGTTCAGGTCGCACCGCACCGGCTCCCGGGTCGTCGCCGGGTCGTTCCGGCACGCCGCCCAGCCACTGCCGTCCGGGCGGACCTCCGCCGGCAGGCCCAGCCGCAGCGCCACGTAGGCGGCCAGTCCGGCCGTGTTGCGAATGCGCACTGTGACAGTGCCGACCTTGGCGCCGTCCGCCGCGTCGGCGAGCACCAGATTCGTGGCGGTGACGACAAGGTTGACGTCGTGCCGGTTCGGAGCGAAGCTCGTCGGCCCGGAGACCTGGGCGAAAGCGTCGCCCTGCGAGCGGTAGCCCCGCCACTGTCGTTGTGAAAATTCTGCGGGCCAGCCGCCCCCGGGAGCGATGTCACCCACCTGCACGCGGACCGTGCCGTCGCCCACCACGTCGAGGGCGAACAGCCACTGCGGCTTGTCGATCGTCGTCGCCACCACGCGGCCGAGCGTGACCACCTTCCCCTGCTCGTCCCGGTCGAAGGCGACCACCTGTTGGGAACCGCCGGTGCCGAACACGCACCGCACGAGCGCCACCGTCTCCACCGCCCCGTCCCCGTCGATGTCACCGTGGTCGAGCGCCTCGAGCCAGTTGACCCCCTCGCGGCTGTCGCCGCTGAGCCGGGCGGCCGACGACGGGCAGTCGAGCCCGGCCCGCCACGCCGGCAGGGTCACCGCCGCGCCGAGCAACTGAGCCCGGCTGATCCGGCCGTCCGGCACCGCGGAGCCGGGGCCAGCACTGGTCGCGGAGGCGCTGGGAGTCGGGCTCGTCGAGCCGTCCGGCGTGGGCGACACCGAGATGCTCGGCGTCGGGTCGACCGGAGGGGGCCGGTGGTCCGGGCCGTTCATCGCCGCGTACCCGATGGCGGACCCGCCGAACAGTGCGAGCACCGTCGTGGCGGTGGCCCCCCACCGGCGTCGGTTGCGGCCACGTACCGTCCGCCGGACGGCGGCGGGGCCGGGCACCTCGACCTTGTCCAGCACGGTACGGCGGTAGTGGGCGAATTCTTCGGCGAGGCCGAGGGTCTCCGGCTCAGACATCCCGCACCTCCTCGGTTGTGTCCCGCAGTTGGGTGGCGAGGGCCGTCCGGCCCCGGTGCAGCCAGGACTTGACGGTGCCCTCGGCAACCTGCTCCTCGGCGGCGATCTCGGCGACCGACAGATCGGCGAGGTAGTGCAGGACGACCGCCCGGCGCTGCTTCGGCGGCAACGTCGCCAACGCGACGTCGAGCGCGACCCGGTCGGGGCTCGGGCCGGCGACGTGCGCCTCCCGCTGCCGCAGCAGCCACGACTGGGCGGTCCGCAGCCGCCGCCAGCGGTTGTGTCCGAGGTTCCAGGCGACCTTGCGGACCCAGGCCAACGGGTCCTCGTACCCGGCGATCCGGTCCCAGCGGGCGTACGCCCGGCAGAACGCCTCCTGAACCAGGTCCTGCGCCTGCCCGAGGTCGCCCGTGTACGCGGTGAGCTGCACCACCAGCCCGCGGAAGTGGGCGTGGTAGAAGTCGTCGAAGACCAGTTCGGGGGCCGCCGGGATGGAGTTGCCCGGAGGCTCCGGGGGCGGCGCGCCCACCCGTACGTCTCTCGTCACAAGCACTCGCCCTCCCCGTGGCGGCCGCTGACGGGTTGTTCGCCAGCATCAGTCACACCGCCGGACACGCCGGTGGGTTGCGGGTCGGTCGGTGCCGAGTCGTTGTCGGCTGCGGGACAGGCGGACCGGCCCCCGGGCCGCTCACCGCCGGACCGCGTCGGCGCTGCCTGTGATTCACTGTCGGTGAGGAGAGGGGGCGCTCGTGGAGCTGCCGGCATTGCTCGGCGAGCCGATCCGGTTCGTGCTCAACTGGGGCCGCCGCTACTCGCTCTGGGTGTTCAACTTCGGCCTGGCCTGCTGCGCGATCGAGTTCATCGCCACCAGCATGGGTCGGCACGACTTCATCCGGCTCGGCGTGATCCCGTTCGCCCATGGCCCCCGACAGGCCGACCTGATGGTGGTGTCCGGCACGGTGACCGACAAGATGGCTCCGGCGATCAAGCGGCTCTACGACCAGATGCCCGAACCGAAGTACGTCATCTCGTTCGGCGCCTGCTCCAACTGCGGCGGCCCGTACTGGGACTCGTACTCGGTGACCAAGGGCGTCGACCAGCTCATCCCGGTGGACGTCTACGTGCCCGGCTGCCCACCCCGGCCGGAGGCACTGCTGCACGGCATCCTGCGCCTCCAGGAGAAGATCGCCGCCGAGCAGTCCGGCGTCGGCGGCGTGCCGCAGCGGGACCTGCTGGCCGCCCCGTTGGACGCCCCGCCCCGCGAAGCCGCCGCCCCGCGATCCGTCGACTCGCTCACCGCCGCGCCGGTACGCCCACCCGCGACGAACTGACCTCCGGGTGGCCGGGCCCAGCTAGCCTGCGCAGCATGACCAGCTCAGTGGACCAGCGGTCCGCCCACATCGTCGACGTGCTCACCGAGGAGTTCGGTGCGTCGATGGCGATCGACCCGGCCGCGTTCCGACGCAAGTTCCGGAAGATGGCCGCGTCCCCGTTCGCCTTCTACCGGGGCAGCGCCGCGCTGTTCTACGCCGACCAGCGCGGGGACTTCGCCGACGACCGGTTCCTCGACGAGCGGACCAGCCGGGTGTGGATCCACGGTGACCTGCACGCGGAGAACTTCGGCACCTACATGAACGCCTCCGGGCAGCTCGTGTTCAACGTCAACGACTTCGACGAGGCGTACGTCGGGCCGTTCACCTGGGACCTGCGCCGCCTGGCGGCGAGTGTGGCGCTGCTCGGCTACGGCAAGGCGCTCTCCGACACGGCGATCGGTGATCTGGTCGCCGGGTTCGCCCGCTCGTACCTGACGGAGCTGCGGGCGATCGCCGCCGGCGGCGACGACGCGATCGGCTCGATCACCCTGGAGAACGCCGACGGGGTGCTGCGCCGGGTGCTCCAGCAGGCCCGGCTCAACACCCGGGTGGACCTGCTCGCCGCGCAGACCACCATCGACAACTACGAGCGGCGGTTCTCCGTCGGCGACGGGGTCTTCGAGGTCGACGACGCCACCCGGGACCGGGTACGCGCGGCCTTCCAGGACTACCTGGGCACCCTGCCGACCGCCTCGACGCAGCTCCGGCCGGTGGCGGCACGGATCAAGGACGTGGTGTTGCGCAAGGGCGTGGGCATCGGGTCGGCCGGGCTGCCGTCGTACAACCTGCTGCTTGAGGGGCACACCCAGGCCCTCGAGAACGACGTCGTCATCTACATGAAGCAGGCGCAGGTGCCGGCCGTGGCGCGGTACGTCACCGACGAGTCGGTCCGCGGCTACTTCCAGCACCAGGGGCACCGGACCGCCGAGTCGCAGCGGGCCTTGCAGGCGCACGCCGACCCGTGGCTGGGCTTCACCGAGCTGGACGGGGCCGGTCAGCTCGTCGCCGAGGTCTCCCCGTACGCCGCCGACCTGGACTGGTCGGACGTGAACGAGCCGGAGGAGCTGACCGGGGTGCTTGTCGACCTGGGTCGGGCGGTGGCCCGGATGCACTCGGTCGCCGACGACGAGTCCAGCCACGACCTGGTGGACTACTCCACCGAGGAGGCGATCGTCGCGGCGGTGGACGCCGACGAGCGGGGTTTCGTCGCCCACCTGGTGGACTTCGCGCACGGGTACGGGGTGCGGGCCCGGCAGGACCATCAGCTCTTCGTCGACCTGTTCCGCAACGGCCGGCTGCCGGGCATCTAGGACCCTCAGGAGGCGAACTCCAGGACCACCTTGATGTCGTCCGGGCCAGCGGTGTACGCGTCGGCGTACCTGTTCGCCGGCACCCGGCGGGTGATCAGCGACTCCAACCAGACCTGGTCGGCGCGGGCCAACGCCTGCGCGGCCATGTTCCAGTGCCGCCGGTTGGCGTTCACCGAGCCGAACACCACGTTGTTCTCAAGCACCAACGCCCGGTTGAGCGCACCGGCGTCGAAGTCGATGCTCCGACCACCGCTGGACACCCCGGCCAGGCAGACGATCCCGGTCGGGGCCGCCTTGCACATCACGTCGAGGACCACGGTGGGCGCACCGGTGCACTCGATCACCACGTCCGGTTCGAAGGGCAGGTCGTTTACCGGCACCGCGTGGTAGGTGGCACCGAGCCCACGGACCAGTTCCGGCTTGGGCCCGTCGGTGGCCCGGTCCAGGACGTGGACGGCGAGCCCGCGCTGGGTGCCGAGCAGGGCGGCCAGCAATCCGATCGGCCCGGCCCCGGTGACCAGGACGGTCTGCGGCTGCCACTCCGCCCGGTGCCCGATCCGCTCGATGTGGTCCCAGGCCTTCGCCACCACGCTTGTCGGCTCCAACAGCACGCCCACCTGGCCCAGAGCCGGGTCGAGCCGGACCGCGAACTGTGACTCGATCCGCCAACGGTCGCGGGCGAACCCGGGTAGCGCCTTGATGCCGTGTTCGGTGTACTGACCGTTGCGGCACATGTCCCACTCGCCGACCGCGCAGTTGGGGCAGGGGACCGGGTCGGGGTGCCGGACGATCCCGGCCACCAGGTCACCGGGTTGCAGCGTGCCGCTGGGGTCCTCGATCACCCGACCCAGCGACTCGTGCCCGATGACGAGCCGGTCGGCACCCGGCGGCGCCTCGCCGTACTGTCCGGCGATGATCTCGTGGTCCGTGCCGCAGATCCCCACGGCCAGCGCCTCGACAAGCACCGACCCCTCCTCGGCAGCCGGCTCCGGCTGATCCTCGACGAGGCTCAGCGAGTTGGCGACCCCGGGTTTCACAGTCACAGCGCGCACGTCCCTCATCTTTCCCCGCCCAGGGCCGCGCCGCTCCCAAAGCCGGCAGATCACCGGGCCTCGGCGGCGGCCAGGCGACGACCCGAGCGGCACTAGGATCAGCGGCATGACTCCCGAAGAGGTCGGCGCTCAGCTGGTCGCGCTGCTCGCGCCGGTTGCGGCGACCCCGTCGGTCTCCGGCGGGCAACGGTTCGCCCGCGCCACCGTGGACGTCCCACCGGAAAGCTGGCTGACCGCTGTTCGGGTCGCCCGCGACGACGACGCGTTGGCCTGCGACTTCTTCGACTGGCTCTCCGCCGTCGACGAGTTGACCGACGGCTTCGACGTGGTGGCGCACCTCTGGTCGACGCGGCTGCGACACGGGGTGCTGCTGCGCACCCGGCTGCCGCGCGAAGCGCCCACCGTCGCCTCGGTGGTCGACGTCTACCCGGGCGCCGCCTGGCACGAGCGGGAGACACACGAGATGTTCGGCATCGACTTCGCCGGCCACGGGGACCTGTTGCCGCTGTTGCTGCCGCCGGAGTTCGAGGGTCACCCGCTCCGCAAGGAGTTCGTGCTCGCGTCCCGGGTGGCGAAGCCCTGGCCGGGCGCGAAGGAGCCGGGCGAGGCCGAGGCCGGTGGTGGCCGCCGCCCGATCCGCCCGCCGGGCGTGCCCGCTCCGGGTGAGTGGGGGACCACACCCACCCCGGCCGGCGCCGGTGGCGTGGGGGAGGGCCCGCGCGGCGGCACCCCGGCCCGCCCGGCCGGTGACCGTCCGGCGCGGCCCGCGCCGGGGACCCGTCCGGCGCGTACCCCCCGGTCTGCCGGGGAGGGCTCAGCCGGGCAGCCGGGGTCGGGCCCGGTCGCGGACGCGCCGGCCCGCGACGGCCGCAGCGACGACGACGGGGGTACGACCTGATGCCGCTCTGGGTGGAGCTGGTGCTGCGGGTGGCTGGCGTGCTTGTCGCGTTCCTCACCCTGCCCCTGCTGGTCGGCCAGGCCGAGCACAAGGTGATGGCGCACATGCAGGGCCGGCTCGGTCCGATGTACGCCGGTGGCTTCCACGGCTGGGCCCAGTTGGTGGCGGACGGGGTCAAGTTCGTGCAGAAGGAGGACGTGACCCCGCGCGAGGCCGACCGGGCGGTGTTCCGGCTCGCCCCGGCGGTGGCGCTGGTGCCCTACCTGCTGGTGCTGCTGGTCATCCCGCTCGGCCCGAACGACCTGGTCGGGCAACCGTTGGACATCGGCCTGTTCTTCGTGCTGGCCGTGGTCGGCGTCGGTGTGGTGGCGGTGCTCATGTCGGCGTGGGCGTCGGCGAACAAATACAGCCTGCTCGGCGGGCTGCGGGGGGCCGCCCAGCTGCTCGGTTACGAGCTGCCGCTGGTGTTGGCCGCCGCGTCGGTGGCGATGGCGGCGGGCACGCTCAGCCTCTCCGGCATCGTCGAGGCGTGGCAGCCGTGGTGGCTGCTCTGGCAGGCACCCGCGATGATCGTCTTCTTCGTCGCCGGGCTGGCCGAGATCCGCCGGCCACCGTTCGACATGCCGGTGGCCGACTCCGAGCTGGTCTTCGGCTACATGACCGAATACACCGGGCTGCGCTTCGCGTTCTTCCTGCTCGCCGAGTACGTCGGCATCGTGGTGATCGCCGCACTGACCACTGTGCTGTTCCTCGGTGGGTGGCAGGGCCCGTTCGCCGACGACCAGTTGGGCTGGCTCTGGACGCTCCTCAAGATCTTCGCGGTGTCCTTCGTGATCATCTGGCTGCGGGTGTCCTACCCCCGGCTGCGCGAAGACCAGTTGCAACGGCTCTGCTGGCTGGTACTGGTGCCCGCCTCCCTCGCGCAGCTGGTCCTCACGGTGGCCGTCCGCCTCGCCCTCTGACCTGGAGCGGCAGTGTCCGGGCCTCGCGCGACGGTGCCCAGGCCTCGCGCGACAGTGCCCAGGCCTCGCGCGACGGTGCCCAGGCCTCGCGCGACGATGCCGGGGCCTCGCGCGACCTTGATCGCGCTCGATCCTTGTTGTAGTGGTGTCGGTCGGCGCGGAAGCCACTACATCAGTGATCGAGCGCGATCATCCTGCGCGAGGTGGGGCGGACCGCTGCCTCCGACAGGCGGGAGGCACCAACATCCCTGATGTTGCGCGGATCTCGGCGAGGAGCGACGAACTGGCGCGAGGTGGCCGCTCAGCGCAGCGGGGTGTGTGCCGGGTCGACCGGCTCGGCGGGCGGCGGTGGCGGGGTGCCGTCGCCGAACGGGCGGCCACCCAGCGTCTCCCGGCCGTGCGGGGTGAGCCAGTTGGACAGGTCGGGGCCGAGCGGCACGATCCCGGTCGGGTTGATGTCGCGGTGCACCTCGTAGTAGTGCCGCTTGATGTGGTCGAAGTCGATCGTGTCGCCGAAGCCGGGGGTCTGGAACAGGTCCCGGGCGTACGCCCACAGCACCGGCATCTCGCTCAGCTTCTGCCTGTTGCACTTGAAGTGGCCGTGATACACCGGGTCGAAGCGGACCAGCGTGGTGAACAGCCGCACGTCGGCCTCGGTGATGGTGTCGCCGACCAGGAAGCGCTGGTCGGTCAGCCGCTCGGTCAACCAGTCCAGCCGGTCGAAGAGCCGGTGGTACGCCTTGTCGTACGCCTCCTGGCTGCCGGCGAACCCACACCTGTAGACACCGTTGTTGACGTCCCGGAACACCACGGTGTTGACCTCGTCGATCTGCGTCCGCAGGTGCTCGGGATAGAGCTGCGGGGCACCGTCGCGGTGGTACGCGCGCCACTGGGTGGACAGGTCCAGGCTCATCTGCGCGTAGTCGTTAGTCACCACCTGCCCGGTCGGCACGTCCACCATCGCCGGCACGGTGATGCCGCGCTCGTAGTCGGGGAAGCGCCTGAAGTAGGCCTCCTGGATGCGCTCGATGCCGAGCACCGGGTCCCGGCCGCCCGGGTCGAGGTCGAAGGTCCAGCTCCGGGCGTCGTGGGTCGGGCCGGCCACCGCCATCGAGATGGCATCCTCCAGGCCGAGCAGCCGTCGGACGATGATCAGGCGGTTGGCCCACGGGCAGGCCCGACTGACCGCCAGGCGGTACCGGCCCGGCTCCACCGGATACCCGTCGCGCCCGTCCTCGGTGATCCGAGTGGCGATGTACCGCTGGTCGCGGGTGAACTCGCCACCCGGCTCGACGTACTTCCCGCCTGTTTCCTCGCCCACGTCATCCTCCGGTCTGTTGCCGCTCCTCACATCCTCGCCGATCTTCGGTTCGACCGTGCGGTGCGCCGCAACCTGGCCCGTCTCGGGGCCGGCTGGCCCGGTTACCCTGCCGGGATGACGGATGTGGAGGCGGCGGCCCGGCGGTTCATCGCCGATGTGTGGAACGCGCGCCGGGAGGAGTCGGCGTACGAGTTGATCGCGGAGGACTGCCCGGGGCTGGGCGGCACCGGGCCGGAGGCGACGCTCGCCTGGCACCGGGAGCGGCGGGCGGCGTTCCCGGACCTGCGCTACAAGATCGTGGACGTGGTGGCGTCCGGCGAGCGGGTGGCAGTGCACTGGCGGGCCGCCGGCACGCACGCCGGGCAGTTCGGGCCGGTGCCGCCGACCGGTCAGGTGGTCAGCTACTCCGGCGCGACGTTCCTGCGCTTCGACGCGGCGGGCCGGATCGTCGAGGTGTGGAGCTGCAACGAGCTGTTCCAACTCCTCCAGCAACTCGGCGTGGAGATGCTGCCCCCGGCTGTGACCGGGCCCGGGGTGTGATCGGCAGATTGATCGGGAAGGGCTCGCCGCAGCCACGGTATCGCCGTGGACCTGTGGGTGGTGGTCGCGCGCGCCGGGGCCACAGGGCAGGATGGTCGACATGAGCGACCCCAGCGAGCGCGGTGCCACCGGCGAACGCGGCCTTCCCGGCGCGGGCCTGGTGAAGGGGTTGGCGGTCACCCTCAAGACGATGACCAGCCGGTCGACCACCCAGCAGTACCCGGACGTCGCCCCCGACCTGCCGCCCCGCTCGCGCGGTGTGATCGCGCTGTCGGAGGAGAACTGCACTGTCTGCATGCTCTGCGCCCGGGAGTGTCCGGACTGGTGCATCTACATCGACTCGCACAAGGAGGAGGTGGCGGTGCCCGGCGCCGCCCGCCCCCGCCAGCGCAACGTGCTCGACAAGTTCGACATCGACTTCTCCCTCTGCATGTACTGCGGCATCTGCATCGAGGTCTGCCCGTTCGACGCGCTCTACTGGTCCCCCGAGTTCGAGTACGCCGAGTACGACATCAAGGACCTGCTGCACGACAAGGACCACCTCGGTCAGTGGATGGCCACCGTCCCGCCGCCGCCCGCGCACGACCCGAACGGGGAGCCGGCCAAGGAGGAGACCGCCGCCGCCCGCAAGGCCGCCGCCGCCCGTCCGGCTCCTCCATCGGTACGCCCCGCCGCCGACCAGGACCCCGCGTCGTGACCACCGGAGCCGGAGAGGCGGCCCGGTGACCGGGGCGGATGTGCTGCTGCTCGCCCTCGGCGCGGTGGCGGTCGGTGCCGGCGTGCTGGTGGTGACCACGAAGCACCTGGTCCGGGCCGGGCTCTACCTGGTGGTGTGCCTGGGCGCGCTGGCCGGTGACTTCCTGGTGCTCAGCGCCGAGTTGGTGGCCTGGGTGCAGGTGCTGATCTATGTGGGCGCGGTGGTGGTCCTGCTGTTGTTCGCGGTGATGCTGACCCGGGCGCCGATCGGCGCCTCCGACGACCTGGACCGGCCCGGCTGGCCGGCCGCACTGATCGGCGGTGGCGCCGGGCTGGGCCTTACCGTGCTGCTCGTCGACGCGTACCGCTGGAGCAGTGTCGCCTTGCCGGCCACGGGCACCGCCGAGCGGCTGGGGGAGCAGATCTTCCAGTCCTGGGTGCTGCCGTTCGAGGTGCTCTCGGTGCTGCTGCTGTCCGCGCTGGTGGGTGCGATAGTGCTGTCCCGGCCGGACATCGGCCGGGCCGGCCCCGGCGTGGCCGAGACCGCCGACCGGCCCGGGGTCGACGTCCGGACCGGGGGGCGCCGGTGAGGCCGGTCATCCCGTACGTCACCGCCGCGCTGCTGTTCGGCCTCGGCGTCTACGGCGTGCTGCGTCGGCGCAACGCGGTGCTGGTGCTGATGTCTGTCGAGTTGATGCTCAACGCGGTAAACCTGATCCTGGTCACCGCGGACAGCACCGCCCGCGCCGTGCTGCCGCACTCCGGGCAGGTCTTCGCGCTGTTCGTGATCGTCCTCGCCGCCGCCGAGATCGGGGTGGGGCTGGCGATCGTCCTGCAGCTCTACCGGCTGCGGGCCACCGTCGCGGTCGATGACGTGCCGCTGACCGAGCCTGCGCAGACCGTTGGTGGGCGCGAACCGGCCGTCCTGGACCGGGAGGCGGGCCGGTGACCGGGCTGCTCGGGGCTTTGCTGCCCGCCGTACCGCTGGTCGCCGGCCTGGCCGGCCTGTTGCTGCCGCCGGCCCCGCGTCGCGACGACCCGACCGGCGGTGGCCGGGCCCGCCGGGCGGCCGTCGCGCTCGGCGTCACCGGTGCGGCCGTCGCGTTCGCGCTTGCCGTCGCGCTGCTGGTCACTGTCGACGGGCCGACGGAGACGTCGACCACCTGGGTCGACGTCGGTGGGCTGGCGGTGACCCTCGGCGTACGGCTGGACGGGGCCGCCACACTTGTCGCGGTGGCGGTCACCGCTGTCGCGCTGGCCGTTCAGGTCTACTCGATCGGCTACCTGCGGCGCGGTCCACACGACGACATCGACGTCGACCACCGCTACCCGCCGTACGCCGCCCAGATCAGCATCTTCACCGGCGCCATGCTGCTGGTGGTGGTGGCCGGGGACCTGATCATGCTGTTGGTCGGTTGGGAGGTGATGGGCCTCTGCTCGTACCTGCTCATCGCCCACGACCGCCGACTGGCCGGTGCGCCGGCCGCCGCGATGAAGGCGTTCCTGGTGACCCGGGTCGGTGATGTCGGGTTCCTGCTCGGCATCGCGTTGCTCGGCGTGTCGACGGGCAGTTTCCGGATCGCCGACGTGCTCGCCCACGACCACTCCACAGCGACGTTGACCGCCGCCGGCCTGTTGCTGCTCGCCGGGGTGGCCGGCAAGAGCGCGCAGTTCCCGCTGCACACCTGGCTGCCGGACGCGATGGCCGGCCCGACGCCGATCTCCGCACTGATCCACGCGGCGACCATGGTCGCCGCCGGGGTGTACGCCGTGACCCGGCTCTACCCACTCTTCACTGCCGCGCCGGTGACGCTCACGGTGCTGGGGGTGCTGGGCGCGATCACGCTGCTGCTCGGTGCGCTCGCCGCCACCGCGCAGGACGACATCAAGCGGGTGCTGGCCTGGTCGACGGTGTCCCAGTTGGGCTACATGACCGGCGCGTTGGCGGTCGGCTCACCGGCGGCGGCGCTGTTCCACCTGCTCACCCACGCCGCGTTCAAGGCGTTGCTGTTCCTGGCCGCGGGCGCGGTGATCCACGCGGTCGGCACCACCCTGATGTCGGAGATGGGTGGGCTGCGGCGCAGCATGCCCGTGACGTTCTGGTGCACGGTCGTGGGCCTGGGCGCGTTGGCCGGGGTGCCGCCGTTGGCGGGTTTCTGGAGCAAGGACGGCGTGCTCACGGTCGCCGAGTCCGCCGCGCTCGAGGGCACCGGCCCGGCACCGTCGTGGGTGGGCTGGATCGTCTGGATCGCCGGGCTGGTCGGGGTGGTGATCACCGCCTGGTACGCCGGTCGGCTGCTGCTCCGCGCCTTCTTCGGTGCGCCACGACTGCCACTGGTCCGACCGCACGACCCGCCCGCGTTGCTGCGCTGGCCGGTGCTGCTGCTCACCGTACCGGCCGCGCTGTTGGGTCTGGCCGGGTTCGTCGGGGCGTTCGCCGACCGTCTGCGGTTTCCGACAGTGCCGGTGGCGGGCTCCGAGGACGGCCTGGTCCACGTGGCGTCGGAGGTGCTGCTCCCACTCGCGTTGCTGCTGGTCGGGGCGGCGCTGGTCCTGCTGCTGTGGCGGCGGAACCCGGCCGCCGACCCGGCGGCCGCGCTGGGTCCGCTGCGGCCGGTCTTCGCCCGCGCGTTCCGGCTCGACGACCTTCAGCACATCCTTGTCGTACGCCCCGTCCGCGCGCTGGCCCGGGTCGCCCGCGCCGGGGACGAGGTGGTGGTGGACGGTGCCGTCGAGGGCAGCGGGCGGGCGGCGACCGGTCTGGGCGCGGGGTTGGCCGCGCTGCACCGGGCGGCGCTGCCCCGGGCCGCCGCGGGCGTGCTGGCCGGCGCGCTGCTGATCGGCCTGGCGGCGGCTGTGATCGGAGCTGCCCAGTGAGCGCGCGGCGTGGGTCGGGGCCGCGAGCCGAGGGCGGTCCGGTGAGCGCGTGGAGTGGGTCGGGGCCGCGAGCCGAGGGCGGTCCGGTGAGCGCGTGGAGTGGGTCGGGGTCGCGAGCCTCGCGAACGAAGGCGGTCCGGTGAGCGTTGGGCAGGCGTTGCTGGTCGCCGTGCTGGCGGTGCCGGCGCTGGGTGCGGTAGCGGTGGCGGCGACGCCCCGGGACCGGGCGGCCCGGCTGGTCGGGACGGTAGCCGCGGCGCTGACCCTGCTGGCGGCGGTGGCGCTGGTGTTCGGCCGCCGGGACTGGCTGGTGTGGTCGGACAACGGGCCGGCGGTGTTCCCGTGGCACTACCTGGACCTGCCCTGGGTGCCCGGCCTGGAGTTGCGCTTCCACCTCGGTGTCGACGGCATCTCCTGGCCGCTCGTGGTGTTGACCGCGCTGCTCACGCTGCTCTGCTGCGCGTACACGGTGTGGCGGGTGCCGGACGGCGGCAGTGGCCGGACCCTTGTCGCGTTGCTGTTGGTGGTCGAGGTGGGCATCCTGGGCACCTTCCTCGCCCTGGACCTGGTGTTGTTCTTCCTGTTCTTCGAGGTCGTCCTGCTGCCGATGTACGCGATCATCGCCGGCTGGGGCGGCGCGGACCGGCGTCGGGCGGCCCGCAAGTTCGCGCTGTACACCCTGTTCGGCTCGGTGCTGCTGCTGGTCGGCGTGTACGTGGTGGTCGCGGCCACCGGCACCGCCGATCTGATGGCGTTGACCGGTGGCGCGGGGATGTCCAGGGGCACCCAGTTGGCCGCGTTCACCCTGTTCGCTGTGGCGTTCGCGGTGAAGAGCCCGCTGTGGCCGCTGCACTCCTGGCTGCCCGACGCGCACACCCAGGCCCCCACGGTGGGCAGCGTCGTGCTGGCCGGGGTGCTGTTGAAGATGGGCACCTACGGTCTGATCCGGGTGGCGGTGGGGGTGGCACCGGAAGGCGCCCGCTGGGCAGCGCCCGTGCTCGGCGTGCTCGCCGTCGCCGCGATCCTGGTCGGTTCGCTTGTCTGCCTGGCCCAGACGGACGTCAAGCGGCTGATCGCGTACTCAAGTGTGGGGCACATGGGCTTCGTGCTGCTCGGCGTCGCCACGCTGACCACAGTCGGCGTCCAGGCGGCCCTGATCGGCAACATCGCGCACGGGGTGCTCACCGCCCTGCTGTTCTTCCTGGCCGGCGCGGTGAAGGACCGCACCGGCACGGGCGCGCTCGCCGAGCTGTCCGGGCTGCGGGAGACCGCTCCCCGGCTGGCTGGCCTGCTGGCGTTCGCGGCGATCGGTTCGCTCGGCCTGCCCGGGTTGGCCGGCTTCTGGGGCGAGGCGTTCGCGGTGATCGCCGCCGTCCAGGTGGGTGGCCCGCTCTGGACCACCCTCGGGGTGTTGGCCGCTGTCGGTGCCGCGCTCACCGCCGCGTACTTCCTGCGCCTGCTGCGCCAGGTCACCCACAACCGGCCGAGTGCCGCCGTCGGTCGGGTCGGTCCCGGCCTGGCCGGTGCGGAGCTGACCGCGTGGGTGCCGCTGGTGCTGCTCGCGTTGGCGATCGGGCTGGCCCCGGCGCTTGTGCTCGGGGTCGCCGAGGCGCCCGTCGACGCTCTGATCGGGGTGGTCCTGCCATGACCGGTGTGCAGAGCGTGGACAACGTCGCGCTGCTGCCGGCCTACCTGGCCGCCGGCACCGCGGTGCTCGTGCTCATCACCGACCTGCTCCTGGCGCGGCCACGGGCCACGATCGTGGTGGCGGCGCTCGGCGCGCTCGGTACCGCAGTCGGTGCCGCAGTGGTCGGCGCGGCCGGGGAGCGGCGGACGTTCTGTGTCGGCGCGGACTGCTCCTGGGTCTTCGGCGGCCGGGCCGCCCTGGTCGGCGTGGTGGTGGCGCTGCTCACCCTGGGCGTGCTCGGGCTGTCCGTGCCGGCGCTTCGGGGCGGCCGGTCGCCGGTGGGGGAGTACTGCTTCCTGCTGGCCTGCTCGATGACCGGTGGCGTGGTGCTCGGCGCGGCGGGCGACCTGATCACCGTGATCGTGGCCCTGGAGACGCTCACCCTGCCGCTGTACGTGCTTGTCGGCCTGCGTCGGGGCAGTCTCGCGAGCGCCGAGGCGGCACTCACCTTCTTCGTGGTCAGCGTGGTCGCGACCACCATCACGCTGCTCGGCGCGGCACTGCTGTACGCGGTGACCGGTGGACTGCACCTGGATCGGCTTGGCGCGCTGCTCGCCGAGCGTTCCGACCTGCGGGAGCTGCCGCTGACCACCGCAGCTGTGGCGTTGCTGCTTGTCGGGTTGGCGTTCAAGGTGGCGGCGGTGCCGTTCCACGCCTGGGCGCCGGCCACCTACGACGGGGCGCCGCTGCCGGTGGCCGCGTACCTGTCCACGGCGTCGAAGCTCGGTGGCCTCGTCGCGTTGCTCGCCGTGGTGCAGCGGGCACTGCCGGCGGAGCAGACCGGCCCGGTGCTCGCCCTGCTCGCGGTGCTCACCATGACCGTCGGCAACCTGGTTGCGCTGCGCCAGCGGCGGACCGTCCGGCTGCTCGCCTGGTCGTCAGTCGCGCAGGCCGGGTACATCCTCGCCCCGCTGGGGGCGTTGGCGCTGGCCGCCGGCCGCACTGACGAGGCACGTTCCGCCGCGTACGCCGCCGCCGTGGCGTACGCGGTCTTCTTCGTCGTGTTGGAGCTGGCCGCGTTCGCCGGGGTGACCGCGTTGCGTCCGGCCGGGGCGGACGGCGGCACGCTCGACGACCTGCGGGGGGCGGCCCGCCGGCACCCGTGGCGGGGCGCGGCGCTCGGTCTGGCGCTCGTGGGCCTGGCCGGTCTGCCGCCCGGCCTGGCCGGGCTGTTCGCGAAGGTGACAGTGGTGCGGGCGCTGCTGGACGGCGGGGCGGCCTGGTTGGCGCTCGTGGTGGCGTTGAACGCGGTGATCGGGTTGGCGTACTACCTGCGGGTGGCTGCCGCGCTCTGGACCCCGGCGACGGTGGGGTCAGGCCCGGCCGCGGCGCCAGCCGGGGACGGTACGGCTGCCGTACCCGTGGTGGGTGTGGTGGCAGTGGTGCTGGCGGTGGCGACGGTGGCCGCTGTGGTGCTCGGCTTCGCCCCGCAGTTGGTGCTCGACCTCGCCCCCCGCTGACCTGGTATTCCAGTCTCAGTGAACTCTCAGCGTTGAGACGGATGGTTGGCGGGTACCGGGTTGTTGAACCGGTCAGCGGATCCCGGCGATCCGTGCACCGAAGGAGACATCGTGCACCACAACCGTCTGAAGACCGCAGCGCTGCTTGGCCTGCTCAGCGCCCTGATCCTCGCGGTGGGCTATTGGTTCGGTGGCAGCAGCGGCTTGGTCATCGCCGTCCTCATCTCGCTTGTCATGAACGGCGTGAGCTACTTCTACTCCGACAAGCTCGCGCTGCGCTCGATGGGTGCGCAACCGGTCACCGAGGCACAGTTCCCCGAGTTGTACCGCATGGTGCGGGAGTTGGCGACCGACGCCCAGCAGCCGATGCCGCGCCTGTACGTCAGCCCGACCGCGCAGCCGAACGCGTTCGCCACGGGGCGCAACCCGCAGCACGCGGCGGTCTGCGTGACCCAGGGCATCACCGAGATCCTCGACTACCGTGAGCTGCGCGGTGTGATCGGCCATGAGCTGTCCCACGTCTACAACCGGGACATCCTGATCTCCAGCGTGGCGGCCGGGCTGGCCAGCATCATCACCCTGCTGGCGAACCTCGCCTTCTTCATTCCGCTCGGTGGCGGGGACGACGAGGACCGCCCGAACCCGGCGGTGCTGCTGCTCACCCTGATCCTCGGCCCGATCGCGGCGACCGTGATCCAGTTGGCGATCAGCCGGAGCCGCGAGTTCCAGGCGGACGCGTCGGGCGCCGAGCTGAGCCGTGACCCGCTCGCCCTGGCCAGCGCGCTGCGCAAGATCGACGCGGTGGCCCGGCGTCGGCCGTTGCCGGCCCAGGGTCAGCTCACCAGCACCGCACACCTCATGATCGCCAACCCGTTCCGGGGCGGCGGCATGGCGGCGCTCTTCTCCACCCACCCGAAGATGGAGGACCGCGTCGCCCGGCTGGAGCAGATGGCCGCCAACTCGGGTCCGGTCCAGTTCCAGCGCTGACCCGCTGAGCACGCACTCCGCCCGCATCCGGTAGCCCCGGGTGCGGGCGGAGTGCTGTATTTCGGTTGTCTGCCGGCACGGCGGTGGCGTTAGGGTCGTAACGGCTAACGCTCATTACATCCCCGGGAGGTTCACGGTGGCCGCGCTGCGTCAGTATCTGGGTGTCTGGCGGATCCCCGGCGCCCCGATGCTGCTGATCCTCGGCATCGTCGGGCGGCTCGGGATCGGCATGACGCCGCTGGCGCTGCTGCTTGTCGTCGAACAGGTGACCGGGCGGTACGCGCTGGCCGCCATCGCCGGCGGGATCTACGCCGTCGCCGGTGCCGCCCTCAGCCCGATCGCTGGCCGGATCGCCGACCGCGTCGGCCCCAGCCCCGTCCTGCTGGCCACCGCCGTGGCCCACCCGCTGGCACTCATCGGACTACTGCTGGCCAGCCGCTCGGGCGACGACGCGCTCCCCGCCATCTACCTCGCCGCAGGCGTGGCCGGCGCCACCTACCCGCCGCTCACCGCCGCCATCCGAGGCGCCTGGAACGACCTGACCGGCCCCGCAAGCGGCAGGTACCCCCTGCGCAACACGGCGCTCGCCGCCGAAACCTCACTGTTCGAAATCGTCTTCGTGCTCGGCCCGCTGCTCGTCGCCGGGTTCGTGCTCGTCGCCGACGCCGCGGCCGCGCTGATCGGCGCGGCAGTGGTCACCCTGGTCGGCACCACCGCCGTGGCACTCGGCCGGGTGATGCGCGGGTGGCGTCCGCACCCGCGCGAGCACCACGCCCGCGGGCTCGGCCCGCTGCGCGTCGCCGGCTTCCCCGCCCTGCTGGTCTGCGTGGCCGGCCTGGGCATCGCCTTCGGCGCCGCCGGGGTGATCGTCCCGGCGTACGCGAGCGGCCACACCACCGGCGACCCGGAGAGCCTGGCCGGCCTGCTCCTGGCCGTCTGGGGGATCGGCAGCGCCATCGGCGGGTTCTGGTTCGGCGTCCGCAAGCCGGCGGCGAACATGACCCGGCAGTTCGCCCTGATCCTCGCCGCGCTGGCCGGCACCTTCGCCGTGTTCGCGGTGATGCCCACCCCGCTGGCGCTCGGCGTCGCCCTCGTCGTCGGCGGAGCCACCATCGCGCCCGCGCTGACCCTGGAGAACACCCTGGTCGGCCGGATCGCCCCGACCAGCATGCTGAACGAGGCGTACACCTGGGTGGTCACCGTCGCGGTGGCGGCGAGCGCGGCCGGCGGCGCGGTGGCCGGCCTGATCGTGGATCACTCCGGCGGGGTCCGCTGGGCGTTCCTGTTCGCCGGGGCGGCCGTCGCCGTCGGGGCCGCAGTCGCGGCCCTGCCCGCCGGGCCCATCGCCCGTGCCGAAACCACAGCGGTACGCGCCGAAGCCCCCGTCCCGGTCTGACGCCGCTGTCCCCCGCGCGGGGCTCGCCTCCCGTGCGGGGCTCGCCGCCCGCGCGGGCCCGATCCACTCGGCGGCCGCCCCCGGCTTGATCCACTCGAATTCCTTGAAGTCCGGCTACCCCTGCGCGTCGGATGCCCCGACTTCAAGGAACCCGGGTCCCGCCGGCCTGCCCAGTGTGCACGGCGCTCTGCATCCAGAGCGGTTCCCGCTGCGCGTCAGGTGCGGTGCCGGCGGGGTCGGCGGCGACAGCACCCAGGCGGGGCTCCGGGCATGCTGGGAGTACGTCCGGGTACCTCCCGGGCGTGACCTTCTCGATCGCCGCATGGTGCCGGCGTACCGGGCAACTCGGGGTGGGAGCCCTGACGGCCAGGCCCGCGGTCGGCAAGCTCGTCGCCCACGTCCAGTCGGGCGGCGGTGCGGTGGCGACCCAGGCCACAGTCAATCCGTTCCTGGCCTATCACGGTCTGCCGCTGCTCGACGAGGGCCGCTCGCCGCAGGACGTCCTGACCGAGCTGCTGGCCCAGGATCCGGGTCGGGACGTGCGGCAGGTCGGCATGGTCGACCGCCACGGCCGCTCGCACGCCTTCACCGGCTCCCGCACCGTGGGCTGGGCAGGGCACCGCACCGGGCCGGGTTACGCGCTGCAGGGCAACCGCCTGGTAGGCCCGCAGATCCTCGCGGAGATCCTCCGGGTGTTCGAGGAGAGTGGGGGACTCGACCTGGCGGAGCGGCTCGTTCTGGCCATCGAGGCCGGCGAGGAGGCCGGCGGTGACCGGCACGGCGCACGGTCGGCGACCGTCACGGTGATCGGCGATCAGCCGTACCCGCTCTGGGACGTGCGAGTCGACGACGCCGAGCATCCGGCGCGGGAACTGCGCCGGCTGCACGGCGTCTTTCGGGACGAGGTGCTGCCGACAATCCGAGGGATGCCGACCCGCGAGGACCCCATGGGCGAAGCCGCCCGGCAGGCGCTCGGGACACCGATGGAGCGCAAGACACCGTCGAACGCCGTCGACCAGCAGACATCAACAACGGCAACCGGCGAAGCCCTGTGAGTAGGCGTCGGATGCCTTGTCGGTTGATGCCCGGCTCGCTCCAACTCGGCCAGGTCCCGCCTTTGCCTCAGTGCCTGACGGCGATATCGGAAAGCCCTGCTGGTCGGCGGCGGCCTGAGCGGCGGTCGCCGCCTTACCGGTAGTTGTCGAACTGGAGGGCGACGCCGAAGTCCTCACCCTTGAGCAGCGCGATGACGGCCTGGAGGTCATCCCTCTTCTTGCCGGTGACGCGCAGCTGGTCGCCCTGGATCTGCGCCTGTACGCCCTTGGGACCCTCGTCGCGGATCTTCTTGCTGATGGCCTTGGCCTTGTCCGCCTCGATGCCCTGGACGACCTTGCAGTCGATCTTGAAAATCTTGCCGGACGGGCGCGGCTCGCCGGCGTCCAGCGCCTTCAGCGAGATGTTCCGCTTGACGAGCTTCTCCTTGAAGACGTCAAGCGCGGCACGAACACGCTCCTCGGTCTCCGCCTGAAGGCCGATCGCCTCCTCGCCGGACCAGGAGATCTCCGCCCCGGTGCCGCGGAAGTCGAACCGGGTCGCGAGCTCCTTCACCGCCTGCCGGAGGGCGTTGTCGACCTCCTGCCGGTCAACCTTGCTCACAATGTCAAACGACGGGTTCGCTGCCATGTATCTGCTCCTGCTGTCCGGCGGTCTGGGCCTGCCGTCGGCCGCCGACCAGCGGCACGACCCCCTGACCGTACCCGGTTGCGTCGGCACCGGGGGGAGCCGCTATCCTTGCTTCCGCCGCCGCGTTACGACGCGGTGGGGTGCCCTGGCGGGTTGCCCGAGCGGCCAATGGGAGCGGACTGTAAATCCGTCGCGAAAGCTACAGAGGTTCGAATCCTCTACCCGCCACCAGGTGCTAAGAAGGGCCCCTGACCAGCAGAGATGCCGGTCAGGGGCCCTTCTTGGTAGTCCCGCTGGTTCTCACTCAGGGCGGCTGCGTCTCACCGGTCGTGTCGCATACGTGTCGCCATGATCGCGTGTCCTGCCGCGTCCAGTTCTACGTCTGGCTCGGATGCGTGCCCTCTTCGGCCTTCCTCGGCCCGGGGGGATGGGGGGATGAGACCTCAGCCTGCTCCACCGGCACTGTCTGCACGTCATTAGAGGCTCCCGCGCTCCCGGCAGAGTCGGTGATTTGTATCCGACAGATCGCGGGACGCGCGCCTGTGCCCCGTACCCGCTTCACGAAGTCGCGTAGGTTCACCTTGCTGAAGCTCGGGAGCCCTAGTGGTACTGGTCGGTCCTTCTGAACCCCGATCGCATAAACGACCACTTCGGGAGCCTTCTCGGCTATAGGTACGAAGGCCGGGTCGATGCCCTGCACGGCTCGGAGAAAGTTGGCACGGTACACGGAGTCGCCGCGCAAGCTAAGCGCGGAAACGAGACCCTGGGAGAACAGGTGACTGAGGGTCTGGCTTTTCTTATAGTTCTTCACGTGGATCAAGAATCCGTCACGATGAAGTAGGTCACATGCTTCGATCTCGTCACCATCTTCTGACCGAATCTTTACCTTATCGAGGATAATGGTGGTATCGGAGTGGGCGTCCTGGAAGTCATCGTTGTATGCGCCTTCTGCTTTCCCTCCCTCCCATGCGGGCGGCTTGAGGGCATTCGTTAGGTCATCGACTTTGCTCAGGTCGTCATCGAGCTTGCGCGTGTAGTCCTCGTTCAGCGCGAACCATCGGCCGAGTGTGAGAATGAAGCGCCGCTCCTCGTTGCCCGACTCAAATATAAGCCAGTGACGTAGCGGCATATATGGGCTCTTGGCTTCACCTTCATTGTCGAACGCCATCAACTTGATGTTGTCGAGCGATCGTGCCGTGAGCCGGCCTTTAAGTTCGTTGAGTGCGTCACGCACGCCTGCGATGGAGGGCTCCGATAGAAGCGTCGATCGCTCTCCGCGGTACAGACGGATTTCGTCTATCTCGTCTGTCGTCAGGGTGTCGGGGAAAGAGAACTCCAGCAGATGGTCCTGTAGCCCGCTTAACTCATCGCCGAACTCAGCAAAGCCATGCACCCCGCCGAAGAGCGCTTGTGCGAGGTGACGATCAAGCTGGGCTGTCTGCTCGCTCTTGACTCGAAGTGGTTCTAGGGAGTCAACGAATTTCAGTCCCTCGGTGGCCGTGCCAGCCTCAATCTCGGCAAGCATCCGACTAAGTGTTCCTTGGATCTTCTCAAGGTCCGTGCGGGCTCGGAAGGATATGGCGTCGGTTGCGGCCACCGCGTCAACGTCGGCGAACTCGGCTCCGTTGCTCTCGTCTAGCGTTCCCGCCAGGCGTCGAACAAATTCGCCCTCTAGTGCTCCAACATCAAGGTCCTTTAGGTCACCTCCGAGCGGTAGTTGCACGGCTTGGGCACGATTTGACGCGCCTACCCTTCTGCTGCGGAACTCGCGGAGCGACTTAGGGCTCATGCGTCGAGCTGCGAATCGGAGGCCGAAATTTGCCTCGATTGCGCTCCACTCCAAGGCTGAGCTTCCGTAGCCGAAGCACACGGCGAACCATCGACTCTGGACTGGAAGGAAGATGACGAATCGATTCGATAGATTCTGCGCCTGGGAAAGTGCAGGGAAGATTGGCGAGAGGGCTTTGGCCCACGGCGGAACCTTTTGTTTCGGGGTGCTGAAGTAGCCAACTGTTCCCTGTGGCGCTCCGCCCGCTGGTTGAATGGGCAACATCGGTGTTCTGCCCCCTGGGCGGTATGGGGTGCGTAGGGCGGCTTCGATCGTCGGCAGGCCTTGGCGTAAGAGGTAGCAGTTGAAGCGGAGCTTGGGAGGGGCGGTGGCCGGCGTGGCTTCTGACTCCATGGATACGTCGTACCACGGTAAGTGATCGTGGCGGAATGAGTGGTTTGGTGGATAAAGGCGGCTCCAGGGCTCTAGGGCGAGTCCTCACGTCCCCGACTGACCGCCCTTTAGCCCGTTGGTTGCCACTTTCGGCCGAGACACCTCGCCGGCTGGAGGCAGGAAAGCGCAGTTCAGCCCTTGTCCTGCCTCCGCTCGGCATCATTCGACGCTGACTCGCACCGGGTGGAACCTTCTGATCGAGGAGAGCAGCGGCAGGTGTCAGAATCCCGTCATTCCACCTGCGACAAAGCGGCCTCAATCCTTCTCCGCGCGGCCTCTTCCTGGCCGTAGACGCACTTCGCGTAGACCCGCATGAGGACGTGCACGCTATGCCCGGCCCACTCTGCGACCTGGGTAGCCGGCACCCCGGCGTTAAGCCAGAGCGACACGGCGGCGTGTCGCAGGTCGTACGGTCGCCGTGCCAGCGGGGATCGCTGCTGAGCTGGGGTGAGCACCTTTGCCCGCGCGTCGCGCCACGCCTTCCCGTAGGTATTGTTCGGGATCGGTTGGCCGGCGGTGGGCACGTACCGCCCACCGGGGCCGCGCCGGGTGACGAACAGCTTCCCGTTCGATCCGGGCGGGTACTCCTTGACGTGATGGTCGAGCAGCCGCACGAGCGGCGGCGGCACCGGCACATCCCGTGTGGCGGCCTTCGCTCTGTGCTTCAACCCCCGGTCCTCGGCCGTGTCGTCTCCGTCGCCCCAGTCCCGACCCACGGCCACCGTCGAGCCGGTCAGGTGCAGTACGCCCCACCCGTCAGGCTCGGCGGGCCGCTCGTACTCGTCTTCGCGCAGGTGAAGCACCTCTTCGGGGCGTAGTGCGGCGTAGTACATGCATCCGAAGAACGCTTCCAACTCGGGCACCGTGCGGCCGACCTCGGCGAGCAGTGCCCGCGCCTGATCGGGGTTCACCACCGCGCCCCGGTCGACCTCATCGGCCGTCTTCGGGGCGGTCCAGCTCACCAGGGTCATTGGGTGCGTGTCGAGTAGGCGCAGCTCAACGGCGTACTTGAGAGCGCCGGAGAAGACTGCCCGCTTGCGGGCGATCGTGCTTGCCGAGGCGGGGGCACCATCCATCCGCAGGGCGAGTGTGTCGAGCGCCTTCCGCACCAAGGCAGGGTCGGCGAGCGCCGTCAGATCGACGGTGTTTGCCTTGAGCCAGCGCACGGCGGCGGACAGGTGAGCGGGTGGGTCGCCAGCGTCGCGGCGAGCCTTGTTGAACACCCACCCGTAGAGCGCGGCCCGTAGCGCCTTGTCGCTGGGCACGCCCCGGTCCGTCGTCAGCAGTGCCGGTGTAACGGTGGCCAGCGTCTCGGCGATGCCCTTGCGATGCTTTGCCGACGCGCGGGGCCACTTCATGTCGACGTAGGCCACCGCGTGCTCGTACCACGAACGGGCGTTGAGCGCGCGGGCCATGGGCTCGGGCAGGCCGCTGGCCTTGTCGAACGCGACGCCTTCCCGCTGAGACACCACCAGCTTTGACCGGTAGCTCTCGGCTAGGGCGCGGGTCGCGAAGGTCTTCCGGAACGGCTCGCCCGCCACCTTCCAGCGGACCACGTAGGAGTAGCCCTTGCTGAGTTGGTTCTTGAGGATGCCGTGTACGCGTACTTCGTAAGTGCTGCTCATGCTGCCTCTTCGTGGTCGTTGAGCCAGTTGTCCAGGTCGCGGCGGCGGACGTACAGGCTGCCGTTCGGGTACTTGATCGTTCGGGGTGCGCGGCCGGTGGCCTTCCAGCGGAAGAAGGTCGACCGGGGTACGCGGAGTTCGTCCAGGACTTCGGCGAGGGTGAGCAGGTTGCCGGTCGGGGTGCGGCGCGCGGTCATGGGCGGGGCCTCCCTCGTGCGGGGTGCAGGTGGAGCGCTGGAACAAGCCGCGGCGTTGAGGCGGGCAGTGTTGCGGCTGTTTCAGCGGGGTGTTTTGCGGGCTGAGTGGCGCGGTGAGCGCCTTCCGGTCGGCGGCGGTCGGCTGTGGAGGGTTGGGGTGGCGGTGCGTCATAACGGCGTAGGGCGGCCCGCTGAGAGCACCGTGTAGGCAAGATCCGGGCATCGTTGGTGTAAGGCATAGGGCCGAACCGTCTGTGTGGCTCTCAGCGGGCCGTTTCCGGGTGCCGATCGACGGGGGCGGCGCGGATGCGGGCCGGGAGGGGGTCGGGAAGCGTTGACACGTTGACAATCGGCCGAACCGGAAGCGTTTCCGCAGGTGAGAGGCGGTGTCGGGGTGTCAACACCCTCCGTTGACAGGCGTTGACACCCGTTGACACCGGGTCGGCCGGCGGCGGGTTGTCAACGCCTGTCAACGGCTGTCAACGCACCCTGTTGACACCCTCGCGGGCGTGCTGAGCTGCGGAAACGTCGGCGTCGGGGGCGGTTGTCAACGTGTCAACGCCTTCGGGCACCTCGGCCACGGCGCGCGGGTGCAGCTCGTAGCGACCGTCCGGCCCGTTGCGCACCCACCCGAGAGCGGCCAGCTCGGCGAGCACCGCTGACACCTCGTCGGACTTCGGTAGCCGGCGGGAGACGCGGCGGTGTAGCTCCCGGCGGGTGAAGGTGGTCATGCCCTTGGTGGTGAGCACGCCGAGGACGTACCGGGTGTTCTCAATCGCGGCGTCGCTGCCGATGGTGGTGAGTGCGGCCCGGTAGTGCGCGGCGAAGAACTCGGCCAGCCGCACGGCGTCGGTCATGCGGTCGGCGTCGATGGGGCGTCGCCACGCGTCGGCGGGGTGGTGGGCGACGTGCAGCAACCCGGCCAGCCGCAGCGTTGCGCCAGAGAGCTTGTTGCCCCACTCGCGCATGTCGTGCAGCGTCCCGCCGGGGCGTAGCTGTGCCTCTACCTCCTGAGCGGCGGCCAGCCGCACCCGCCCGGCATCGGGGGTGAGGGTGACCACGGCGGGGTCTTCCCACTCGGCGAGGGTGGCGGCCAGGTCGTGCACCCGGTGCCGGTAGCCGGCCGTCACTGCCTCGGGCACCGGCTCCGTGTCGACCAGCCGATACCCCGCGAGGGATCGGGGCAGGGCGAACAGGAACCGGGCCGGCAGGCCGCGCCCGGCGAGGTCGGCGTTCCCGCCGAATTTGCGCAGCACGGTCGGTTGCGCCATGACGCACACGGTCAGGGCGGGTTTGTCGACCGAGGCTCCCTCGCGGGTCTGCCGTTCGTTGCTCATCGGCTGTCCCGCGTGGCCTTTCAGGTAGGGGTCAAGGTTGGGTGCACCGGAGTACCGGCCAGCGAGGGTGTCGAAGATCCCGCCTTCATCGGAGATGATCGCCATGCGTCCGCCGTTGGCGGCCATCAACCCGATGAGGGCTTCCGGGGTGGCGTCGTCCACGATCAGCCGGGGCAGGCCGGGAACGGTGATCGCCTCGGCCGCGATCGCAGCGGCTACGGCCTCGGCGGCGGCCTCGTCCCGCTTGCCCGGGTCGCTGGCCTTTGCGGCCTGAGCCTTGGCTTGCTCGGCCTGCCGATCGGCGATGTCCCGCAGCGCCGCCGCTTCCGCGATCCGAGGTCGCATCGCCTCACCAAGCGTGGATTGAGCGGCGAACAGCGGCGCGGTCATCGCCCGGTGCACAGGCGACTTCCGCTCACCGGGGCCGGCGATGACGGCGGCGAACACGTTCACCGGCTCCCGCCACCCGCCCACCGGCTCCACCTCCAGGCGGCCACCCGCGCACGCCGAGAGCACGGCTACGGCGAGGGTGCCGGCCATCGCGGGGTCGGTCTGGGTGAACCGGGCGACGCCGGTCACCATGTCGCCCAACCATGCGGGGAACACGTCGACCGGGAACGGTGGCGGCGCGGTGCTCGGCCCGGTCAGGGGCACTGGAACATCCCACAGCGGACCGCCCGGGGCCGGCGCGTCGGTGGTGTCGGGGTGGTCGGTGACGAGGTGGAGGCGGGCGGCGTTCATGCGGCCACCTGCCGGGGTCGCTTGCTGCCGGCGGCCAGCCCGGATCGGATGGTGCGTGCCGTCTCGACGTGGCCCAGCCCGGCCTGTGCTGCGGCTTGTTCCAGCACGCTTTCGGCGTCCTCGGCGGTGAGCGACCCACCGGCGGTGAGTTGCCCGAGTGCCACGGCGGCGACGTAGAGCGCCCGATTGCGCTCCCCTGCCGGTGCGGTGGTTACCCGGTCGGCTTCCCGGGTGATCGCGGCCCGGACGTACGCGCCGCTGCGGTCGGTCGGCAGCGATACCACCACCGGCCGCTGCGGCGGAAGCGGCGCCGGAATCAACCGGGCGGCCAGCCACCGGGGCAGTGGGGCGGGGTCGGTGTCCAGGTCGACCCGGTAGGGCCGTCCGTTGACCGTCGACCCGGCGGCGACTACGTAGCCGCCATGCGCGCGGGTGTCGACCAGCGGGCCGAGCGTGCCGGCCGTGTTGCGCAACTCTGGTCCGTCGTCGGGGTGGCGGTAGTAGAGGTGGGTGCCGCCCCGCCCGGTGGTGACCGTGTACGTCGGTTCGATGCTGGCGGCGTGTGCGGCGGCCAGGTCGGCGAGGGTGTCCAGTCCGGTAGGGCCGGTGGTGCCGTCCTTGGGCCGGTCGAGGTCGACCACGACCAGCCGCGACGGGCCGCAGGCCAACCCGATGCCGTAGGGGCGGGCAGACCACGCGCGGCGGATGCGGTCGGGGTCGGTGGTGGCGCGGGGCTCCCATCCGAGGTGGTGACCGGCGGTGCGGCAGCGCGGGTCGCGGCCGGTGCAGTCGTCGCCAGCGTGGTCGGGGAAGGCGGGTCGCTTGTCGTCGGGGCGTAGCGGGAAGACGTGCCAGCCGCGTGCGGCGTGCGCGAGCGCGGCGGTGAGCAGCGGGTTGTCGGGCATGGTGCGGGTCCTCTCCGGTGGTGCGGGTGAGGTGGTGAGGCGAGCGGGTTGCGGCCGGCCGTGTAGGCGTTCGTGTCGGCCTTGGGCGCAGGCGGCGCAGTCGCGGCGGCGTAGCAGGACAGGCCGGCCGCTGCTCGCGTTGTCGGCGGCGAGTAGCCGGTTGCAGATGTGCGGGTATGCCTCGGCGTCGGTCACCGGCCGGCCGAGCACCGTGCTTGCGGCCAGCCACCGGGCGGCCACCGGGTTACCGCCTCGGTCGGGGCCGGGTGGTGATCGCGGCCCGGGTCACCGCGTGCCGCAGGTCGCCGAGTAGCCCGACCAACTGTCGGCGGGCGGCCACCTCGGTCGGGGCGAGCGCGACCCTGACGCGGACCTCGGCGTGTTCGCGGCCGGCGGCGGTGCGCACCCGCACGAGGACGGCGCGGGAGCGGCCGGCGACGTCGATCACGATTTCTTCCGAGCGGTGTTCACCGAGGTTGCAGCGGTGGTTCATCCCGCACCACTCGGTGTGGCCGGCGGCGCGGCGGTTCATCGGGGCGTGCCTTTGTCGTGTAGCTCGCGCAGGTAGTTGATGGCGACACGGCCGACACGTAGGTGCTCCCCGTTGCCCTCGCAGCGGCGGCAGGTACGCCCGACGCGCAGGATCAGGGTGCGGCGTCGGCCGATGCCGTGGCAGCGGCGGCAGCGCCGAAACGGCCGGATCATGCACGCCGTGAGGTAACCGAGTGTGACGATGAGAAGAACCAGGATGATCATGCCGGCAGCGCTGCCGGTGGTGGTTGCGGTCGCGGCGTGGGTGGGCACGGTGGGGCCTCCCGAGGCTGTTTTCGGGCTTAGAGCGGGGTGGGGGCGACCCGCGACCGGCCGATGTCTGTCCTGACCAGGCCGGTCGCGGGTCGAGTCGCGTGAACGCGACCGGTCGCGGGCGGGCCGCGACCTGTTAGGCGGCCTTGCGGCGGGTGATGGCGGCGTCGATGTCGTCGGCCTTGGCTCCCTTGAGGGCCTTGCCGGAACGCTTGACGTCTACGCTGCGTACACCGAACGCGCGGACCTGAGCGGAGATCGATTCGGCGGTCACGTCCGCGTACGCCTCGGGCAGGCGGGCGGCGAGGCGGGCCGCGATCTCTTCCCACTGCGCGCCGGTCTCGCCGCGCTCGATCACGCTGCGAACGTCGGCGAGCACATCGCGGATCTCGCGGGCGACGTCCTCCCCGGCCGCCATCCCGGAGAGCGTGCCGGCGGCCTCGCGCAGCTTCCGCGCGGCGATCAGGATCTTCTCCGCGTCGTCGGCGTCAGCGAGGTACGTCCGCACGGTCGGGGTGGCATCGGATGCGCCGCGCAGGATGCCAACGCCCTTGTAGGACGGCAGCAGCGTGGACGAGTCGTAGCCTTCGGAGTTCGCCCCCGCCCCCAACACCAGATCCGAGACGTTCCACGAGCCGGTGCGCAGCGAGAAACGCACCTGGTGGTTGTCGCGGAAGCTGATGAACTGCGTGGCGACCTGTCCACCGCCGACCCCTGAGGGTCGCTGCGTGGCGTCAACGAACATCACCCCGGCTGCCGGGGCGACCTTCACCAGGTAGACCAGCAGCGACGCGATCTCCTTGGAGATGTCGCCGAGATCGAAGTACTCCTGGAACTCGTCCAGGAACACCGCCCGCACCGGCATGTTGTACTTCGGGTCGCGGGCAATCTCGCGGGTCAGCTTGCCTTCCGGGCAAACGTCCACGGGCAGCCGTGACAGCCGCTCGTAGCGGTCTTGCACGTCGGCCTTGATCTCCCGCAACGCGTCGAGGACGATTTCCGCCGGGTCGCCGTCGCGGGTCATCGCCAGCCCGAACGCGTACCGGTCGGCGACCAGCGCGAACTTGCGCCAGTCGGGCTTACCGCCCCCGTCGAGGACGGTCAGCTTCACGTACGGGTCCAAAGCCGCGTACAACGCCAGGGAGCGGGCGGCGAACGTCTTGCCCTGCCGAGGTTGCGCGCCGATCAGGACGCTGTTCCACATCAGGTCAACGGCGACCTTGTTGCCGCGCTCGTCCAGCCCGAACGGGGCCGGCTGCCAAATGTCGGTCGGCTTGCACCGCAGCAGCGGCGTGCGGCCCGCGCCTTGGGCGAGCGGGTCACGGTCGGCGACCCACAGTGTGTGCCGGCGGTGCGAGCTGGGATCGCGGGTGATGAACACCTGCGACACTGCGACGTCCAGGCCCGAGGCGATCGAACCGCGGGCCTTGACCGCGTCGTCAAAGGTCTTGCCGTACGGCAGATCGATCGACACCTGCGAGCCGGTGCCGGAGGGGTCACGGGCCATCGTGGAGCCGAACTCCACCCGCTGGTGCGCCTTGTCCGGGTTGCCAAGGCCGGCGGCGTAGTAGGCGCGCAGGATGATGTCCGGGTTGACCCGCCGGAACCGACCCGCCACGGTAGCCGGGGTGATGATCGGCCGGTCATCCGGCCGTCCGACGTGCGCGAGGTAGGCCACGGCCAGGCCGGCACCTGCGGTCAGCGCCCACCACGGGGCGGTCGCCCACGCGATCGGCGCGGCCACCGCCAGCGTGACCGCCTCGGCGAGCAGGACGACACCCCGCCAGGCGCGGGTGGCCTTGACCTCCCGGTGCAGCTTGTGCCACATCGCCGGGTCATTCGCGTCGGCGGCGGCCTGCCGTAGCCCGGTCTGCTCGGCGACCCACCACCACCGCAGTTGCCGACCCGTCAGGCGGAACGCGCCGACCGTGGCCCAGAACGCGGCCTGCGTGGCGTACCAGGGCGAGCGGACCGCGTGGAAACCGGCGCGGTAGCCGGCCAGCTCGGCGGCCTGCCGCACGCTGTGCTTGATGTTCTGCCACCCCGACCACCCTGCCGGGATGATCGGCCGGCGGCCGTTCGGCGCGGTAGGCGGCGGGTCGACCAGCATCCCCCCGCGCTGCGGCGTCTCATCCAACGGCATGTCGAAGTGGGTGTCACCGGCGGCGGGGTGCGGTCGAGGTGCCCGCCGGGCGCGGGCGTCGTCCAGGTCGACCACCTCGGCATCCGGGCCGGCGGCGGTCGGGTTGGTCAGGTCGTTTTCGGCGGCGTGCCAGTCGAATCGGTCG
The DNA here is from genome assembly GCF_040649215.1 of Micromonospora sp. NPDC049044. Lineage (NCBI taxonomy): Bacteria > Bacillati > Actinomycetota > Actinomycetes > Micromonosporales > Micromonosporaceae > Micromonospora > Micromonospora sp. NPDC049044. The sequence continues at coordinate 22,270 of NZ_JBEZFA010000012.1, read as the reverse complement.
TCTTCGTTGGGGGACGTCATGATGGGTGTTCCTCCATCTGATCCGTGAGGGTCGGGGGTTGAGGGCCGGCGGCGCGGCCGGGTTGTCGAGGCCGTGAGGCCGCGCCGCCGGGCAGGGCTAGGTGTCGGTCGCGCCGCAGCAGCGGCACGTCTTGCCACGGTTGACCGGGGAGCACGCGCAGCCGCAGGACAGGCACCCGCGTCCCGGGACGCCGCCGGAGTGCGCGTGCATACAGCCGCAGCCGGGGCAGCGGGCCGGCATCAGCGGCCCTTCTTGCCCTTGCGGCTGATCGCGGTCGCGCCGTTGCCGATCGCGGACTGACCCTTGACCTTGACGCTGCCCGTCTTGATCGAGCCGCTGTCGGAGCGGCTACCGGGGTCGAAGTTGTAGTGGCCGGCGGTGCAGATCGCGAGGGTGCCGGTGCTGTCGATCGAGACGGACCGGAAGCCCTTGCCGCAGGTGGAGCAGGACGACATCGCCACGAGGATTCCTCCTTGCCGTGCTGCCAGCGGGTCTGGCAACCTCCGCACCCCACCGGAAATCGGGCCGGTGAGGGCGGGGGTGGTCAGACCGCGCAGAACAGCGCGGCGACGAACAGGAACCCGACGTGCCAGGACTGGTCCAGGGCGTAGAGGCCACCGCCGCGCTCCAGCCACGCGGGGTTCTTCCCGAGGGCGTCGGCCAGTCGGCGCAACGGAGTGCGCCGGTCGGCGATGTAGTGCGATACCGCCGAGATCATGAGGCCGATCGCCACGCCCCACGCATCCAGCCGCAGGCCGGTGCCGGCGATCACGAACACCAGCGCGAGCAGGGCCGTGAGCGTGTAGGTGACGACGTGGGCGGCGCAGGCGATCCGGCCGGGCCAGCCGGGCTGGCCCTTGCAGTCGGCTTGATGCTGCGTCTGCACCCAGTGGTCGGCGACCTGATGAGCGACGTAGAGAGCGACGAACACGGCCGCGAACGTGGCCGCACGTGTGCCGGTGGGGTCTGCGAACATGAGGGGTATCTCCCGAGGTCCGAAAGGGTTGATGGGTGAGGGCCGGCGGCGCGGCACTGGTTTCCAGGCCGAGGGGCCGCGCCGCCGGGCGGCGCTAGTCGTGCGTGCGAACGAGGTGCGCGAGGGCGGCACCCATGCCGAGCACCGCGACGGGCAGGCAGGCCACGGCGGTGGTGATCCACCAGGGGGCCGAGGTGACCCCGGCCGCTTCGAGCAGGTGGTAGGCGACCTGCCCGAGTGCGCCGATGGCGAGGGAGCCGAGGGCGGACCACTTGGCGAACCGGCGTGCCCGCTCGGGCACCCGACCGGACAGCCACACGTAGAGCGCGTACGCGCCGTACGTCTCCACGCCGATCGGGAGGGTGATCGCACTGTTGATGGAGAAGCTGTCCCAGATCCCGGGGAGCGGGTGCACGATGCCGAACCCGGTGAGCCCGCCCAACCCGACCCAGCCGGACCAGATGGCGACGAACGCGGGCAGGGCCAGCAGCACCACCGGCCACACCACTGCTGACCGGGTTGGCGCGGGCGGGGTGGGCGTGTCCGGGCGACTGACCGACGCGACCTCGGCCGGCGGCGTCGGCGGCGTGATCTCCGGGGCGGGCGTCGGGTCCGGTACGACCGGCGGCGCGGGCTCGGGTGCGGCCGGGGCGGGTGCCGGGTCCGGGGTGGCCGAGTCGCTGGTGTCGGCCGGCGGTGCGGCGGGCTCGGTCTTGAGCAGCGCGAGCAGTTCGCCGGCCTTGGGTGCGCCGATGCGGAACTCCCGCATGAGCCGGTTGCGTGAGGGGAAGACTTCCCCGTCGGGCAGGTCTAGGGCGCGGGCGGCGGGCAACAGGTCTTCGATCGGTTGGGGGTAGCGGGTGCCGTTGATGGTGGGGGCGGTCATGCTGCGTCCTCCTGGGGGATGGCGCACGCGAGGCATTCGCCCAGCGAGCGCGGGATGAAGTACGGCCGCACCTGGTGGCAGGTGCGGCAGGTCCGGCGAGCGGTGAGGGCCTTGCCGATGGCTGCGCGCTGCGCGGGGGTCGCGGTGCGCTTCGGGGCGGCCAGATCCATCCGGTACAGGTAGGCGGTGCGGGTGCCGCCGACCCCTTGCCAGAGGATCTGTGCGGCGACGGGTTGTCCGCCGGGGCGCAGGCCGGCGGCGGTCAGTTGGCGGCGGGTGGCGTAGCCGGGCGGGGCACCCTTCCACCAGTAGGTGGGGATGCCGTACCGCGTGCCGTCCGGGTCGTGAAAGGCGGCGCGGATGCGGGCCATCAGGCCGCGCGACGCGGGTCGGTGCGGGTGGCGGTGTCGGTGGCGGCGCGGGTGACGCGAGCCTCGGCCCGGCGCAACCGACGCCAGTCCAGCGGCGACGGGCCGCCGTGGTCCTCGGCGTAGAGCAGCGTGATCTCGGCGTCCAGAACGTCCAGCTCGGCCGCGATCAGCGGCCACTCCGCGTCAATCGCGGCGAGATCGGCGGTGGTCGGTTCGTCGGTGACGGGGGCAAGGTGCGTGCGCACGGGGGAACCTCCGGTAAGTCGATGAAGTGGGGGAAAGCCCGGGGTGCGACCAGACCGGCCGCACCCCGGGGTGAACAGAAATTGAGAGGCAGAAGTCCATGCCGCGCGCCAGATCCGGCCCGCTCGCCCCGCTCGCCCGGGAAGTCACCGGGGTCGGCCACCGTGTGGCTCAAGGCGGGGATGCCGCAGACGAATCCACGCGGCGCTCCTGCTATTCGGTTCTCAACGAACTAGCGCGCAGAGGCTCGTGGGCGCGCAGCTCCGTGAGGGGCTGCCTTCCCCGGCTGCCTGCCGGCTGGTGTAGCTAATTTCAGCGCTAAAATTAGCGCTGAAGTTGTGCGGTGTCAACGAGGTGAGGGGACTAGAATCAGCGGATCAAGCAGTCAGACAGGGAGGCATCGGGTGGAGGATTGGCAGGCTGTGGCCAGCGCAATCAACGGCCGGATGGCCGATTTGCCGCTGTCGCAACAGGAGTTGGCCGAGCGGTCCAAGGTGTCGGTTGCCACCCTGCGTGAGCTGCAAAAGGCGACCGCAACCCGCAAGCGGTCGGCGCGCACGCTCGCCGCGATCTCGCAGGCTCTCGGCTGGCCAGACGACTACCTTCGTGCCGTGCTGACCGGGTCCACACCGCCGGACGGCGGCGGGGGAGTGGGACGGGCTGACAGTTCGTCGCTGGTACTCGCACGGCTGGACCAGCTGCACGCCGAGGTGCGGCGGCTCGCGGATGCCGTAGAGCGGATGGGTGTCGATGTCGGTCATGGCGATAAGGACACCAGTTCCGAACGCGCACCCGAACGCCGTTCATCAGCCGGGTAAACGCCGTCGACTAGGCATCGACTAGGCGCGGTTGCGCGTCAGCGGGTGCCTACGCCAGCGAAGGAGGGCCGCTGTGCCTGCTCACGCCAGGGATGCCACCCCGAATCTCGCCTTGTACAACCTCCGCGACGCTGCGGGCGAGACTCAGCAGGACGTGGCGGATGGGTTGAACCGCCTGGGGGTGGCGCGTGGGAAGAGACTGGCTCTGACCGCCAATCAGGTCAGCAGGTGGGAGCGAGGGATCACGTATCCGTCCGCGCTCTACCGGCAGCTTCTTGCCGAGCACTTCGGCGTATCTGTGCAGGACCTTGGACTCACCAGGCAGCGCGTCACGCCTAGGCAGCGCGACAGTCCCGAGAGCGATTCCGGAGGTTTCGCGATCTACCAAGATCCGGTGTCTCACCCGCAGGCCGAGGACAGCCAGGAAGAGTGGCGAGCGGTCCGGCGGAAGCTGAACGCTCACCGTGTGCAGCTTGCGCGCGAGGCCGCGCGGCTTTACGACGTAGAGCTGCGTGTAGGTGACAGCGGCTTGATTGCGGCACCGCAATGGTTGCCGTCAACCCCGATTGAGTTGGCACGGTTCGGAATTGGGCTTGCCCCGGAGGGAACCGCGCCCCTCGTCACCGGGACCGAGGACGCGGCGGCCGTCGTACGGCCGTTGGCGTCGGACGGGCGGCGGCACCAGCGCTACAGCCTCGCCCTGCGGGATGTTGAACAGCCGCGGCTCTTTGAAAATCGGCTCGCGTGGCACCTCGCGGGAGTCGATTGGAGCCAGCCCGAGAATGCACTCACGTTCACTACCGGCACGTACTTCGGCGGTGTCGATGTCTCGGAAGCGCTCGCGCACGAAATGGCCATGTACCACGTAGCCGGCGACGGTAGCGGCATCCTGCCGGCATCCTGGCGACACCTGAGCTTCCGTCGTCTCGTGGGTGACCCGTTCACGCCCAGCCGTCGGCCGACAGCGCCGTCAACCGACACGCTCACCCTGAGGGTAGACGACGACGGAGCGTCCTTCGTCCTGCATAACCGCGCAGCCGGCAACGTCGCCGTAGCCGGGGGAATGCTGCACATCATGCCGGCGGGAGTGTTCCAGCCATCGAGCGTCCTGCCTGCCGCTCAGGTGGCCGACTTCGACCTGTGGCGCAACATGATGCGGGAGTACAGCGAGGAATTCCTCGGCAGTGCCGAGCACGGCGGCGACGGCGAACCGGCGGACTACAGCGCGGAACCGCTGGCGGCGTTCGACCGGGCGTATGCGTCCGGCGGGGTGCGGGTGTTCTGCCTCGGAGTCGCGCTCGACGCACTCACCCTGTGGGGCGAGATTCTGACCGTCGCTGTGTACGACGGTCCCACCTACGATCACCTGTTCGCCAACATGGTCAGCTCCAACGATGAGGGAACCGTGGTTATGACCGGACGGGTAAGGCCGACCTCGGCGTTGCCATTCACCCGGCACACCATCGACGAACTGACCGCCAGCGGGCGACTGGCACCGGCGGCGGCCGGATGCCTTGAACTCGCGTGGGAACACCGCCGCACGATCCTGGGGAGAAGCTGACGTGCACGTACTGGTAACTGGTGGCCTGGGATTCCTCGGCCGCGCCGTCGCCCGCGACCTGCTTGCCGCCAAACACCGCGTCACGGTCATGACCCGGGGCCGCGGTGACCGAACCGCACCGTCCGGCGTCGAGCTGGTGACAGGGGACATCCGCGACCGTGCGCGGGTCGCCGAGATCGTCCAGGAGGGCGGGTACGACGGAGTCGTACATCTTGCGGCGCTAACCAGCGGGCGGGACTCGTTCGCAGACCCGCTGGGCTATTTCGACGTCAACGCGACCGGCACCCTGAACCTGCTCATGGCCCTGGACGCGGCGCGGACCACCACCGCGCCGGCCGCTCTGGTTTTCGCTTCCACCAACATCGTCTACGGGTCGCAACACCATGGCGCACTGTCCGAAGACCTCGACCCGCATCCCGAGAGCCCATACGCGGCGTCGAAGGTCGCGGCTGAGCACATGGTCGCGGCATACGCGGCGACAGGAGCAATCGGCGCGGTCATCCTCCGGCCCTTCAACATCGCCGGGGCCGTCGACGGCGTCACCGATACCGACGGCGCACGGATCATCCCGAACGTCTTCCGCGCGATCACCGGAGAACTTGACCAAGTCACTCTTAACGGCGACGGGGCGGCGGTGCGGGACTTCGTGCACGTGGCCGACGTCGCCGTCGCAGTCCGACTGGCTCTGACCGCCTGCACTCCAGGCATTAGCCAGACCATCAACATTGGCTCAGGCATCGGAACGAGCATGGCCAACGTGGTGGCCACTGTCGAACAGATCGCTGGGAAGTCGGTAATTGTCCACAGTCAACCGCCAAAGCCCGAACCGCCGGAGCTGGTTGCCGACGTTGGCCGTGCTCAAACCGTTCTCGGCTGGACGCCGGAGAAGTCCAAGATCGGCGACATTCTTGCGGATGCATGGGAGTCATGGCCCCATGATTGAATATCGCTATTCCCTGTGTGAAAATTGTGCCTCCCGGGCGTGCGACAACCGCGAGGACTTTTAATGGAAGACGATGTAACTTCGATCCTGGATGGAACAATAGGTTGGTTCTGGCCGTGGTACGAAAAGCCAAGGAGAATCAGTGCTGAGCCTGAGCGGGGTTACATTCGCTTAATCGCGCCGGATACAGTCGAGCTGACGGCATTGGATGAAGATGCTTTCCGGGATGATGGTGGTGAGCACATACCTCGACCGCGACTGATTACGGGAGCGACCGAGCGCGGCGGATTGCTCATGCTTGACGTAAAAGGTGTCGGCCTGAAAACGAGGATGGGTGGGTCTGCCGCATCGGTGCGGCATTACCGTGCCCGTACCCTGCTCGCCAACGCGCCCATCGAAGACATTAGAAGTGAGCGCCTCCGCTCTCTTTCGGCACACTTCTTTGGGATATCGCGTTGGTTTGGTTTGACTGGGGCTCGGGAATCCGTCAGCCGTGACCAAGAAGGAAGGTTGACCGGATTTACGGTGCGAGTCGAATCGCAGCCGGAAGCCTCAATCCGCATACCGGGCGGCCGAGAGGTTGCCATCTCGCCGTACTGGAGCACGCGGGGGTCGGCTGATCGCAGGACGATCAACGCGCCGGTTGAACTGGAGTGCCGCAGTGCACGCCCCCAATCACTATGGGCACTCCGGCAGCCGCTGCTTAGAATCCAAGACCTAATATCCTTCTGTTACGAGGGGTCCATCACGGCCGAGGGTGGATTAGCCACGCCGGATCTCACGAAGGAGGCTCCCGAGGAATTGCGGCTGTGGGACGCCTGGTTGATGGTCACTCGCCCCGGAGTTGTACAAGCGGCACGCAAAGACTTCCCTCTCCTGACTCTGCAGGAGCTTGGTGGAATGCCATCTTTGAGGCGATGGCTAATCCTGTGCTCGAATCATCTTCGTGCCGTTCGGCCCGTGATTGAGCCTTATAGGTACGGCAAGGCTTCCCCGCCCGTTCGGATACTGGAAATCGCCGCCGCTATGGAGTACTGGGTTGCCACCCATAGGAGAACCACGGCATGGGCGAAGGAGAGTTGCTGTAGGAGGCGTGGCCAAGGGTGCGGGTGGGCCTGGCCGATAGCCCGTTCCGTTGGCGGTAGCTTTGATCAGTGGGTAGGCGACAGCCGTGAATGGTCCCACCGGTTCTGGGGCACATACAACAAGCTTAAGCATGAGCCCGAGTATGTATTCGATGAGTACGAGCTTGCCACGCTAGCGGAGAGTGCGTCGCTGTTGTTGGCGGTTGCACTTCTTTGTCGGGTATCAAGGAACAAGGAGCCCGCTCGGCGTCTCTTTGCTGACACGAGCGCCACCTGGCCTTTGCAGCGCCGAGTGCAAAACCTATTCAAGGACAGCAATTAGCCGATTCCCTGTCTGGTGCTGCCTATCAGCGAAGCACTTCAGGAATCAGCATGGCGGAACTGCCACCTTCCGCTCGGATAGCGGCGGCTGGAAGTGCCTAGCGGTGCACGGCTCGCGTTGATCAGTTTCCGCTCCAGCGGCTCAGACAACCGTCAAATCGCCGTGTTCGTATGCGCTGCGCGTCGGCGGAGGCACCTCGACTATCTCCGTCCACGACTGGTTACCCAAGCCGACCTCGATCCGCAGCCGCATCGGAGCGCCCTCATAGTCCTTGCGCCATGCCCGGTTGCCGCCCGAATACCAGTGCGGTGCCAGTGTTCGGTCAATGCTGAAAAGCCAGGTATCGGTGACCGCATTTTCGCCCTGCTCGGCGCTGCGCCTGTCCTCGCTGCCTCCGTCGATACCGTGGCGGAACCAGAATGGCCCCCACACCTGCCGACGCTGCTGCTCCACGCTGACGCCGCTGCCCATTCGGGGTGGCGGACGCTCCTTGTCGTCGCGGATCTCTACGCGAATCCAGTCGTACCGCTCAACCTCGCGCGGCCCAACGAGCTTGACCATCAACACACCCGAGTCAGGGCCGAACCGCAGGTCGATGGCTACCTCTAGTTCGGGCCGCATCTCCCGGTGCCGTCGAGTCGCCTCAGCTTCGGCCTGGTCGCGGCGGGCACCAGCCGAGGTACGCCATGCCAACGTTGCGACCACCGCGCCAACGGCCCCGACCGGGACCGCCAGCCAGGCGGCAAAGTCGATGCCGCTCACTTTTCCCCCGTCCACTGCTTGGCCGACGGTCGAGACAATGCCACAGCAATCCCCACAGCGAGCGGCACCAGGAGCAGTGCCACGCCCGGGTTTGACAGCGACACCAGCGCCAGCAGAATTGCCAAGAGGTAGCCCATGAACGTGGCCGGACCCCATCGCCGTTGCAGGCCGACCGCAGCCACCAAACAAGCCGCGCCAACAGTTCCGAGGAACACGACGGCACCCAGCCGGCCGACCCCGTCGTTGGTTGCGTTGAGGACAGCACTCACGACCATCGTCACCCCGATGATCCAGTACAAGCCGACGGGGATCAGGACGCTGTTGGGCATGGGCCGGCGGTGTTCACTTTCGTTCACCGGCGCATGGTCGCCGACGCCGCGACTGCGGACACTGCTCGTGTCGAGTAGGCGACAAAGGCAGGAAGCTGGGCGATGCACCGACAAGGGGCTGAGGCTCGCGCGGCAGAGCATCTAAGGCCCGCCAAAGTCGCCACCCCGTCAGCTTGCGGCCGTGTGAGATCGAGTGGGCCTGACGTCCCGTGTCGCATCTGTGTTGCCGTGCCTCTCCCCATCGCCGTTCATGCTGGTCACGGCGTTGGGCTTGGCGCTCTGTAAATCCGTCGCGAAAGCTTCAGAGGTTCGAATCCTCTACCCGCCACCAGGAAACGGCAAGGCCCTTGACCTGCGGAAACGTGGGTTAGGGGCCTTCGCTGTTTTGGGGCTGATACTCATCGCTCCAGGATGTCAAGCGCTGGTGCGGTCGCCGGTAGGACACAGCCGGTCGCCAGTGGTGGCCGGCCGTCGTGCCCGGCGGGCAGGGGGCTCAAGCGGTGGGCCTTGAACCTCCGACCGGGGGATTATGAGATCAAGTTGTCCGCTTCGGCAACCTGGGCACATGGGGTCTAGCACCGGAAACGCCTCTCGACATCTCCACACCACTCCCCACCGTCCGTCGGCCTCTTGCGGACCAGATGCGGACCGCTCGCCTGTCAGGGCGGCGCGGAGCTTCGGCTTGAATCGCAAAGATCGGACCGGCGTGCGGCTCTTCCCGTGCTCGGTCCGATCCCTCAAGCTCACCTGGCCTCCCCTGACCCTGACTTATGGCCCGTGGTGGCCCGCAGGCTCCGGGCGAGGAAGACCACTGGCGCGATCACTACCACAACCATCCACTGGAGCGATACGTAGATCGCAACCAGGATTTGAATGAGTACGTAGTCGAGCGCAAACGGAACGTCTGGGCTGACCGTCGGCCCGGCGGTCGGTACCCAGCTGGGCTCACGCGGGCACCACAGAAGCCAGCGGGACGACTGGTTGCTTCGCGTGACCGCATCATCGGAACCCTCGTCCATAGGTCTGATTGTGTCCGAGGTGCGATAGCAACGCTTGCACGGCGGTGGCGGATCTCCTCGTCGGCCAGTCGTTGACCGTCCCGGGAGGCTGGTAGCCCTGGTGGTGCCCGGCGAGGGGATTCGCGGCTGACCATCCTCACCGCCGCGCACGTCGACCGGCTCGTGGCCGAGCTTTCGCCGCCGGATGACCTCCTGGTCTTGGTCCTCGCCGACGGCGGGCAGCACATTGGTGAAACGCTGTGTCTGCGGCGGCGGCACGTAGACGTGGTGGATGGCCGGATGACCGTGGCCGAGTGCCGAGGTGGCACGATCGCCGGCACCTCGAACTCGGCTGGCAGTACGTCGAGCGTGTCGAGGCGTGGAATGCCGAACGCGTCGCCGATGTCCGCTCGGCTGGCCGTAGAGCTGAGCGTCGAATCGGCTACAAGATTGGCACCTTCCAGTCTGACGCTCGCGAAGGCTTCAGAGGTTCGAATCCTCTACCCGCCAACAGGTGCAGACACGGCCCCTGACCAGCAGAGATGCTGATCGGGGGCCGTTGTCGTTTGTCTTGCCGAGTCCGGCTGGGCCGCGAAGGTGGCGTCGATCTTGCCGCTAAGGGCTCCTCTGGCGCTGTCGCTGGCTTATCAGTGTCTCGTCCGCCGGCCGTACGACCTGCGGCACGCGGCGGCCTCGCGGTGGCTGAATGCCGGTGCCCCACCGACCGAGGTTGCCCGGTGCCTGGGCCACGGCGTCGCCGTCCTGCTCCGCGTCTACGCCAACTGCATCGACGGCGGCGACGACACCATGAACGACAAGACGACACCACGAACGACAAGAGACGACACCACGAACGACAAGATCAGTGGCGCACTCGGTCGAGTTGCTTGACAGTGAGGACCATGGATCAGGATGAGGCTCGGGAATTGGCTACCGCTGAGTTCGTCAGACGGATGCGAGCACGGAAGCCCAGGGGTGGTTTCCGGATCGAGGATTGGCATGTCGGCGAGCCGTACGAGGAAGAGCTGCGAGGACCCATGGGTATGAAGCCCTACCTCGTCGTTGACTTCGTTCCTCAGGGTGACGCCGAGGTTCAGGGCTACCGCAAGCTCGGTATGGCAGTGGACCCGGAGACGGGTGAGCTGGACATGCTCCGGTGATGGGATGCGAGGTTGCCCTCGTCACTTGACCGGCCGCGGACCCCACTGTTGTTCGAGCTGTGCCTTGTCGTCGCCGGTGACAAGGTTGTAGTCCTGGGCCTGGCCCCTGGCCGGGTTCGCGGGATCCGCGACACCGATGGAGATGGTCGAGATGGGCGTGAGCCTGCTCTGCCACACCAGTTTGCCGGCGGCGTCCACGAGGGTCCTCATGTCGGCACCGGACTCAGCCGTCAGGCTTACGGAGACCATGCCGGGGGCGTTCAGGTTGTTCTGATAGATGACCTTCGCCGTTGTGACGCCCGGTTCTGCGGCGAGTTGCGTCTGAATCTGGGTGGCGATCGGCGTCATGTCTTCCTCGTGCTTCTGGGACTTCGGGCCTACCTGCTCGCATCCGGCCAGAACAAGAGCCAACACGGCCAGGCAGGCGGCAACTGACGTCAGGATTCGACTTTTACGAAACACCTGCAGCACTCGCTTCCACCTGCTCGATCACGGGACTCGGGTCAGCTCGTAGACGTTGGTCTGCACGGTAGTGCCGGGAGCGCCGAGGAACGCGCTCGCGCTGTCTCGGTACGTCGTCACGGACGGGTCGTTGCTCCGGTCGAGGGCTTCGGCCGCGGGTACGTAAGCCGTGTTGGTGCCATGGTTGTTGCCGATGCTGCCGGTCTGCGTGTCGAAGGTGACATTGGTGCGGTTCGGGCGGTCCGGGTTATCCGCCGCGTCGAGATGCGGCACGATGTCGTGCGAGTTTTCCAGCGACAGCACCTGCACGTTCGCGGGTACGTCGGTCGTACCGATGGGAGAGCCCGCGGTGACGACGTGGGTGACGTTGAAGTCGAAGTTGCCGTTCGCGCTGTCGTGGGCGGCTTGCGCGGCGACCATGCCGCCCTGGCTGTGGCCGATGAGCATGACGGGGTCGGTGGGGCTTGCGCCGGCCCTGCGGAGCGCATCCGCGATGGCCACCTCACGCGTCGTCGTGTCACCGGCCATGACGTGGATGTTGGTGCCGAGATCGTTGAGGTAGGGGCTGAACTCGCCGGGCATGCCCCACGCTTTCGTGCCGGGGATGTCGACGATGTACGCGGTGCTGCCGTCGGCGTGGCGGATGGTCCGCACGTCGATCTGGTCGGGGTGTTCCGCGTTCGACAACCCGTTGCGGTAGTCGAGGGAGCGCATGAGGTCGGCGAACCCCTCTGGCGGCTTCGCCGCGCGAGGGTCGATGTCGACACCCAGGTCGGCGACCACGGGGGAGCCGTCGGGGTAGAAGGCGCCGAGCATGCCCGCGGCGCCCGTGACGTCGAGTGTCGGGATCCCGAGACCAGTGATCAAGCCTGGGCTCGCGCCTACCACCAGGTCGACGACGCCGGGATGGTCGGTGATCAACCGCTGCCAGTCGATGTCCCCGCCCGCCAGTTCGTAGGCGGCGATCGGCACTCCCAGCCCTACCAGTAACGGGATCACTGTTGGCAGATTCTGGCTCAGGGCGAAGCCGAGCGTCCATCGTAGACTCTCGATTGCCTGCGCCTGCGCCTCGTCGGTGACCTGGTAGGCGGTGACGACGGTGCGGAGTGCGGCGGCGCGCAGGCCGAATCCGGCGGCGAGCGCGGTCATACCGTTGGGTCCGTCAAGGGCGGAGAGCAGGGCGGCTTCGAAGCGGGCCACGCCGCCGGGATTCAGGACCGCGGACGCCAGCACGTTGGGATCGACAAGGGCGGAGTGGCACTCCTGGCTGACCGAGGCGAGGAAGGAGCTCACCTCGTCACTGTGGCTGGCGAGCAGGTCCAGATCCTCGTAGCGGGCGTCGATGCCGCCGGCTCCGCCGGTGACGGTGAGCTGCGGCTCAGTCATCGTTGTTCCCGATCAGTTCAGCGAGGTAGGGAGCGACGGCACTTGCGAAGTCGGTTCTCTGCACTGGTTCGATGACGACCTCGCGGGTGCCGTCCGCTGCGGTCACCGGGTGCGTGGCGAGCCAACCGTCGGCGGTGGCGAGCCAGATGATCTGCGCGACGGCGACTGCGCCTCGGGCGGGCCCGGTGACGACTGCGCGCAGGACGCCCATCACCTCACTGTCGAGGCGCCCCGCCAACCGACGCTGCACATCGGTGAGCCCCCAACGGTCCGCCACGGCTGCGGTGCCCTGGGTGCCGGTCGTGCGTTGGGCGGGCCCGTACTCTGCGAGCGCCGCGAGCGGGAGCCGCCCGTACGGCGGGGTGCCCGGTCCCGCCAGGGCGGCTCGAACGGGGTCCGACGCCCGCGCGAGTTCGTCGGTGCCGGGCACGGCGCGGACCAGTTCCCGGCCGATTGAGGCGGCCGGGAACATGGACAGTTCCACTGCCTGGTCGGGAAGCGTCAGCAGGCTCGCTCCGAGTTCGCCGGTGATCGCAAAGCGTGCGCGGAGGCCGAGATGCCGGACCGACATGACGACGTCAACGACTACCTGTCCGCCCACGATCACCGCGAGGTTGGCGGCGACCGAGGCGGTCGGCTCGCGTTCGTCGCCGGTCAGTACGCCCCGTTCGAAGAGGGCATCCGTCGCTTCCTGCGTGGCTGGGGTGCCGTCGTCGGGGACCTGGCTGTCGAACCCGGGGGGTTGGGGCAGTTCCGCCTTCGTGCAGAGCACCGACCACTCCTGGGCCGACAGCGTCAGCCGGTGCGCGGCAAGCGCCTGGCTCGGCATCAGATCGCGCCCGTCGACCGGAGGAGCTTTCCCACATCCAGCCACTGACGGTCGCCAGGCGGCGGCAGCAATCCGGGCTTGTACGGCCAGGCGTCCCACGGGGGCGTCAGCACCCGCTCCAGGACTCCGGCGACCTGCTGCACCTGGTTGGCGATTTCACGGCTCGTGCGGTCGAACCAGTCCACTGCCGCCCGTTCGATCGCGGCGATGCGGGCCAGCGTCTCCCGGACCTCCTGCGCATGCGCGTAGAGGTCTCTGGCGGCCTGCTCCAGGTTGTCGGCGGCGCGACTGATCTCTGCGCTGTCGGCGCGTGCCCGCTGCCGATACGCGTCCGCCGCGGTCGAGACCCAGTGCGCGGTTTCGACTCGGCGGTTGTGATCGTCACGCCAATCGCGCAGCTCACGTGCGCGAGCCGCGAGGCGTGCGGCGACGCGATCCAATTCGTCTGGGTCGCCATAGAGGCTCATGCCGTTGTCCCCCGTGTAGACAAGTGCAAGCTGATCCCCGCCCAGTGGATCACAGCGGCGCAACAGATGTCGATGTCGGCAGTTCGACAGGCTTTCGCCGTGGAGTGGGTGGCCAGGGGCCCGGCACCCGTCTTTCCACCCGGTGTTGCCGGCCGCCGCGGGCACCGGCGCGCTGGCCAGGGCCAACGCGGTCACCGCGGCTACTTCATCCGGGGGTACGGCCGCTCCACCGGAAGTGGCCCAGCCAGGCCGCGCACCGGGAGTCGGCCGATTGTCGGGTACGACTGCGGATCATCGAGCCCCGAGCTGGCGCGCCGGCCTCGATGATCCCGAATGGCGTCGACGGTCGCGCTACGGCGTTGCCTCGTGCCCCGGCATCCCGTGGGTACGCCGCCGTTCCTTCATCTCCGCCTCGTAGATGTGCCGCCGTCCGCCGGCCAGCTTCTCCCGCGCGTCCCGCTCGATCTCCTGGAACGCGGCGTAGTAGCCGTCGTCGAACTCCTCCACGATCTGGAACGTCCACCGGCCGGGTAGCACGTTGCGGCCCAACAGTTCCTGCTCGACCCGGTCGGCCGTCTCGTCGTGCCCGGCCTCGCGGAGCAGCTTCACCACCTGGTCGAGGGTGAGGTCCGCGCCGCCGACGAGCTGGTGTGCCGAGTACAGGTGACCGCGTACCCGATGGATGGTCTCCAGCGCCTCGCTCAACTTGCCCAACGCCTCAACTGTCTTGTCGTCGACGTCGCTTGGCCGGGAGTGAGCCCCGTTGACCGCTGGGCTCTGTCGTTGGTTCGCCATGCACCACAATTACCCTGAGCCAGGTTTGATTACCGCGAGTCGGCGATCCGGCGTCCGCTGGGCCGGAGCTGTTCGCCGCGGAGTTGCGGGCCGTGTTCCGGTCACTACGCGAGTCTGAGCCAGAACCGGGAGTAGATCGATAAGCATCCAAGCGATCGGGGTCCCGAGCACTGTCGCGAGATTGCTGACAGTGCCCTGTCGTCCCGACGTAGCGACGAGTAGTGTGCGTACCCGAGACAGAGGGACGACAGGTCAATTCAACTGTTACGTCTAGTAGGTGCGCTTTCCCCTGCTAGGTCGTTTCTTGGCCGTGCCGCCGTGGGTTGATCAGCAGATGGTCTGGCCGGACGTTGTGCCCGCCCGGCCGAGCGGGTCGGCTCGCGGGTCGGTTGGCCCGATCGCGGGTGTGGAACTTTCCTGGCGGACGTCGCTGTGGCACCATCGTGGAATCTCCATCCCCGCACAGCCCCCTGCCGACAGGAGTTCCAAATGTCTGGTCGAAAGTTTGGCCGGCTGCGCACGGCGTCGCTCGTCCTCGCCGCGCTGGCCGTTGGTTTCCTTGGTGCCCAACTCGGCAGTGGTTTCCAGTCCACGCTGATCGAGTGGGGTGCCCCCGCCGGCCACAGCGTTTCGGTTCCGAGTGGAGCGTCAAGCGTCGCTCGGTGACCCCGGTGCGGCGGCGACGTGTCCGATGACAGGGCGGTGCGGTGTCACCTAAGGCTGTCCGACGTCGTACGACCGAGCACGCCTGGCTGATCACGGCACCCCTCGCCGGGATCGCCCTGGTGGGGTCGTTGGTCCTCGCGCTAACGGTGCCAATCCGCCTTGAGGATTGGCCGACTGCTGTTGCGTTGCTGGTGGTGATGGCTGCCGCCGGCATCCCAACGCTCAGCTTCGTCGTCCGCCGTCAAGCGGTGGTGGTGACCCTCCTCGAGATCCCACTCGTGCTCGCCCTGTTCTGGCTGTCGCCGCTGCTCATGGTCGTCGTCGCTACGGCGGCCGAGCTTTTCACGCAGCTTCACCGCGGTTACGCGCCGCCGAAGTTCTGGTTCAACGTCGCGCGGGCGGCGGCCGGGTTCTCCGTCGCCGGGCTGGTGTTGGCCGCCATGCCACCGCACGAGGGGGTCGGTCCGACCACCTGGGGTGCGGTCTTCGCCGCCGTCGCCGCCAACGCGTTGATCAGCTTGGTCGCCGTGGTCGGCGTGATCACCCTTCTCCAGGGTTGGCAGGGCACCAGGGAGACGGCGAGTACGGCGGTCCAGGTGCTGCTGACCACGGCGCTCAACGTCGCGGTCGGGATGATCATCCTCATCGCCCTGGCGACCACGCTCTGGTCGATCCTGCTGCTGCTGGCGCTGGCCGTGGCCGGCGTCCTGCTCTACCGCTCCTACTCGCAGTTCATTCGGCAGCATCGCACCCTGGGCGACATGTACGAGCTGACCCGGGCGATGAGCGAGGCGGGTCAGGAGGGCAACCTGACCGACGCGCTGCTCGGCCGACTCCGCTCTCTCATGCAGGCGGAGTACGCCACGTTGTGGCTTCCGGCCCAGGGCCGGCACCCGGAGGTCCTGCTTACCGCACGCCTCGACGACCGGGGCCTGCTCGACGTCGCCCCGACACCGCCGGTCATCCGGGAGAAGACCCGTAAGTCGGGTCGGACGGTCGCCCTCGGTCGGGCCTTCGGCGGTGACCCGATGCTGCGGTCCGCGCTCGCCGACTCCAAGGTCAAGGACGTCATCGCGGTGCCCCTGCGCTCCGGGCAGGCGGTGATCGGCACGCTGGAGGTGGCCAACCGGCTCAGCGACGTGGGTCACTTCGCTCCGGCCGACCTCCCCATCTTCGAGACCGTGGCGGCGCACGCCGCCGTCGCCCTGGAGAATTCGCGGCTGGTCGACAGGCTCCGGCACGACGCGTACCACGACGCACTGACCCGCCTGCCCAACCGTCGGCGGATCACCGGCGCGCTCGCCGAGTCCTTCACGATCGCGGCCCCCGGCGAGGTGGTGGCACTGCTGCTCTTCGACGTGGACGGGCTGCGCCAAGTGAACGAGTCGCTTGGTCACGCGGCCGGGGACAAGGTCCTCGCCGAGGTTGCCAGCCGGCTGCGGGCCAGCGCGCCGTCGTCGGCTCTGGTGGGTCGCGCCGGTGGGGACGAGTTCCTGGTGACACTGCGGTTGGAGAGCGCGGAGGCGGCGCTCGAGCTGGCCGCCCAGCTGCGCGACCAGATCCGGGACGAGATGGTCTTCGACGCGCTCACCCTCGACGTGAACACAGCCGTCGGGGTGGCCGTGCACCCCGATCACGGCAGCGACGCGGCGACCCTGCTGCTCAGGGTCGACCTGGCCGCCACCGCGGCCAAGTCGGTGCCGGGCAGTGTGCAGCTGTTCAACCCCGCGCTGGAGTCCCGATCGCTGCGCCGGTTGGGTCTGGCCGGCGACCTGCGCCGCGCCCTGGACCAGGACGAGCTGGAGGTCTACTTCCAGCCCAAGGTGACGCTGCGGGATCGACGTCTGGTCGGGGTCGAGTGCCTGGCCCGGTGGGAGGACCCGACGCACGGCACTGTCGCTCCCGAGGACTTCGTGGCGGTGGCCGAGCACACCGGCCAGCTGAGCCGGCTCACCGAGGTGGTCCTCCGGGAGGGGCTACGCCGCAGCCGGGACTGGGCGCTCGCCGATCAGCCGCTGCCGATCGCTGTGAACATCGCCGCCCGTACCCTCACCGACCAGCACTTCCCGGACCGGGTCCAGGAGCTGCTCACCGAGTACGGCGTGCCGGCGCAGCGGCTGACCCTGGAGATCACCGAGGCGGGGGTGTTGGACGGCACCGACCGGCCCATCCCGACCCTGCGGCGGCTGCGTGATCTGGGTGTCCGGCTCTCGGTGGACGACTTCGGCACCGGCGACTCGTCGCTGGCGCACCTGCGCCGGCTGCCGGTGCACGAGGTGAAGGTGGACCGCTCCTTCGTGCAGGGCATGGCGACCGACCCGGGGGACCTGGCCATCGTCAACGCCGTGGTCACCCTCTCGCAGCAGTTCGGCCTGGCGGTGGTCGCCGAGGGCGTGGAGAGTGAGCTGACCCTGGAGCTTCTCCAGGACATCGGCTGTGAGATCGGGCAGGGCTTCCTGTTCAGCCGCCCGCTGCCGTACGAGCGGCTGGCCGCCTGGTTCGGTGCCCAGGTCGAGCCGGAATCGATCTCCAGCGGGGAGCTGCCGCGCCTGCGTGTGGTGCCCTGAGCTGGGCGTAGACGATCACCGGGGTTCCGATTTCACCTGTCGAGCAGGGCCGTGTACTCTTACTCCTGCGCGCCCCACGGGGAGTTCGCGCAGGCCCCCTTAGCTCAGTCGGCAGAGCGTCTCCATGGTAAGGAGAAGGTCTACGGTTCGATTCCGTAAGGGGGCTCGAGGGTTCAGCTGGACCCATCGCAGCGGTGTAGCTCAGATGGTAGAGCAAGCGGCTCATAATCGCTGTGTCGCCGGTTCAAGTCCGGCCACCGCTACTCTCGTCTTCCGGGCTTGTTGCCGGTGGTCGTAAGAAAATGGGCGCTTCCGGCGCCCACTTTGCATGTCCGCGCTGTCAGCGTCTAGGCTGGCGCGTCGTAGTTGTTTCCGTTAGCGAGGAAGGCACTCCGCCGTGGCGAAGGCTACCGATGTCCGGCCGAAGATCACTTTGGCGTGTGTGGAGTGCAAGGAGCGCAACTACATCACGCGCAAGAACCGGCGCAACGACCCCGACCGCATCGAGCTGAAGAAGTTCTGCCCGCGCGACGGTCGGCACACGGTCCACCGCGAGACCCGCTGACCCGGGGCCGGCCTCGTGCCGGCCGGTGTCAAAGCTTTCCAATCGCCGATCTGAGCGGTGTGGTGCGGCTCCGCCGCAGCCTGCCGACCAGGTCGGCGATTGTGCGTTCCGTGTAGGTTCGCGGCATGTCCCTGGACCCTTCCTTCGTCGGCCGGACCTATCCGCCGACCGCCCCCTACCAGGTGGGCCGAGAAAAGATCCGTGAGTTCGCCACCGCCATCGGCGCCACCGATCCGGCCCACCACGACCCAGCGGCCGCGCAGGCGCTCGGCCACCCCGACGTGGTGGCTCCGCCGACCTTCCCGGTGATCGTCACGATGGCCGCGAGCCGCCAGATCATCGAGGACCCGGCCCTGGGTATGGACTACAGCCGCGTGGTGCATGGCGACCAACGGTTCGCGTACACCCGGCCGGTGGTCGCTGGCGACGAGCTGGTCTGCGTCAACACCATCGAGGACGTCAGCACCAGGGGCGGGCACGGCTTCCTGACCACGCGCACCGACGTGCACACCGTCACCGGGGAACCGGTGGTCGCCGTCTGGTCGAAGATCGTCGTACGCGGGGAGGCCTGAGATGGAGTTGTCAGCCAAGACGTTCCAGGTGACCCGCGCGGACCTGGTCCGCTACGCCGGCGCGTCGGGTGACTTCAACCCGATCCACTGGAGCGACAGGTTCGCCACGAACGTGGGTCTGCCCGGGGTGATCGCCCACGGCATGTTCACCATGGCGCTCGTCGGTCGGGCGGTCACCGAGTGGGCCGGGTCGCCGGACGCGGTGGTCGAGTACGGCGTCCGGTTCACCCGCCCGGTGGTGGTCCCGGACGATGACCGGGGGACCGAGATCGAGGTCACCGCGCGGGTCCGTGAGGTGACGGGGGACGGGCTCACCCGACTCGACGTGACGGCTACCTGCGGGGGCGAGAAGGTGCTCTCGCAGGCCCGCGCGACCATCCGGACCACGCGCTGAAGCAGGCCCGCCACGCGAGGCGGAGAGACCGGTTGGGAAAGTCGGGCAGCTACCCGTACACTGGTCCGCCGTGGGGCAAGTGACCCCTGCTCGGTCGTCTGTGACCGCGTGGGGCGAGTGTTGCCGCACAGGGGTGTAGCTCAATTGGCAGAGCAGCGGTCTCCAAAACCGCAGGCTGCAGGTTCAAGTCCTGTCACCCCTGCGCCTCAGGCCTGACCGTTCCCGTGGGTCGCGCCGCCAGTTCGGCGGCGTCCGGCCCGTGGTGGTGGCATCGGCGGGGTGGCCCGAGGCAATCGGGCCCTCCGTGATCCACCGGCCGCGGCCCGTCGCGGGACGGTTGGGTCCGGCCGGCGTGACCAGCGCCGCGTACGCCGCTCGGCGTGCGACCCGAGATTCCGCGACGGAGGGCGAAGTGGCCGACAACAAGCGGCACGGCGAGGACGCCGGCGACGATCGTCTGGACGACGAGGTCGTCGACGACGTAGCCGACGACGACGCCTCCAGCGCGGACGAGCCGGTTTCCCGAGGCGGCACCGCCACGCGGTCCCGCGCCCGGGCGGAGTCGGCGGACAGCCGGCCCACCACGCGGTCGGAAACGGGTCGGGTGGGCGTGTTCGGCCGCATCGCCCGGTTCTTCCGCGAGGTCGTTGCCGAACTGCGTAAGGTCATCTGGCCGACCCGCAAGGAGTTGCTGACCTACACCGCCGTGGTGGTGACGTTCGTCGCGGTGATGCTGACGATCGTCGGCGTGCTGGACTACGGCTTCGCCAAGGTCGTGTTGTTTGTCTTCGGCAACTCGGACTGACCGGCTGCCTCCAGCCGATAGTGATGGAAGTGAGCGAGCGTGCCTGAGTACGACGAGACCGCCGGACCCGCGGACGAGCAGTCCACGGTCGCGACGGCGGCTGGTGACGAGTCGGTTGAGGCCGCCAGCGAGCCGGAGTTCCCCACCACCGAGCCTGCACCGGACGAGGATTACGACCCCGTCGCCGAGCTGCGGCAGAAGCTGCGCTACGCGCCGGGCGACTGGTACGTCGTGCACTCCTACGCCGGCTACGAGAACAAGGTCAAGACCAACCTCGAGACCCGGATCACGAGCCTCGACATGGAGGACTTCATCTACCAGGTCGAGGTGCCGACCAGGGAAGAGGTCGAGGTCAAGAACGGTAAGCGTTCCCAGATCCAGGCCAAGGTCTTCCCGGGCTACATCCTGGTCCGGATGGAGCTGACCGCCGAGTCCTACTCGTGTGTCCGCAACACCCCGGGCGTGACCGGCTTCGTCGGCGCGACCGACCGGGCCGACCGGCCCGCCCCGCTCTCCCTCGACGAGGTGCTGAAGTGGCTGGCACCGGCCGTCGAGACCGAGCAGAAGAAGTCGAAGCCGGAGATCAAGGTCCTCGACTTCGAGGTGGGCGACTCGGTCACCGTCACCGACGGTGCGTTCGCGTCGCTGCCGGCCACGATCAGCGAGATCAACGCCGACCAGCAGAAGCTCAAGGTGCTGGTGTCGATCTTCGGTCGCGAGACGCCGGTGGAGCTCAACTTCAACCAGGTCGCCAAGATCTGACTGGTCGTCGGCGGCGGGTCCGACCCGCCGCCGACGTCGGCGTACGCCCTCCCGCTCGACCTCGGCGGACGAGTGGGCTGCGGCCTGCGCTACTCTTGAATGTCGCCGCTGTCGCACCGCGCTGACCGTGCGCGCTCCGAGGGCGGCGACAGCCGCATTTTCCCAGCTCCAAGCCCCAGGAAGTGACATGCCTCCGAAGAAGAAGCTCGTCAAGACGTTCACGCTTCAGCTGCCGGCGGGCCAGGCCACGCCGGCGCCGCCGGTCGGCCCCGCGCTCGGCCAGCACGGCGTGAACATCATGGAGTTCTGCAAGTCCTACAACTCGCAGACCGAGTCCCAGCGGGGCGACATCGTCCCCGCCGAGATCAGCGTGTACGAGGACCGTTCCTTCACGTTCGTGCTGAAGACCCCGCCCGCTGCCCGGCTGCTGATCAAGGCCGCTGGTGTGCAGAAGGGTTCGGGTGTTCCGCAGTCCGAGAAGGTCGGCTCGGTCAGCCGCGCCCAGCTGCGTGAGATCGCCGAGAAGAAGATGGCCGACCTCAACGCCAACGACATCGAGCAGGCCGAGAAGATCATCGCCGGCACCGCCCGGTCGATGGGCATCACCGTCAACGACTGACGTCGGCCCAGGCCGTCGACCAGACCGTGGGAGGGCCCGCGCCGAGCGGCCCGCCAGAGACCACAGGAGTAATAAGCAATGCAGCGCAGCAAGAGCTACCGCAAGGCCGCCGATGTCATCGACCGGTCCAAGCTCTACACCCCCGCCGAGGCCGTGAAGCTGGCCAAGGAGACCACCAACGTCAAGTTCGACGCCACGGTCGAGGTCGCCATGCGCCTCGGCGTCGACCCCCGCAAGGCGGACCAGATGGTCCGCGGCACGGTCAACCTGCCGCACGGCACCGGTAAGACCGCCCGCGTGATCGTGTTCGCCGGTGGCGCGAAGGCCGAAGAGGCTGCCGCGGCGGGTGCGGACGAGGTGGGCACCGATGAGCTGGTCGCCCGGATCCAGGGTGGTTGGCTCGACTTCGACGCGGCGATCGCCACGCCGGACCAGATGGCCAAGATCGGCCGGATCGCGCGGATCCTGGGCCCGCGCGGTCTCATGCCGAACCCGAAGACCGGCACGGTGACCATGGACGTCACCAAGGCGGTGCAGGACATCAAGGGCGGCAAGATCACCTTCCGGGTGGACAAGCACTCCAACCTGCACCTGATCATCGGCAAGGCCTCCTTTACGGAGAGCCAGCTGGTGGAGAACTACGCTGCGGTGCTCGACGAGGTGCTGCGGGCCAAGCCGTCCGCGGCCAAGGGCAAGTACCTTCGCAAGGTCATCGTGACCTCCACGATGGGCCCGGGCGTTCCGGTCGACCCCAACCTGGTGAAGAACCTCACGGGTGACACCGCCGAGGCCTGAGCCGACACAGCTGCTCCGATGGCCAACACCTCGCGGTCCATCCGGGTGAGAGCATCGGCCAGGTGGCAGCCGAACCGGCCCAGTCCGATCACCACGACGCCGCTGCCGTCC